>NZ_JBWKVA010000017.1:0-156446 GCF_059421425.1 Pseudomonas sp. GW821-FHT02H09
ATCGCCGATGGTAGTGTGGGGTTTCCCCATGTGAGAGTAGGTCATCGTCAAGATTAACTTCCGAAACCCCTATCTGCGTACGCAGGTAGGGGTTTTGTTTTTGCGCGCAAGAAGCTCACAGTCTTGCGTTTTCTATGCAACGGCTCTAGGCATGGCTATCATGCGTGCCTCATTGTGAGGCGGGATGCGCATGCTGACGTTGTTAAAGCTTCTGAAGGACGGTCGATTTCACTCGGGACAAGCGCTTGGTGCTGCTTTGGGCATTAGTCGCAGTGCTGTGTGGAAGCAGCTTCAGCATTTAGAGGCCGACCTGAATCTATCCATTCACAAGGTGCGTGGTCGTGGCTATCAATTGGCTACACCGCTGACGCTTCTAAATCCTGCCGAGATCGCCGGACAAGCGCCGGATTGTGCGTGGCCGGTGATGATTTTCGACTCTATTGACTCCACTAACGCAGAGGCCCTGCGCTCCATCGAGAGGGGGCTGCCTGCGCCGTTTGTTGTGCTTGCAGAGAGACAGACTGCTGGTAGGGGGCGGCGGGGTCGAAAGTGGGCAAGTCCTTTCGCAGAAAACATTTATTACAGTCTGGTACTGCGTATAGATGGCGGTATGCGACAACTTGAGGGGCTCAGTCTCGTCGTTGGTTTGGCTGTAATGCAGACCTTGCGTGAGTTGGGAGTGCTGGAGGCGGGTCTGAAGTGGCCAAATGACGTTCTAGTCGGTCAGAAAAAGATTGCCGGGATACTATTGGAGTTGGTTGGCGATCCTGCTGATGTGTGCCACGTCGTCTTGGGTGTAGGGATTAACGTGAACATGCAGATGACTGAGGAGGTCGATCAGCAATGGACCTCGATGCGCCTCGAGGCGGGCAAGGCTTTCGATCGCAATCACCTGGTTGCTAGCCTGGGGGGGATGCTTCAGAAGTATTTGAGTCTCCATCAGGATTCGGGCTTTGCCGCTATCCAGGCGGAATGGGAGCAGAACCATCTATGGCAAGGACGCGCAGTTTCGTTGATCGCTGGAGTTAACCAGATTGATGGAATTGTAATGGGCATCGATCGGCAGGGCGGGTTACGTTTGAAGGTGGGTGGCGTGGAAAAAGTATTCAGTGGCGGTGAGCTCAGCTTGAGGTTGCGCAATGATTCTTGAGCTCGACTGCGGTAATAGCTTCATCAAGTGGCGTGTGCTTCTTGCTGATGCGGCTCGTGTATTTGCCGAGGGTGTGGTTGATTCGGATCTCGCTCTGCTGGACAGCTTGCATAAGTGTGACGGGTTGCTCCTGACGCGCTGTCGGTTAGTCAGTGTCCGGACCAATGAAGAGACTCGCGCGCTTATCTCTTCATTGGTTGACTCGTTCGGGGTATCTGTTGCCTGCGCGGCGCCGGCTCGTGAGATGTCGGGGGTTCGAAACGGTTATAAGGAGTACGAGAGGTTAGGTCTCGATCGGTGGCTTGCGATGCTCGGTGGGTTCCATCTCGCGTCTGGAGCTTGTCTGGTGCTCGATTTTGGCACTGCAGTGACAGCTGACTTTATTGCAGCGGATGGCGAGCACCTGGGCGGATTCATCTGTCCAGGAATGCCGTTGATGCGTAACCAGTTGCGCACCCATACACGGCGAATCCGTTATGACGACCTTGCAGCTGAGCGGGCATTGGAAAAGCTGGTGCCGGGTATTACAACGGTCGAAGCGGTTGAGCGCGGTTGCTCATTGATGTTGAGAGGCTTCGTCCTGACTCAGCTGGAGCTGGCGCGCAACTATTGGGGGCAGAATAATTTCACGGTGTTCCTCACGGGTGGTGATGCGGGGCTGGTTTCAGAGGTTGTGCCGGGGGCCAGGGTTGTCCCGGATCTTGTATTTGTAGGCTTGGCTATGGCGTGTCCCTTGTCCTGAGGTTTTTATGCGTTGGTTGTTTCTGTTGTTGCTGGTTCTCAATGGGTTCTATTACGTCTGGCATCAGCAGGAGGCACCTTTGCGGGCAAAAGAGGTGATGCCGCTTACCTTGTATCGTGGTTCGCAGCAGGATATCCGTTTGCTGAGCGAGTCGGCTGATGCGGTGGCGAGGCGCGACAAGGGGCGGTCGGCTGATATGGATAGCAATTGCCTTTATGTGGGGGGCTTTGCTCGTCAGGAAGCTGCTCAGGCACTCGAGCAGCGGTTGAGTGGTATGGATATCAAGGTCCGGCCGCAGTTACTCAACCTTGCTGATTCCGCCGGTTATTGGCTGCGTGTGGAGCCAGAAAGCCGGCATCTGGCGGACGATATGCTTCTGCAAAACCTTTCCAAAGAATTCAATGAGTTAAAACATAAAATAATGCCGTGCGAAGGCATTGCAACTGTCGAATAGTTTGCATAGAATGGCGCCCGCTCCGCAGTGAACACCTCTTGAGGTGTTAGCGGCGAAGCAGAAGGTCATGCAGCTAACCTCAGGTTTTTAATGAGAAAATGCTTGACAGAAGGGCAGCATAGTATAGAATGCTGCCTCGCTTAGGAGGGGTTCCCGAGCGGCCAAAGGGATCAGACTGTAAATCTGACGTCTACGACTTCGAAGGTTCGAATCCTTCCCCCTCCACCATATTTTAAGCGTGAGCTGCAAGCTCCGCGGGTATAGTTTAGTGGTAGAACCTCAGCCTTCCAAGCTGATGATGCGGGTTCGATTCCCGCTACCCGCTCCAAGTTTGCTGTTTGTGCACAGTGTTTCGCTCTTGTAGCTCAGTTGGTAGAGCACACCCTTGGTAAGGGTGAGGTCAGCGGTTCAAATCCGCTCAAGAGCTCCATATAACAAGGCAGATATGAAAATATCTGCCTTTGTTTTAATGGTTGATGTAGCTAGCTCAATTCTTCTCCTGAGGGTGATTTCGATGGCTAAGGAAAAGTTCGAACGTAATAAGCCGCACGTCAACGTAGGTACCATTGGTCACGTCGACCACGGTAAGACCACGCTGACCGCTGCGCTGACTCGTGTCTGCTCCGAGGTTTTCGGTTCGGCAAAAGTTGACTTCGACAAGATCGATAGCGCCCCGGAAGAAAAAGCTCGCGGTATCACCATCAATACCGCTCACGTTGAATATGACTCGGCTGTGCGTCACTACGCACACGTTGACTGCCCGGGTCACGCTGACTACGTAAAAAACATGATCACCGGCGCTGCCCAGATGGATGGCGCGATCCTGGTTTGCTCGGCCGCTGATGGTCCTATGCCGCAGACTCGTGAGCACATCCTGTTGTCTCGTCAGGTTGGCGTTCCGTACATCGTTGTCTTCCTGAATAAGGCTGACATGGTTGACGATGCTGAGCTGCTGGAGCTGGTTGAGATGGAAGTGCGTGATCTGCTGAGCACTTACGATTTCCCAGGCGACGACACTCCGATTATCATCGGTTCCGCTTTGATGGCTCTGAACGGCCAAGATGACAACGAGATGGGTACCACTGCGGTTCGTAAGCTCGTTGAGACTCTGGATAGCTATATTCCTGAGCCGGTTCGTGCAATTGACAAGCCGTTCCTGATGCCGATCGAGGATGTGTTCTCTATTTCTGGTCGCGGTACTGTTGTGACTGGGCGTATCGAGCGCGGAATCGTCAAGATTCAGGAAGAGATCGAGATTGTTGGTCTGCGTGATACTATCAAGACCACTTGTACGGGTGTTGAGATGTTCCGCAAGTTGCTCGACGAAGGTCGTGCTGGCGAGAACTGTGGTGTTCTGCTGCGTGGTACCAAGCGTGACGACGTTGAGCGTGGTCAGGTTTTGGTCAAGCCAGGTAGCGTGAAGCCTCACACCAAGTTTGTTGCTGAGGTTTACGTTCTGAGCAAGGAGGAGGGTGGTCGTCATACCCCATTCTTCAAGGGTTACCGTCCGCAGTTCTACTTCCGTACGACTGATGTGACCGGTAATTGCGAATTGCCGGAAGGCGTTGAAATGGTGATGCCGGGTGATAACGTTCAGATGACCGTTACCCTGATCAAGACCATTGCAATGGAAGATGGTTTGCGTTTCGCCATTCGTGAGGGCGGTCGTACCGTCGGCGCCGGTGTCGTGGCAAAAGTCATCGAGTAAGTTGTTGAAGTATCTTTGTCGGGCCGACATAATGGTCGGCCTGATTTTGTTTTTAGGTCAGTAGCTCAATTGGCAGAGCGACGGTCTCCAAAACCGTAGGTTGGGGGTTCGATTCCCTCCTGACCTGCCAGATTCACTCGGTGTGTCTGGCTTTCTTTTCACAGGATTTTCTTAGATGACACCCAAGGCTGAAGCTCAAGGTTCTCGCTTCGATCTGCTTAAGTGGCTTGTAGTAGTCGCTTTGGTGGTTGTCGGTGTTGTGGGTAATCAGTATTACTCCGGTTCGCCGATCCTGTACCGCGTACTCGTGTTGCTCGTCATTGCTGCTGTAGCTGCCTTTGTAGGCCTGCAGACTGTCAAGGGCAAGTCTTTCTTTGTACTGGTTAAGGAAGCTCGCACCGAAATTCGTAAAGTCGTATGGCCAACTCGCCAAGAAACCACGCAGACCACGTTGATTGTTGTGGCTGTTGTTCTGGTTATGGCGTTGCTGTTGTGGGGGCTTGACTCCCTGCTCGGCTGGCTTGTTTCCTTGATTGTTGGCTAAGGGTGTCCCGTGGCTAAGCGTTGGTACGTTGTGCATGCTTACTCGGGTTACGAGAAGCATGTCATGCGCTCGTTGATCGAGCGTGTGAAGCTGGCTGGCATGGAAGAAGGCTTTGGCGAAATTCTGGTTCCCACTGAAGAAGTGGTTGAAATGCGTAATGGCCAGAAACGCAAAAGCGAGCGCAAGTTCTTTCCAGGCTATGTGCTGGTTCAGATGGATATGAATGAGGGTACTTGGCACTTGGTCAAGGATACTCCTCGTGTGATGGGTTTCATCGGCGGAACCGCCGACAAGCCCGCGCCGATCACCGACAAAGAGGCTGAAGCCATTCTGCGTCGTGTTGCTGATGGTAGCGACAAGCCGAAGCCGAAGACGTTGTTCGAGCCGGGTGAAGTGGTGCGCGTCACAGATGGTCCGTTTGCTGATTTCAACGGTACTGTCGAAGAAGTTAACTACGAAAAGAGCCGGATCCAAGTGGCAGTGCTCATTTTCGGTCGCTCTACTCCGGTAGAGTTAGAGTTCAGTCAGGTCGAAAAGGCATAACTGAACAAGCATCCCATACCCCCGCAGCCCTAGGCTGTGGGGTTTTGTCGTCACTGGGATAAACGCGCAAGTAACCGGGGAGCCTTTTCAGGCGTTTGAACCCGTAATTGGAGTGCCTCATGGCTAAGAAGATTACTGCTTACATCAAGCTGCAAGTGAAGGCCGCACAGGCCAACCCAAGTCCACCCGTCGGCCCGGCTCTGGGTCAGCACGGCGTGAACATCATGGAATTCTGCAAGGCATTCAACGCCCGTACTCAGGGTCTTGAGCCAGGTCTGCCGACTCCTGTGATCATCACTGTTTACAGTGACCGCAGCTTCACTTTCGAAACTAAAAGCACCCCAGCTTCGGTTCTGCTGAAGAAGGCTGCTGGTCTGACTAGCGGTTCCGCTCGTCCGAACACCGTTAAGGTTGGCACCGTGACTCGTGCTCAGCTGGAAGAAATCGCGAAAACCAAAAACGCGGATCTGACTGCAGCTGATATGGAAGCAGCCGTGCGTACTATCGCCGGTTCTGCTCGTAGCATGGGCCTTAACGTGGAGGGTGTGTAATGGCTAAGTTGACCAAGCGTCAAAAGGCTATCGCCGGCAAAATCGAAGCAGGCAAGGCCTACAACTTTGTAGATGCCGCTGCTCTGCTGACCGAGCTGTCGACTGTCAAGTTCAGCGAGTCGGTTGACGTCGCTGTAAACCTGGGTGTTGACCCGCGTAAATCCGACCAGGTTGTTCGTAGCGCTACTGTGCTGCCGCACGGCACTGGCAAGACCGTTCGCGTTGCTGTTTTCACCCAGGGCCCAGCCGCTGAAGCTGCTCTGGCTGCCGGCGCTGATCGCGTAGGTATGGACGATCTGGCTGCTGAAATGAAGGGTGGCGACCTGAACTATGACGTCGTTATTGCTTCCCCGGATGCAATGCGCGTTGTTGGTCAGCTGGGTCAGATCCTCGGTCCACGTGGCCTGATGCCTAACCCTAAAGTCGGTACTGTTACTCCAGACGTCGCTACCGCGGTTAAAAACGCCAAGGCTGGTCAGGTTCGTTATCGCACCGACAAGAACGGCATCATTCACACTTCCGTTGGCAAGGTCGGTTTCGACGCCGTCAAGCTGAAGGAAAACGTTGAAGCCCTGATCGCTGATCTGAAGCGTATCAAGCCGGCCTCCTCGAAAGGCATCTACGTCAAGCGCGTTACCCTGAGCACCACCATGGGCCCAGGTCTGGTCATCGACCAAGGTTCGCTGGACGTATAAGACACAAATTGGCGTGAGAGATCGCGCCAATTGAAAGATTGGGGTCCCTGCCTGGCGGGGGCTATCCAAGACCGTAGGCGACGCAAGTCTTAAACCTCAAGCCTACGCAGATGGTGCTCCCGGTTCCTTACCGAATCAGACACCAAAACGACATCCGGTCTCGACTGGATGAAACGGTAACAAGCAGGAGTTAAACCCGTGGCAATTAAACTCGAAGACAAGAAGGCCATCGTCGCTGAAGTCAACGAGGCTGCCAAAGTCGCTCTGTCCGCTGTCGTGGCTGATGCCCGTGGCGTAACAGTAGGCGCGATGACCGGACTCCGTAAAGAGGCTCGTGAAGCTGGCGTTTACGTACGTGTTGTACGTAACACCCTGCTCAAGCGCGCTGTTGCTGACACTGAATACAGTGTTCTCAACGACGTGTTCACTGGCCCGACCTTGATCGCGTTCTCCAACCAACATCCTGGCGCTGCTGCCCGTTTGTTCAAGGAATTCGCCAAAGGTCAGGACAAGTTCGAGATCAAGGCAGCTGCGTTCGAGGGCAAGTTCCTCGCAGCTAATCAGATCGACGTACTGGCAACTCTGCCGACCCGTGACGAAGCAATTTCCCAGCTGATGAGCGTGATTCAAGGCGCTACCAGCAAGTTGGCTCGTACTCTGGCGGCTATTCGCGACCAAAAAGAAGCTGTTGCAGCCTAAGGCTGAGCACTTCCTTTCGCGCTTTTTTGTTTATTTCGATGGTCGCGTAGGCCGTCCCCAAATCAGGAATTAGAGTCATGTCTATCTCTCAAGACGATATCCTCAACGCCGTAGCTGAAATGTCCGTTATTCAGGTTGTTGAGCTGATCAAAGCTTTCGAAGAAAAATTCGGCGTTACCGCTGCTGCTGCTTCCGCTGGCCCAGCTGTTGCTGCTGCCGTTGCTGAAGAGCAAACCGAATTCAACGTCATGCTGCTTGAAGCTGGCGAGAAGAAAGTTAACGTGATCAAGGCTGTACGTGAGCTGACCGGTCTGGGCTTGAAAGAAGCCAAGGCTGTAGTTGACGGCGCTCCAGGCATGGTTCTGGAAGCTGTAGCTAAAGACGCTGCTGACAAAGCCAAGGCTACCTTGGAAGAAGCAGGCGCTAAAGTCGAGCTGAAGTAAGCATCGACTTTGCGTCTCCAGCCCAAGCGTTAAGCGGAAGGCTGATGGCTGGTGGCTCTTGCCACCGGCCTTTTTCCGTTATTGGCAATCGACTCGGTCGTCGCCACTAACGTGCTGTAACCACCCGATGCGGTGGCGCAAACCATGGGGTTTGCAAGATTTTCTGGCTGCTCCCGTCGGGAGGGGCCAAACAAGCAGGTGACCAAGCTGGGGAACGCTGATGGCTTACTCATATACTGAGAAAAAACGTATCCGCAAGGACTTTAGCAAGTTGCCGGACGTCATGGATGTGCCGTACCTCCTGGCCATCCAGCTGGATTCGTATCGTGAATTCTTGCAAGCGGGAGCGACTAAAGATCAGTTCCGCGACGTGGGCCTGCATGCGGCCTTCAAATCCGTTTTCCCGATCATCAGCTACTCCGGCAATGCTGCGCTGGAGTACGTCGGTTATCGCTTGGGCGAACCGGCATTTGATGTCAAAGAATGCGTGCTGCGCGGTGTCACGTACGCCGTACCTTTGCGGGTAAAAGTTCGTCTGATCATTTTCGACAAAGAATCGTCGAACAAAGCGATCAAGGACATCAAAGAGCAAGAAGTCTACATGGGTGAAATCCCCCTGATGACTGAGAACGGTACCTTCGTAATCAACGGTACCGAGCGCGTAATCGTTTCCCAGTTGCACCGTTCCCCGGGCGTGTTCTTCGACCACGACCGCGGCAAGACGCACAGCTCCGGTAAACTGCTGTACTCCGCGCGGATCATTCCTTACCGCGGTTCGTGGCTGGACTTCGAGTTCGACCCGAAAGACTGCGTGTTCGTGCGTATCGACCGTCGTCGCAAGCTGCCTGCATCGGTACTGCTGCGTGCGCTTGGCTATACCACTGAACAAGTGCTCGACGCGTTCTACACCACCAACGTATTCCATGTGCAGGGTGAAAGCCTCAACCTGGAGCTGGTGCCTCAGCGCCTGCGTGGTGAAATTGCTGTTCTCGATATTCAGGATGACAAAGGCAAGGTTATTGTCGAGCAGGGTCGTCGTATCACCGCTCGTCACATCAATCAGCTGGAAAAAGCCGGGATCAAAGAGCTGCAAGTGCCTCTGGACTATGTCCTGGGTCGCACTACCGCCAAGGTCATCGTGCATCCGGCAACCGGCGAAATCCTGGCTGAGTGCAACACCGAGCTGAACACCGAGATCCTGGCGAAAATTGCCAAGGCCCAGGTCGTTCGCATCGAGACGCTGTACACCAACGATATCGACTGTGGTCCGTTCGTCTCCGACACTCTGAAGATCGACTCCACCAGCAACCAATTGGAAGCGCTGGTCGAGATCTATCGCATGATGCGTCCTGGCGAGCCGCCAACCAAAGATGCTGCCGAGACCCTGTTCAACAACCTGTTCTTCAGCCCTGAGCGCTATGACCTGTCTGCGGTCGGCCGGATGAAGTTCAACCGTCGTATCGGTCGTACCGAGATCGAAGGTTCGGGCGTGTTGTGCAAAGAAGATATCGTCGCAGTCCTCAAGACTCTGGTTGATATCCGTAACGGCAAAGGCATCGTCGATGACATCGACCACCTGGGTAACCGCCGTGTTCGCTGCGTAGGCGAAATGGCTGAAAACCAGTTCCGCGTTGGCCTGGTGCGTGTTGAGCGTGCGGTCAAAGAGCGTTTGTCGATGGCTGAAAGCGAAGGCCTGATGCCGCAAGACCTGATCAACGCCAAGCCAGTGGCTGCGGCGGTGAAAGAGTTCTTCGGTTCCAGCCAGCTGTCCCAGTTCATGGACCAGAACAACCCGCTGTCCGAGATTACCCACAAGCGTCGTGTCTCTGCACTCGGCCCTGGCGGTTTGACTCGTGAGCGCGCCGGCTTTGAAGTTCGTGACGTACACCCGACTCACTATGGTCGTGTATGCCCGATTGAAACGCCGGAAGGTCCGAACATCGGCCTGATCAACTCCCTGGCCGCTTATGCGCGCACCAACCAGTACGGCTTCCTCGAGAGTCCGTACCGTGTGGTCAAGGACGCTCTGGTCACTGACGAGATCGTGTTCCTGTCCGCCATCGAAGAAGCTGATCACGTGATCGCTCAGGCTTCGGCCACGATGAACGATAAGAAAGTCCTGATCGACGAGCTGGTAGCTGTTCGTCACTTGAACGAGTTCACCGTCAAGGCGCCGGAAGATGTCACCTTGATGGACGTTTCGCCGAAGCAGGTAGTTTCGGTTGCTGCGTCGCTGATCCCGTTTCTCGAGCACGATGACGCCAACCGTGCGTTGATGGGTTCGAACATGCAGCGTCAGGCTGTACCGACCCTGCGTGCCGACAAGCCGTTGGTCGGTACCGGCATGGAGCGCAACGTTGCTCGTGACTCCGGCGTTTGCGTCGTGGCTCGTCGTGGCGGCGTGATTGACTCGGTCGATGCTAGCCGTATCGTGGTTCGTGTTGCTGATGACGAAGTTGAAACCGGCGAAGCTGGTGTCGACATCTACAACCTGACCAAGTACACCCGTTCCAACCAGAACACCTGCATCAACCAGCGTCCACTGGTGAGCAAGGGTGATCGGGTTCAGCGCAGCGACATCATGGCCGACGGCCCGTCCACCGATATGGGTGAGCTGGCTCTGGGTCAGAACATGCGCATCGCGTTCATGGCATGGAACGGCTTCAACTTCGAAGACTCCATCTGCCTGTCCGAGCGTGTGGTTCAGGAAGACCGTTTCACCACGATCCACATCCAGGAACTGACCTGTGTGGCGCGTGACACCAAGCTTGGGCCAGAGGAAATCACTGCAGACATCCCGAACGTGGGTGAAGCTGCACTGAACAAACTGGACGAAGCCGGTATCGTTTACGTAGGTGCTGAAGTTGGCGCAGGCGACATTCTGGTAGGTAAGGTCACTCCGAAAGGCGAGACTCAGCTGACCCCGGAAGAAAAACTGCTGCGTGCCATCTTCGGTGAAAAAGCCAGCGACGTTAAAGACACCTCCCTGCGTGTGCCTACCGGCACCAAAGGTACTGTTATCGACGTACAGGTCTTCACTCGTGACGGTGTCGAGCGTGATGCTCGTGCTCTGTCGATCGAGAAGACCCAGCTCGACGAGATCCGCAAGGACCTGAACGAAGAGTTCCGTATCGTTGAAGGCGCTACTTTCGAACGTCTGCGTTCCGCTCTGGTCGGCCACAAAGCCGAAGGCGGCGCCGGTCTGAAGAAAGGTCAGGAAATCACCGACGAAGTTCTCGACGGTCTTGAGCATGGCCAGTGGTTCAAACTGCGCATGGCTGAAGATGCTCTGAACGAGCAGCTTGAGAAGGCCCAGGCCTACATCGTTGATCGCCGCCGTCTGCTGGACGACAAGTTCGAAGACAAGAAGCGCAAACTGCAGCAGGGCGATGACCTTGCTCCAGGTGTGCTGAAAATCGTCAAGGTTTACCTGGCAATCCGTCGTCGCATCCAGCCGGGCGACAAGATGGCCGGTCGTCACGGTAACAAGGGTGTGGTCTCCGTGATCATGCCGGTTGAAGACATGCCGCACGATGCCAATGGCACCCCGGTCGACGTCGTCCTCAACCCGTTGGGCGTACCTTCGCGTATGAACGTCGGTCAGATCCTTGAAACCCACCTGGGCCTCGCAGCCAAAGGTCTGGGCGAGAAGATCAACCGCATGATCGAAGAGCAGCGCAAGATCGCTGATCTGCGCAAGTTCCTGCACGAGATCTATAACGAGATCGGCGGTCGCAACGAAGAGCTGGACACCTTCTCCGACCAGGAGATCATGGACCTGGCTAAGAACCTGCGCGGCGGCGTTCCGATGGCCACTCCAGTGTTCGACGGTGCCAAGGAAAGCGAAATCAAGGCCATGCTGAAACTGGCTGACTTGCCAGAAAGCGGCCAGATGCAGCTGACTGACGGCCGTACCGGCAACAAGTTCGAGCGTCCGGTTACCGTTGGCTACATGTACATGCTGAAGCTGAACCACTTGGTAGACGACAAGATGCACGCTCGTTCTACTGGTTCTTACAGCCTGGTTACCCAGCAACCGCTGGGTGGTAAGGCACAGTTCGGTGGTCAGCGTTTCGGGGAGATGGAGGTCTGGGCGCTGGAAGCATACGGCGCGGCATACACTCTGCAAGAAATGCTCACAGTGAAGTCGGACGATGTGAACGGTCGGACCAAGATGTACAAAAACATCGTGGACGGCGATCACCGTATGGAGCCGGGCATGCCCGAGTCCTTCAACGTGTTGATCAAGGAAATTCGTTCCCTCGGCATCGATATCGATCTGGAAACCGAATAACACGTGACGCGAATCGAGAGCGGGGCAGGATTGCCCGCTCTCTGCTCCGCCAGGAGGAAAGGCCTTGAAAGACCTACTGAATTTGCTGAAAAACCAGGGTCAAGTCGAAGAGTTCGACGCCATCCGTATCGGATTGGCATCGCCTGAGATGATCCGTTCGTGGTCCTTCGGTGAAGTTAAAAAGCCGGAAACCATCAACTACCGTACGTTCAAGCCTGAGCGTGACGGCCTGTTCTGCGCCAAGATCTTTGGCCCGGTAAAGGATTACGAGTGCCTGTGCGGTAAGTACAAGCGCTTGAAGCATCGTGGTGTGATCTGCGAGAAGTGCGGCGTTGAAGTTGCGCTGGCCAAGGTTCGTCGTGAGCGCATGGCGCACATCGAACTGGCATCGCCTGTCGCCCACATCTGGTTCCTGAAATCGCTGCCGTCCCGTATCGGTTTGCTGATGGACATGACCCTGCGTGATATCGAACGCGTTCTCTACTTCGAGAGCTATGTCGTTATCGATCCAGGCATGACCACCCTTGAAAAAGGTCAGCTGCTGAACGACGAGCAGTACTTCGAAGCGCTGGAAGAGTTCGGTGATGATTTCGACGCCCGCATGGGTGCCGAGGCTGTCCGTGAGCTGCTGCACGCTATCGATCTGGAGCACGAGATTGGCCGTCTGCGTGAAGAGATTCCGCAAACCAACTCCGAAACCAAAATCAAGAAGCTGTCCAAGCGTCTGAAGTTGATGGAAGCCTTCCAGGGTTCCGGCAACCTGCCAGAGTGGATGGTGCTGACCGTTCTGCCGGTTCTGCCGCCAGATCTGCGTCCACTGGTCCCGCTGGATGGCGGTCGTTTCGCGACTTCCGACCTCAACGATCTGTATCGTCGAGTGATCAACCGTAACAACCGCTTGAAGCGCCTGCTTGATCTGTCCGCTCCGGACATCATCGTGCGCAACGAAAAGCGTATGTTGCAGGAAGCCGTCGACGCCCTGCTCGACAACGGTCGTCGTGGCCGCGCTATCACTGGTTCCAACAAGCGTCCTCTGAAATCCCTGGCTGACATGATCAAGGGTAAGCAAGGTCGTTTCCGTCAGAACCTGCTCGGTAAGCGTGTTGACTACTCCGGTCGTTCGGTAATTACCGTAGGTCCGACCCTGCGTCTGCACCAGTGCGGTCTGCCGAAGAAAATGGCTCTCGAGCTGTTCAAACCGTTCATTTTCGGCAAGTTGGAAATGCGTGGCCTGGCCACCACCATCAAAGCCGCGAAGAAAATGGTTGAGCGCGAGCTGCCAGAGGTTTGGGACGTTCTTGCTGAAGTAATTCGCGAACACCCGGTACTCCTCAACCGTGCTCCGACCCTTCACCGTCTGGGTATCCAGGCGTTTGAGCCAGTACTGATCGAAGGTAAGGCGATCCAGCTGCACCCACTGGTCTGTGCTGCGTACAACGCCGACTTCGACGGCGACCAAATGGCCGTGCACGTACCGCTGACACTGGAAGCCCAGTTGGAAGCGCGTGCGTTGATGATGTCGACCAACAACATTCTGTCGCCAGCCAACGGTGAGCCAATCATCGTGCCGTCGCAGGACGTTGTATTGGGTCTGTACTACATGACTCGTGAAGCGATCAACGCCAAAGGCGAAGGTCGTGTGTTCGCGGATCTGCAAGAAGTTGACCGTGTATTCCGCGCCGGCGAAGCCGCGCTGCATGCCAAAGTCAAAGTTCGGATCAACGAAACCGTAAACGATCGTGACGGTGGCAGCGTGACCAACACCCGTATCGTCGACACCACTGTCGGCCGTGCGCTGTTGTTCCAGGTTGTGCCAAAAGGCCTGTCCTTCGACGTCGTCAACCTGCCGATGAAGAAAAAGGCGATCTCCAAACTGATCAACCAGTGCTATCGCGTGGTTGGTTTGAAAGAGACCGTGATCTTCGCTGACCAGTTGATGTACACCGGTTTTGCCTATTCGACCATTTCCGGCGTTTCCATTGGTGTTAACGACTTCGTTATCCCTGATGAAAAAGCGGCCATCATCGGTGCTGCTACCGACGAAGTGAAAGAGATCGAAAGTCAGTACGCCTCCGGCCTGGTAACCCAGGGCGAGAAGTACAACAAAGTGATCGACCTTTGGTCCAAGGCGAACGACGAAGTTTCCAAGGCGATGATGTCGAACCTCTCGAAAGAGAAGGTTATCGACCGTCACGGCGTCGAAGTCGACCAAGAGTCCTTCAACTCGATGTACATGATGGCCGACTCGGGCGCACGGGGTTCTGCTGCGCAGATCCGTCAGCTCGCCGGTATGCGTGGTCTGATGGCCAAGCCGGACGGTTCCATCATTGAAACGCCGATTACTGCGAACTTCCGTGAAGGTTTGAGCGTACTTCAGTACTTCATCTCTACTCACGGTGCTCGTAAAGGTCTGGCGGATACCGCGTTGAAAACTGCGAACTCCGGTTACCTGACTCGTCGTCTGGTAGACGTGGCGCAGGATCTGGTTGTTACCGAGATCGACTGCGGCACCGAACACGGTCTGGTGATGACTCCGCACATCGAAGGCGGCGACGTTGTAGAGCCGTTGGGTGAGCGCGTGTTGGGTCGTGTAATTGCTCGCGACGTATTCAAGCCAGGTACTGAGGACGTTATCGTTCCTGCCGGCACTCTGGTCGATGAGAAGTGGGTCGAGTTCATCGAGCTGAACAGCATCGACGAAGTAATCGTTCGTTCGCCGATCAGCTGCGAAACCCGCTACGGCATCTGCGCCAAGTGCTACGGCCGTGACTTGGCTCGTGGTCACCAGGTGAACATTGGTGAAGCTGTCGGCGTTATCGCTGCTCAGTCGATCGGTGAGCCAGGTACACAGCTGACGATGCGTACGTTCCACATTGGTGGTGCGGCGAGCCGGACCTCTGCTGCTGACAGCGTTCAGGTGAAGAATGGCGGTACTGTCCGTCTGCACAACCTGAAGCACGTTGAGCGGGTGGATGGTCACCTGGTGGCTGTGTCCCGTTCCGGTGAGCTGGCAATCGCGGATGACTTCGGTCGTGAGCGTGAGCGTTACAAGCTGCCGTACGGTGCTGTGATTTCGGTGAAAGAGGGTGACAAGGTCGACGCTGGCGCAATCGTGGCCAAGTGGGATCCGCACACTCACCCAATCGTTACCGAAATGAAAGGTACCGTGACCTACGTGGGCATGGAAGAAGGCATCACGATCAAGCGTCAGACTGACGAATTGACCGGTATGACCAACATTGAAGTACTCGACGCCAAAGACCGTCCAGCTGCCGGCAAAGACATCCGTCCTGCCGTGAAGATGGTAGGCATGGATGGCAAGGATCTGCTGTTGCCAGGTACCGACGTACCGGCTCAGTACTTCCTGCCAGCCAACGCCCTGGTCGGCGTTGCGGATGGTGCGCAGATCGCGATCGGTGATGTTATCGCTCGTATCCCGCAAGAAACTTCGAAAACCCGTGACATCACCGGTGGTCTGCCGCGTGTTGCCGACTTGTTCGAAGCTCGTCGTCCGAAAGAAGCCTCGATTCTGGCTGAAGTCAGCGGCACCATCGCGTTCGGTAAAGAGACCAAAGGCAAGCGCCGTCTGGTCATTACCCCGAACGACGGTAGCGATCCGTACGAAGAGCTGATTCCGAAGTGGCGTCACCTGAACGTCTTCGAAGGCGAACAGGTAAACCGCGGCGAAGTTATCTCCGACGGTCCGAGCGATCCACACGACATCCTGCGTCTGCTGGGTGTGAGTGCGCTGGCCAAGTACATCGTCAACGAGATCCAGGACGTTTATCGTCTGCAAGGCGTGAAGATCAACGATAAGCACATCGAGACCATCCTGCGTCAGATGCTGCGTAAAGTTGAAATCGCTGAATCTGGCGATTCCACTTTCATCAAGGGCGACCAGATGGAGCTGACTCACGTTTTGGTCGAGAACGAGCGTTTGAGCGCGGACGAGAAATTCGTTTCCAAGTTCACTCGAGTGTTGCTGGGTATCACCAAGGCGTCGTTGTCCACCGAATCGTTCATCTCGGCAGCCTCTTTCCAAGAGACTACCCGCGTACTGACCGAAGCGGCGGTAACCGGCAAGCGCGATTACCTGCGCGGCCTGAAAGAAAACGTGGTTGTGGGTCGTTTGATCCCGGCCGGTACCGGTTTGGCTTATCACAGCGAGCGTAAGCGTCGCCGTGAAGCTGACAAACCGTTGCGCGTTAGCGCCAGTGAAGTGGAAGCTGCACTGACCGAAGCGCTGAACTCGAGCGGTAACTGAGTTCTGCGATAAATAGGCGCCGGGCCCTGACAGCCCCGTTCAGCGGATCGATGCATTTGTCGAGGTTCGTTGAGCGGGGAGGTCGGGGCCTTGCCTTGACTGGGGACAAGATCCTCTTTAGACTCTTGTACCCCTAAATTTGGCGGGAATTCGTTCCTGCCATTTTTGCTTTTCTTGCAAGACAATAGCGTCGCAAGACAACAGTGGAGCTAGTAGATGGCAACTATCAACCAGCTGGTACGTCAGCCGCGTAAGCGTATCGTCGAGAAATCCGACGTGCCTGCGCTGCAGAACTGCCCGCAACGTCGTGGCGTGTGCACTCGCGTGTATACCACTACGCCGAAAAAACCTAACTCGGCACTGCGTAAAGTATGCCGTGTGCGTCTGACCAACGGTTTCGAGGTTTCCTCGTACATCGGCGGTGAAGGCCACAACCTGCAAGAGCACAGCGTGGTACTGATCCGCGGCGGTCGTGTAAAAGACTTGCCAGGTGTTCGTTATCACACCGTTCGCGGCTCTTTGGATACTTCCGGCGTGAAAGGTCGTAACCAAGGTCGTTCGAAGTACGGTACCAAGAAGCCTAAGTAGTAGCGGCTTTTTGTAAAAAACTGAATTATCTATTTTTCTGAGTCGATAAGAGTAAGGTCGGAGGCGTCCCGAAAGGGCACCGATTCCGAGCGAACCTGAAGACCGTTTGAGGGCTTATCCATGCCAAGAAGACGCGTAGCAGCCAAGCGCGAAGTGCTTGACGATCCAAAATACGGAAGCCAAATCCTGGCCAAGTTCATGAACCACGTAATGGAAAGCGGCAAGAAAGCCGTTGCCGAGCGTATCGTTTATGGCGCGCTGGAGAAGGTTAAAGAACGCAAGAACAGCGACCCCCTGGAAATCTTCGAGAAAGCTCTCGACGCCATCGCTCCGCTGGTCGAAGTGAAGTCGCGCCGTGTAGGCGGTGCTACTTACCAGGTTCCGGTCGAAGTTCGTCCGTCCCGTCGTAACGCTCTGGCAATGCGCTGGTTGGTAGACTTCGCCCGTAAGCGTGGCGAGAAGTCTATGGCTCTGCGTTTGGCTGGCGAACTGTTGGACGCTGCTGAAGGTAAAGGTGCTGCAGTTAAGAAGCGTGAAGACGTGCACCGTATGGCTGAAGCTAACAAGGCTTTCTCGCACTACCGCTTCTAATTTTAGCGTCACTAATTTTGCGAGGGCTTTATGGCTCGTACTACTCCGATTAACCGCTACCGTAACATCGGTATCGTTGCTCACGTGGATGCTGGTAAAACCACCACCACCGAGCGCGTCCTTTTTTACACTGGCGTAAACCACAAGATGGGCGAGGTGCACGACGGCGCCGCGACCATGGACTGGATGGTGCAGGAGCAGGAGCGTGGTATTACTATCACCTCCGCTGCAACCACGGCCTTCTGGTCGGGTTCTGTCAAGCAGTTCGACAAGTATCGCTTCAACATCATCGATACCCCGGGCCACGTTGACTTCACCATTGAAGTGGAGCGCTCGTTGCGCGTGCTCGATGGCGCGGTCGTTGTGTTCTGCGGTACTTCGGGTGTTGAGCCTCAGTCGGAAACCGTATGGCGTCAAGCCAACAAATACGGCGTCCCACGTCTTGTTTATGTAAACAAGATGGACCGTGCTGGTGCGAACTTCCTGCGCGTGATCGATCAGATCAAAAAGCGCCTGGGTCACACTCCGGTGCCAATCCAGTTGGCCATTGGTTCGGAAGACAACTTCCAGGGTCAGGTTGATCTGATCAATATGGAAGCGGTCTACTGGGATGATGCCGACAAGGGCATGGCTCCTCGTCGCGAGGCTATTCCGGCAGATATGCAGGAACTGGCTGAAGAGTGGCGCAGCAACATGGTTGAGGCTGCTGCCGAGGCCAGCGAAGAGCTGATGAACAAGTATCTCGAAGGTGAAGAACTCACCATCGAGGAAATCAAGGCTGCTCTGCGTCAGCGTACTATCGCTGGTGAGATCGTCTTGGCTGTTTGCGGTTCTTCCTTCAAGAACAAGGGTGTTCCCCTGGTTCTCGACGCCGTTATCGACTTCCTGCCGGCGCCAGTCGACATTCCTGCCATCAAGGGTACCGACCCGGATGACGAGACTGTTGAAATGGAGCGTCATGCGGACGACAGCGAGCCGTTCTCGGCTCTGGCGTTCAAGATCGCTACTGACCCATTCGTGGGTACTTTGACCTTTGCTCGCGTTTACTCGGGCGTGTTGAGCTCCGGCGACGGCGTGATCAACTCGGTTAAAGGCAAGAAAGAGCGCGTGGGTCGTATGGTGCAAATGCACGCAAACACCCGCGAAGAGATCAAGGAAGTACGCGCTGGCGACATCGCGGCCCTGATCGGCATGAAGGACGTTACCACTGGTGACACCCTCTGCTCCGCTGACAAGCCAATCATCCTGGTTCGCATGGACTTCCCGGAGCCGGTTATTTCGGTTGCCGTAGAGCCTAAGACCAAGGACGACCAGGAAAAAATGGGTATCGCTCTGGGCAAACTTGCTCAGGAAGACCCGTCTTTCCGCGTCAAGACTGATGAAGAGACTGGTCAAACGATCATCTCCGGCATGGGCGAGTTGCACCTGGACATCCTGGTTGACCGGATGCGCCGTGAGTTCAACGTCGAAGCCAACATCGGTAAGCCGCAGGTTTCCTATCGTGAGCGCATCACGAAGAACTGCGAAATCGAAGGCAAGTTCGTTCGCCAGTCCGGTGGTCGTGGTCAGTTCGGCCATTGCTGGATTCGTTTTGCTCCTGCTGATGAAGGTCAGGAAGGTCTGCAATTCGTGAACGAAGTGGTGGGTGGTGTGGTTCCTAAGGAATACATCCCGGCTATCCAGAAGGGTATCGAAGAGCAGATGAAGAACGGCGTTGTTGCCGGTTATCCGCTGATCGGCCTGAAGGCTACCGTTTTTGATGGTTCTTACCACGACGTCGACTCCAACGAGATGGCGTTCAAGGTGGCTGCTTCCATGGCAACCAAGCAACTGGCTACCAAAGGTGGTGGTGAGCTGCTTGAACCGATCATGGCTGTAGAGGTTGTTACACCTGAGGACTATATGGGTGACGTGATGGGTGACCTGAACCGTCGTCGCGGCATGATCTTGGGTATGGAAGACACGGTTTCCGGCAAAGTGATTCGTGCCGAGGTTCCGCTGGGTGAGATGTTCGGTTATGCGACCGACGTCCGTTCCATGTCTCAGGGTCGCGCAAGCTACTCTATGGAATTCAAAAAATATGATACGGCTCCGGCGCATGTCGCAGAAGCTGTCACTAAAAAACAAGGCTGATTCAGCCCTTTAGGCAAGGAGTTAATTGTCGTGGCTAAAGAAAAATTTGATCGTTCCCTACCGCACGTCAACGTTGGCACCATCGGTCACGTTGACCATGGTAAAACCACTCTGACTGCTGCTCTGACTCGCGTCTGCTCCGAAGTTTTCGGTTCGGCTCGTGTTGACTTCGACAAGATCGACAGCGCACCAGAAGAGAAAGCTCGCGGTATCACCATCAACACCGCTCACGTTGAGTACAACTCGAAGATTCGTCACTACGCTCACGTTGACTGCCCAGGTCACGCTGACTATGTGAAGAACATGATCACCGGTGCTGCCCAGATGGACGGCGCGATCCTGGTTTGCTCGGCTGCTGATGGTCCGATGCCGCAAACTCGTGAGCACATCCTGTTGTCCCGTCAGGTAGGTGTTCCGTACATCGTGGTCTTCCTGAACAAGGCTGACCTGGTAGACGACGCTGAGCTGCTGGAACTGGTTGAGATGGAAGTGCGCGATCTGTTGAGCACTTACGACTTCCCAGGCGACGACACTCCAATCATCATCGGCTCTGCCCGTATGGCTCTGGAAGGTCTGGACGATAACGAAATGGGCACCACTGCCGTTCGTAAGCTGGTTGAGACTCTGGACTCCTACATTCCTGAGCCTGAGCGTGCTATCGACAAGCCATTCCTGATGCCAATCGAAGACGTATTCTCGATCTCGGGTCGTGGTACTGTTGTGACTGGTCGTATCGAGCGCGGTATCGTTCGCGTTCAAGACGCTCTGGAAATCGTTGGTCTGCGTGACACCACCACCACCACCTGCACTGGTGTTGAAATGTTCCGCAAGCTGCTCGACGAAGGTCGTGCTGGCGAGAACTGCGGTGTTCTGCTGCGTGGCACCAAGCGTGACGACGTTGAGCGTGGTCAGGTTCTGGTCAAGCCAGGTTCGGTTAAGCCGCACACCAAGTTCACCGCAGAAGTTTATGTTCTGAGCAAAGAAGAAGGCGGTCGTCACACTCCGTTCTTCAAAGGCTACCGTCCACAGTTCTACTTCCGGACCACTGACGTGACCGGTAACTGCGAGCTGCCGGAAGGCGTTGAAATGGTAATGCCAGGCGATAACATTCAAATGACTGTTACCCTGATCAAGACCATTGCAATGGAAGATGGCCTGCGTTTCGCTATCCGTGAAGGCGGTCGTACCGTCGGCGCTGGCGTCGTAGCTAAAATCATCGAGTAATATCGATGAGTTGAAAAAAGCCCCCGCCTAGCGGGGGCTTTTTTATTGGGTTGACACTATGTTGGCCCGTCTATAGAATTGCGCCTCCTTTTAACGGGCGTATTGCGCTCGGTGGGAATAGCAGCCTGGAGTCTGAAATCCAATGCAAAATCAGCAAATCCGTATCAGGTTGAAGGCTTTTGACCATCGCCTGATCGACCAATCCACCCAGGAAATCGTGGAAACCGCGAAACGTACTGGTGCTCAAGTGCGTGGTCCAATTCCACTGCCTACCCGTAAAGAGCGGTTCACCGTTCTGGTCTCCCCGCACGTCAACAAGGACGCGCGCGACCAGTACGAGATCCGTACTCATAAGCGCGTACTGGATATCGTCCAGCCAACGGATAAAACCGTTGATGCACTTATGAAGCTTGATCTTGCGGCCGGTGTGGAAGTGCAGATCAGCCTCGGCTAAGACTCGGTCTTAGTCGTGTAACGCTCTGAAATGGGCGGCCATAGCGGGTGAAAGCCCCGTACACTCATGAGGTTTACAACATGACTATTGGTGTAGTCGGTCGTAAATGCGGTATGACCCGTATTTTCACCGAAGAAGGTGTCTCCATTCCGGTCACGGTCATTGAGATCGAGCCGAATCGCGTCACCCAGTTCAAAACTGAAGAAACCGATGGCTATCGTGCAGTGCAAGTCACTGTCGGCGAGCGTCGTGCTTCGCGTGTGACTGCTGCTCAAGCAGGTCACTTCGCTAAAGCAAACGTTGCAGCTGGTCGTACCGTAATGGAATTCCGTCTTGAAGAAGGCGAGTACCAGGCCGGCGATCTGATCAACGCTGAAATCTTCGCTGCTGGTCAACTGGTTGATGTAACCGGTCAGTCCAAAGGTAAAGGCTTCCAGGGTACGATCAAGCGTTGGAATTTCCGTGGCCAAGACAACACTCACGGTAACTCCGTTTCCCACCGCGTCCCGGGCTCTATTGGCCAGTGCCAGACTCCTGGTCGTGTATTCAAGGGCAAGAAAATGTCCGGTCATATGGGCGCTGAGCGCGTGACCGTGCAGTCCCTCGAAGTAGTGCGCGTCGACGCTGAACGCAATCTGTTGTTGGTCAAGGGTGCTGTTCCTGGCGCTACTGGCGGCAACCTGGTTGTACGTCCAGCGGCCAAGGCTCGCGGTTAAGGGGAAGCTGACATGCAATTAAATGTAAATGACGCTCAAGCGATCGAAGTTTCCGAACTGACATTTGGCGGCGATTTCAACGAGACGCTGGTTCACCAAGCAGTCGTGGCCTATATGGCTGGCGGCCGTCAAGGTAGCAAGCAGCAAAAGACCCGTTCCGACGTTTCTGGTGGCGGCAAGCGCCCTTGGCGTCAGAAAGGTACTGGCCGTGCTCGTGCCGGTACTATTCGTAGCCCAATCTGGCGTGGCGGCGGTACCACTTTCGCAGCTCGTCCACAGGATCACTCCCAGAAGCTCAACAAGAAGATGTATCGCGCTGCTCTGCGCTCCATCCTTGCTGAACTGGTGCGTACTGATCGTCTGGTCGTGGTTCAGGACTTCGCTGTTGAAGCGCCGAAAACCAAAGATCTGCTGAGCAAACTGAATGGCATGGGTCTGACTGATGTCCTGATCGTGTCTGAAGTTGTTGATCAGAACCTGTACCTGGCTGCTCGCAACCTGCCACACGTTGATGTACGTGACGTGCAAGGTTCCGATCCAGTTAGTCTGATCGCATACGACAAGGTGTTGATCACCGTGTCGGCCGTGAAGAAATTCGAGGAGCTGCTGGGATGAACCAGGAACGCGTATTTAAAGTTCTGCTTGGCCCGCACGTTTCCGAGAAGGCTACGGTTCTGGCAGACAAGAAAGGCCAGTTCGTTTTCAAGGTTGCTACTGATGCAACCAAGCTGGAAATCAAGAAGGCCGTCGAAAGCCTGTTCAGCGTGAAAGTAGAGCGTGTTACTACCCTGAACGTTCTGGGTAAGAGCAAGCGCACTGCTCGCGGTCTGGGCAAGCGTAATGACTGGAAGAAGGCAGTTATCTCCCTTCAGCCAGGCCAAGATCTCGATTTCAGCAGCAGTGCTGAGTAAGGAAGGGGTGCATCATGGCAATCGTTAAATGCAAACCGACTTCCCCTGGCCGCCGTTTTGTGGTCAAGGTGGTCAACCAGGAGCTGCATAAAGGCGCTCCTCACGCACCGCTGCTCGAGAAGAAATCGAAGTCTGGTGGTCGTAACAACAATGGCCGTATTACCACTCGTCACATTGGTGGTGGTCATAAGCAGCATTATCGTCTGGTCGACTTCCGTCGCAACGACAAAGATGGCATCGCTGCCACTGTCGAGCGTATCGAATACGATCCAAACCGTACTGCTCACATCGCTCTGCTGCTGTACGCAGATGGCGAGCGTCGCTACATCATCGCCCCTAAAGGCGTGAGCGCTGGCGACCAGCTGATCGCAGGTGCTTTGGCGCCGATCAAGCCGGGCAACGCTCTGCAACTGCGTAACATTCCAGTTGGTAGCACCGTACACGGCATCGAATTGAAGCCGGGTAAAGGCGCGCAAATCGCTCGTTCCGCTGGTGCTTCGGCTCAGCTGATCGCTCGTGAAGGTGTCTACGTGACCCTGCGTCTGCGCTCTGGTGAAATGCGTAAAGTATTGGCTGAATGCCGTGCAACGCTTGGCGAAGTCTCGAACTCCGAGCACAGCCTGCGTTCGCTAGGTAAAGCTGGTGCCAAACGCTGGCGTGGCGTTCGCCCAACCGTTCGTGGTGTTGCCATGAACCCGGTTGACCACCCACATGGTGGTGGTGAAGGTCGTACCTCTGGTGGTCGTCATCCGGTATCGCCATGGGGCTTCCCGACTAAGGGCGCGAAGACTCGTGGTAATAAGCGTACCGACAAAATGATCGTCCGTCGTCGCAAGTAAATAGAGGGATACGACAGTGCCACGTTCTCTGAAAAAAGGTCCTTTTATTGATCTTCACCTACTGAAGAAGATCGAAGTGGCGGCGGAAAAGAACGATCGCAAACCAGTTAAGACCTGGTCGCGCCGTTCCATGATCCTGCCACAAATGGTCGGTTTGACCATTGCTGTGCATAACGGTCGTCAGCATGTTCCAGTTCTCGTGAACGAAGACATGGTCGGCCACAAACTAGGCGAGTTTGCCGGTACCCGCACATATCGTGGGCACGTGGCAGACAAGAAAGCCAAGCGTTAAGGGGTAAGGAACGATGGAAGTAGCCGCTAAGTTGTCGGGCGCTCGAATCTCCGCCCAGAAAGCCCGCTTGGTCGCCGACCAGATCCGCGGGAAGAAGGTGGGCGAAGCGCTCAACCTGTTGGCTTTCAGCAGTAAGAAAGCCGCCGAGATCATCAAGAAAGTGCTGGAGTCGGCCGTAGCCAACGCCGAGCATAACGAAGGCGCAGACGTTGACGACCTTAAAGTCGCCACCGTTTTCGTCAACGAAGGGCGTTCGCTGAAGCGCATCATGCCGCGTGCCAAAGGCCGTGCTGATCGCATCGTCAAGCGGTCTTGCCATATCACTGTCAAGGTTGCTGACAAGTAACGGAGTCGAAGAGATGGGTCAGAAAGTACATCCCATTGGCATTCGCCTGGGAATCGTCAAGGAGCACACCTCTGTCTGGTACGCAGACGGTCGGACTTATGCGGACTATTTGTTCGCTGATCTGAAGGTGCGTGAGTATCTCCAAGACAAACTAAAAAGCGCGTCCGTAAGCCGTATCGATATCCATCGTCCGGCTCAAACTGCACGTATCACCATCCACACCGCTCGTCCAGGTATCGTTATCGGGAAGAAAGGTGAAGATGTTGAGAAACTGCGTCAGGACCTGACCAAGCAAATGGGTGTGCCTGTGCACATCAATATCGAAGAGATCCGCAAGCCGGAACTCGACGGTATGCTGGTTGCGCAGAGCGTAGCTCAGCAGCTGGAGCGTCGCGTAATGTTCCGTCGCGCTATGAAGCGCGCAGTACAGAACGCCATGCGCATTGGTGCCAAAGGCATCAAAATCCAAGTGAGCGGTCGTCTCGGCGGTGCTGAAATCGCACGTACTGAATGGTATCGCGAAGGTCGTGTGCCACTGCACACCCTGCGTGCCGACATCGACTATGCCAACTACGAAGCTCACACCACTTATGGTGTGATCGGTGTAAAGGTTTGGATCTTCAAAGGCGAAGTAATTGGTGGTCGCCAAGAAGAGCTGAAACCACAAGCACCAGCGCCTCGTAAAAAAGCTGCTAAGTAAGGGGTACGCCAAATGTTGCAACCAAAGCGTACGAAGTTCCGCAAGCAGATGACAGGCCACAACCGTGGCTTGGCTCAGCGCGGTAGCAAAGTCAGCTTCGGCGAATATGCGCTGAAGTCTGTTGCTCGTGGTCGTCTCACCGCTCGTCAGATCGAGTCAGCGCGTCGTGCTCTGACCCGTCACGTAAAACGTGGCGGCAAGATCTGGATCCGTGTATTCCCGGACAAGCCTGTCACCAAAAAGCCACTCGAAGTTCGGATGGGTAAAGGTAAGGGTAACGTGGAATATTGGGTTGCCCAGATTCAGCCAGGCAAAGTCCTGTATGAAATCGAGGGTGTTACTGAAGAGCTGGCGCGTGAGGCTTTCGCCCTGGCTGCTGCAAAGCTGCCGCTCGCCACCTCCTTTGTTAAACGGACGGTGATGTGATGAAAGCGAATGAACTTCGTGAAAAATCAGCACAGCAGCTGAACGAGCAACTGCTCGGCCTGCTGCGCGACCAGTTCAATCTGCGTATGCAGAAAGCAACTGGCCAGTTGGGGCAGTCTCACCTGCTCTCGCAAGTTAAGCGTGACATCGCTCGCGTGAAGACTGTGCTCAACCAGCAGGCAGGTAAGTAATCATGGCTGAAGCCGAAAAAACCGTCCGTACGCTGACTGGCCGTGTTGTCAGCGACAAGATGGACAAGACCATCACCGTTCTGATCGAGCGTCGCGTTAAGCACCCGATCTACGGTAAATACGTTAAGCGTTCGACTAAGCTGCACGCGCACGACGAAACCAATCAGTGCCACATCGGCGACAAAGTCACTATTCGTGAAACTCGTCCGCTGGCCAAGACCAAGTCTTGGGCATTGGTTGAAGTTCTCGAACGCGCTGTGGAAGTCTAAGGACTAGGGGTCGGAGAAATTATATGATTCAGACTCAATCCATGCTCGATGTGGCCGATAACAGCGGCGCTCGCCGCGTTATGTGCATCAAGGTGCTGGGTGGCTCCCATCGTCGTTACGCTGGTATCGGTGACATCATCAAAGTTACCGTGAAGGAAGCAATTCCTCGCGGTAAGGTGAAAAAAGGCCAAGTGATGACTGCTGTTGTAGTCCGCACTCGCCATGGTGTCCGTCGTGCTGACGGCTCCATCATCCGCTTTGATGGCAACGCTGCTGTTCTGCTGAACAACAAGCAAGAGCCGATCGGCACCCGTATCTTTGGGCCAGTGACCCGTGAACTTCGTACCGAGAAGTTCATGAAGATCGTCTCGCTCGCCCCAGAAGTGCTGTAAGGAGATCCGACATGCAAAAGATTCGTCGTGACGACGAGATCATCGTGATCGCCGGCAAAGACAAAGGTAAGCGCGGTAAGGTGCTTAAGGTTCTCGCTGACGACCGTCTGGTTGTTGGTGGTCTGAACCTGGTTAAGCGTCATACCAAGCCTAACCCGATGTCGGGCGTACAAGGCGGTATCGTCGAGAAAGAAGCGCCACTGCACGCTTCCAACGTCGCCATTTTCAACGGCGAAACCAACAAGGCTGACCGCGTTGGTTTCAAAGTAGAAGACGGCAAGAAAATTCGTGTCTTCAAGTCGACCCAAAAAGCGGTTGATGCTTGAACACTGCTAGGTAGAAGACCATGGCACGACTAAAAGAGATTTACCGGAAGGAAATCGCACCGAAACTTAAGGAAGAACTTAAGCTTTCGAACGTGATGGAAGTTCCGCGCGTTACCAAAATCACCCTGAACATGGGTCTGGGCGAAGCGATCGGCGACAAAAAAGTCATCGAGCACGCTGTTGCTGACCTGGAAAAGATCACCGGTCAAAAAGTCGTTGTGACTTACGCTCGGAAATCCATCGCTGGCTTTAAAGTCCGTGAAGGTTGGCCGATCGGCGTCAAAGTGACTCTGCGCCGTGAGCGTATGTACGAGTTCCTGGATCGTCTGCTGTCGATCTCCCTGCCTCGGGTTCGCGACTTCCGCGGCCTGAATGCCAAGTCCTTCGATGGTCGTGGTAACTACAGCATGGGCGTTAAAGAGCAGATCATCTTCCCGGAAATCGACTACGACAAGATCGATGCTCTCCGCGGTCTGGACATTACCCTGACCACCACTGCCAAGAACGATGATGAAGGTCGCGCTCTGCTGCGCGCTTTCAAATTCCCGTTCCGCAACTGATTGGAGTAGGAAAATGGCCAAGATGAGCATGAAAAACCGCGAGCTGAAGCGTCAGCTCACGGTTGCCAAGTACGCCAAAAAGCGTGCAGCGCTTAAAGCTATCATCGTTGATCTGAACGCAAGTCCAGAAGCGCGTTGGGAAGCTACCGTAGCTCTGCAGAAGCAGCCACGTGACGCAAGCGCTTCGCGCATGCGTAACCGCTGCCGCCTGACCGGTCGTCCGCACGGCGTTTACCGCAAGTTCGGCCTCGGCCGTAACAAGTTGCGTGAAGCAGCAATGCGTGGCGACGTACCGGGTCTGGTTAAAGCCAGCTGGTAAGTACTGTCAAAGTCTCGATGTTCGGGATCGCAAGATCCTGACCGTCGGTGGCCTTGAATCTGAATCAAGCCCCTTTTGGGGCTTGATTCATTTCTGGGGTGTGTCTAGAATGACCGGCTCGCCTGAGCCCGTGCCTTTTGTGTGCGGAGTTTTTCGGCGAAGGTTGTAGCCGCAAGGCTTATTTTTTTTGTATCAGGAGCGTCTAGCCCATGAGTATGCAGGACCCGTTAGCGGACATGCTAACTCGAATCCGTAATGCCCAGATGGCTGAAAAGTCCGTCGTAAGCATGCCATCTTCCACGTTGAAGGTAGCTGTAGCAAAAGTCCTGAAGGACGAAGGTTACATCGCGGGTTATCAGATCAGCAGCGAAATCAAACCACTGCTGTCCATCGAGCTGAAGTACTTCGAAGGCCGTCCGGTCATCGAGGAAGTGAAGCGCGTTAGCCGTCCAGGCCTGCGTCAGTACAAGTCCGTCGAGGATCTGCCAAAAGTTCGTGGCGGTCTCGGTGTGTCTATCGTCTCCACCAACAAAGGTGTGATGACGGATCGTGCTGCGCGCGCTGCCGGTGTCGGCGGCGAAGTTCTTTGCACTGTGTTCTAAGGGGGGATAAGCATGTCTCGCGTCGCTAAGAACCCCGTTAAGCTGCCAGCTGGTGTCGAAGTAAAATTCGCAGGCCAACAGCTTTCGGTGAAGGGTGCCAAGGGTACTCTCGAACTGAACATCCATTCGTCCGTTGAGATCGTTGAAGAAGCCGGTGAGCTGCGTTTTGCTGCTCGCAATGGCGATCAACAGACTCGCGCAATGGCCGGTACCACTCGTGCGTTGGTAAACAACATGGTCCAGGGCGTAAGCCAAGGCTTCGAGCGCAAGCTCCAGCTGGTCGGTGTTGGTTACAAAGCGCAAGCAAAAGGCACAGTGCTGAACCTGGCTCTCGGCTTCTCGCACCCAGTGGATTACGAACTGCCGGAAGGCATCACCGCTGAGACTCCTAGCCAGACCGATATCCTGATCCGGGGTATCGATAAGCAGCTGGTAGGTCAAGTGGCCGCCGAGATCCGCGACTTCCGTCCACCAGAGCCTTACAAAGGTAAAGGTGTGCGCTACGCGGACGAAGTCGTCCGTCGTAAAGAAGCCAAGAAGAAGTAGGGCATAGCAAATGACCGACAAAAAAGTTACTCGACTGCGTCGCGCTCGCAAAGCACGCCTGAAAATGCACGAACTCGAAGTCGTGCGTCTCTGCGTGTTCCGCTCTTCGCAGCACATCTACGCCCAGGTCATTTCGGCCGACGGCAACAAAGTCCTGGCAAGCGCCTCGACTTTGGACAAAGAACTGCGTGATGGTGCCACTGGCAACATCGACGCGGCCACTAAGGTTGGCCAGCTGGTCGCTACGCGTGCTAAAGCCGCCGGCGTCTCGCAGGTGGCTTTCGACCGCTCTGGCTTCAAGTACCACGGCCGCGTCAAGGCGCTGGCTGATGCTGCTCGTGAAGCTGGGCTGGAGTTCTAAGTTATGTCAAATAACGACCAAAAGCGCGACGAAGGCTACATCGAGAAGCTGGTTCAAGTTAACCGCGTAGCCAAAACCGTTAAAGGCGGCCGTATCTTCACTTTCACCGCGTTGACCGTGGTTGGTGATGGTAAAGGTCGCGTTGGCTTCGGCCGTGGCAAGTCACGTGAAGTGCCTGCTGCGATCCAGAAAGCAATGGAAGCTGCTCGTCGCAACATGATTCAAGTGGACCTTAACGGCACCACTTTGCAGTACGCAATGAAATCCGCCCATGGCGCTTCCAAGGTGTACATGCAGCCTGCTTCTGAAGGTACCGGTATCATCGCTGGCGGCGCTATGCGTGCTGTCCTCGAGGTTGCTGGCGTTCAGAACGTTCTGGCCAAGTGCTACGGCTCGACTAACCCGGTAAACGTGGTTCACGCCACTTTCAAGGGTTTGAAAGCAATGCAGTCTCCTGAGTCCATTGCCGCCAAGCGTGGCAAAAGCGTCAAGGAGATCTTCTGATCATGGCTACCGTTAAAGTAACGCTGATCAAAAGCATGACCGGCCGTATCCCTAACCACAAATTGTGCGTTAAGGGTCTGGGTCTGCGTCGCATCGGTCACACTGTAGAAGTACTTGATACTCCCGAGAATCGCGGGATGATCAACAAGGCTTACTACATGCTGCGAGTCGAGGGTTAATCGATGAAACTCAATGATCTGAGTCCTGCGCCGGGTTCCCGTCGCGAGAAGCATCGTCCGGGCCGTGGTATCGGTAGTGGTTTGGGTAAGACTGGTGGCCGTGGTCACAAAGGTCAGTCCTCCCGCTCCGGTGGCACCATTGCTCCAGGCTTTGAAGGCGGTCAACAGCCGCTGCATCGTCGTCTGCCGAAGTTCGGTTTCGTTTCCCTGAAGGCCATGGACCGCGCAGAAGTGCGTCTGTCCGAACTGGCTAAAGTGGAAGGCGATATCGTCACCGTGCAGTCCCTGAAGGATGCCAACGTGATTAACCAAAACGTACAGCGTGTGAAAATCATGCTGTCCGGTGAAGTTACTCGCGCAGTCACCATCAAGGGTATCGCCGCCACCAAAGGTGCGCGTGCGGCTATCGAAGCAGCTGGCGGCAAGTTCGAGGAATAAATGGCTAAGCAAGGTGCTCTCTCAGCGCTCAGCAAAGGCGGGTTATCCGAGCTCTGGGCTCGACTGCGTTTTCTATTCCTGGCGATTATCGTCTACCGGATAGGCGCACATATCCCAGTTCCAGGTATCAACCCGGACCGGCTGGCGGACCTGTTTCGACAGAATGAGGGGACCATTCTTAGCTTGTTCAACATGTTTTCCGGCGGCGCGCTGGAACGGATGAGCATCTTTGCACTGGGGATCATGCCGTACATTTCGGCATCGATCATCATGCAATTGATGACCGCCGTCAGCCCGCAGCTGGAGCAGTTGAAGAAGGAAGGTGAGGCTGGTCGTCGTAAGATCAGTCAATACACCCGCTATGGCACCGTCGCCCTTGCTCTTGTTCAGGCTATCGGCATGTCCGTTGGGCTGGCGGGGCAGGGCGTTGCGTTCACTGGTGACTTTGGCTTCCATTTCGTCGCGGTATCCACGTTTGTGGCTGGTGCGATGTTCATGATGTGGCTGGGTGAGCAGATTACTGAGCGTGGTGTTGGTAACGGTATCTCGATGTTGATTTTTTCGGGTATCGTCGCCGGTCTTCCGAGAGCGATCGGGCAGTCTTTCGAGTCTGCGCGTCAGGGTGATATCAATATCTTCGCCCTGGTTGCCATCGGTTTGCTGGCAGTAGCGATTATCGGTTTCGTGGTGTTCATTGAGCGTGGTCAGCGGCGTATCGCCGTTCATTACGCCAAGCGTCAGCAGGGCCGTAAGGTGTTTGCTGCGCAGACTAGCCACTTGCCGCTGAAAGTGAATATGGCCGGTGTTATTCCTGCTATTTTCGCGAGCAGCATTTTGCTGTTCCCGGCTTCGTTGGGTGCCTGGTTCGGTCAGTCTGAAGGTATGGGCTGGTTGCAGGACATCTCGCAGTCGATCGCTCCTGGTCAGCCGTTGAATATTCTGCTGTTTAGTGCAGGGATTATTTTCTTCTGCTTCTTCTATACGGCGTTGATGTTCAATCCGAAAGACGTAGCGGAAAACCTGAAGAAGTCCGGTGCCTTTATTCCGGGTATCCGTCCAGGTGAGCAGTCTGCACGCTATATTGATGGCGTTCTGACCCGCTTGACCATGTTCGGTGCTCTATATATGACGGCCGTGTGCCTGTTGCCCCAGTTCCTGGTGGTTGCAGCAAACGTTCCGTTCTACCTTGGCGGGACCTCGTTGCTGATCGTGGTCGTGGTTGTTATGGACTTTATGTCCCAAGTACAATCGCACCTCGTTTCGCACCAGTACGAATCCCTGATGAAGAAAGCCAACCTGAAGGGTTACGGCAGCGGCATGTTGCGCTGAGTACCCATAAGGTTCGAGGAGTTGGTGATGAAAGTTCGTGCATCGGTGAAAAAGCTGTGCCGTAACTGCAAAATTATTCGCCGCGAAGGTGTTGTTCGAGTAATTTGCAGCGCGGAACCGCGTCACAAACAGCGCCAAGGCTGAGTGTGATCCGCTTGAAGCCCAGCAGCTAGTGCGCTGCTGGGTTGATTATTTGTTATTACAGCGATATTATCTCGCGCCCTATTTCTTGGCTTCCGGGGCGTAGGTAGCTGTCAATTGGAGTCCCACTGAATGGCCCGTATTGCAGGCGTTAACATTCCAGATAACAAGCACACTGTTATCTCGCTGACCTACATCTATGGTGTTGGTCGCACTACTGCACAGAAAATTTGTGCAGTGACTGGGGTCAACCCAGCCGCAAAGATCAAGGATCTGAGCGACGAGCAGATTGAACAGCTGCGTGGCGAAGTGGCGAAGTTCACCACTGAAGGTGACCTGCGTCGCGAAATCAACATGAAAATCAAGCGTTTGATGGACCTCGGTTGCTATCGCGGTCTGCGTCATCGTCGTGGTCTTCCAGTACGCGGTCAGCGTACCAAGACTAACGCGCGTACCCGTAAAGGTCCGCGTAAGCCGATCCGCAAGTAATCGCCCCAGCGAATCGACAGGAATTTAATCATGGCAAAACCTGCTGCTCGTCCTCGTAAAAAAGTCAAAAAGACAGTGGTTGATGGCATCGCCCACATCCACGCGTCTTTTAACAACACCATCGTGACCATCACCGACCGTCAAGGTAATGCGCTTTCTTGGGCTACCTCCGGTGGTTCGGGTTTCCGCGGTTCTCGCAAGTCCACTCCGTTCGCTGCTCAAGTAGCTGCTGAACGTGCTGGTCAAGCTGCGCTGGAATATGGCCTGAAAAACCTCGACGTTAACGTCAAAGGTCCAGGTCCAGGTCGTGAGTCCGCTGTCCGTGCATTGAACGGCTGTGGCTATAAGATCGCCAGCATCACCGACGTGACGCCAATCCCGCACAACGGGTGCCGTCCGCCGAAGAAGCGCCGCGTGTAATCCAGGAGATTGTAAAGAATGGCTCGTTACATTGGTCCAAAATGCAAACTCGCTCGTCGCGAAGGCACCGATCTCTTCCTGAAGAGCGGCGTGCGCGCGATCGAATCGAAGTGCAACATTGAAGCAGCACCTGGTATCCACGGCCAACGCCGCGGTCGCCAGTCCGATTACGGCACCCAACTGCGTGAAAAGCAGAAGGTCCGTCGTATTTATGGCGTTCTCGAGCGTCAGTTCAGCGGTTACTACAAAGAAGCTGCCGGCAAGAAAGGCGCTACTGGTGAGAACCTGTTGCAACTGCTCGAATGCCGTCTGGACAACGTTGTATACCGTATGGGTTTTGGCTCTACTCGTGCCGAATCCCGTCAGCTGGTATCGCACAAATCCGTCAGCGTTAACGGTCAGACCGTAAACGTGCCGTCTTACCAGGTTCGTGCTGGTGACGTGGTCGCGATTCGCGAGAAAGCAAAGAACCAACTTCGCATTGTCCAAGCTCTCGATCTGTGTGCCCAACGTGGCCGCGTAGAATGGGTAGAAGTAGACACTGAGAAGAAGTCGGGCGTTTTCAAGAACGTTCCTGCTCGCAGTGATCTGTCCGCCGACATCAACGAAAGCCTGATTGTCGAGCTCTACTCCAAGTAAGGGCTAGAAAATAGGTGCATCCATGCAGATTTCGGTAAATGAGTTCCTGACACCCCGCCATATTGATGTGCAGGTTGTCAGTCCAACCCGCGCCAAGATCACTCTCGAGCCTCTCGAGCGTGGTTTCGGCCACACCCTGGGCAACGCGCTGCGCCGCATCCTGTTGTCCTCAATGCCCGGCTGTGCAGTAGTCGAGGCCGAGATTGACGGTGTGCTCCACGAGTACAGCGCCATCGAAGGTGTACAGGAAGACGTAATTGAAATCCTGTTGAACCTTAAAGGTCTGGCTATCAAGCTGCATGGCCGTGACGAAGTTACGCTGACCTTGTCGAAGAAGGGTTCGGGGGTGGTTACCGCTGCCGATATTCAGCTGGATCATGATGTCGAGATCGTTAATCCCGATCACGTAATCGCTAACCTGGCGTCTAACGGCGCCCTGAACATGAAGCTCACTGTAGCTCGTGGTCGTGGTTATGAACCGGCCGACTCGCGTCAGAGCGATGAAGACGAAAGCCGCAGCATCGGTCGCTTGCAGCTTGACTCTTCGTTCAGCCCGGTTCGCCGTATCGCATACGTGGTGGAAAACGCCCGTGTCGAGCAGCGTACTAACCTGGACAAGCTGGTTATTGATCTGGAAACCAACGGTACTCTGGATCCTGAAGAGGCTATCCGTCGTGCTGCAACCATTCTGCAACAGCAGTTGGCTGCGTTCGTCGACCTCAAGGGTGACAGTGAGCCAGTGGTAATCGAGCAGGAAGACGAGATCGATCCGATCCTGCTTCGCCCGGTTGACGATCTGGAACTGACTGTACGTTCGGCTAACTGCCTTAAGGCGGAAAACATTTACTACATCGGCGACCTGATTCAGCGTACCGAAGTAGAACTGTTGAAGACTCCGAACCTGGGCAAGAAATCCTTGACTGAAATCAAGGACGTTCTGGCCTCCCGCGGTCTGTCCCTCGGCATGCGCCTCGACAACTGGCCGCCTGCAAGTCTTAAGAAGGACGACAAGGCGACTGCCTGATCGTCGTAATCACCGAACGTGAGTTTGGTAAGGAATGAACCATGCGTCATCGTAAAAGTGGTCGTCACCTGAGCCGTACCAGCTCGCACCGCAAGGCCATGTTTCAAAACATGGCGGTGTCGCTGTTCGAGCACGAGCTGATCAAAACTACACTGCCGAAAGCCAAAGAACTGCGTCGCGTTGCTGAGCCGCTGATCACTTTGGCCAAGACAGACAGCCTGGCTAACCGCCGTCTGGCCTTCGACCGTACTCGTTCGAAAGCCATCGTTGGTAAGCTCTTCAACGACCTGGGCAAGCGTTACGCTACCCGTGAGGGTGGCTACCTGCGCATCCTCAAGTGCGGTTTCCGCGCTGGCGACAACGCGCCTATGGCGTACGTCGAGTTGGTTGATCGTGCTGTCGGCGGTGAAGCTGTATCCGCTGAGTAAGACGTCAGACTGAACAAAGAACCGGGCCTAGTGCCCGGTTTTTTGTGTTCGCCATATTAGTAAATTTCTATCGATAGCAATGACTTAATGAATTTGATGGTGTCATCTCGACGGTCAATACTCCCGCTCAGCCGATTAGCCGGCAGTTCAAAGACTGACAGAGGAAGTTTGAGCATGAGCCAGAAAAAAACGCTTACTACCGCCAGTGGTGCCCCTGTAGCTGATAACCAGAATTCTCGTTCCGCCGGCCCACGTGGCCCGCTGCTGCTCGACGACTTTCACCTGATCGAGAAGCTTGCCCACTTCAACCGTGAAAACATCCCCGAGCGCCGTGTCCACGCCAAAGGTTCGGGTGCTTACGGTACATTCACCGTTTCCCGTGATATCACCCAATACACGAGTGCCAAGCTGTTCGAGTTCGTCGGCAAGCAAACCCCAACCTTCTTACGCTTCTCTACTGTAGGTGGTGAGCGCGGCTCGGCTGATACCGAGCGTGATCCACGTGGCTTCGCTTTGAAGTTCTATACCGAAGAAGGCAACTGGGACATTGTTGGCAACAACACTCCAGTGTTCTTTATCCGTGATCCACTGAAATTCCCGGACTTTATCCACACCCAAAAACGCCTGCCGCAAAGCAACCTGAAGAGCGCGCAGATGATGTGGGACTTCTGGTCGCATTCGCCTGAAGCGCTGCATCAGATCACCATCCTGTTCTCGGATCGCGGGATCCCTGACGGCTATCGCCACATGCACGGCTTTGGTAGTCACACCTACAGCCTGATCAACGCCAAGGGCGAGCGGCACTGGGTGAAATGGCATTACAAAACCAGGCAGGGAATCAAGAATCTGGGTCCGGCGGAAGCCGCACGGCTGGCCGGTACTGATCCAGACTATGCCCAGCGTGACCTGTTTGGGGCAATCGAGCGTGGTGACTTCCCGAAATGGCGCGTGTGCATTCAGATCATGACCGAGGCCCAAGCCGCGGCGCACTATGAGAACCCGTTTGATGTGACCAAGACCTGGTCGCAGAAGGAGTTCCCGCTGATCGAAGTGGGTGAACTGGAACTCAACCGTAATCCGCAGAATTACTTCGCTGAAGTCGAGCAGGCGGCTTTTGCTCCAAGCAACATGGTGCCAGGTGTTGGTCTGTCGCCGGATCGCATGCTGCAAGGCCGCGTGTTCGCCTATGCCGATGCGCACCGCTATCGTATTGGCACCAATCACCAGCATTTGCCGGTGAATGCGCCGAAGAGTCCGGTCAACAGCTACCAGCGTGATGGCTCCATGGCGTTTGGCAGCAACGCAGGTGCTACTCCGAACTACGAGCCGAACAGCTACGCTGATGCACCGAAACAAGCGCCGCAGTACGCAGAGCCAGCGCTGGCTTTGAGTGGTGCCGCAGATCGGTACGATCATCGCGAAGATACCGACTATTACAGTCACGCCGGTGCGCTGTTCCGCTTGATGAACGGTGAGCAGAAGGCGCTGCTGATCAACAACATCGCGGGGACCATGAGCGGAGTTTCGGCCGATGTCGTTCAGCGTCAACTGCAGCACTTTTCCAAGGCCGATGCCGCTTACGGGGAAGGTATCGCCAAGGCGTTGGGTGTACAGCTTAACTAAGTCTAAGTGATAAACGAAACCGCCCTCATTTGGGCGGTTTTCGTTTCAGTTCGCCGGTTTTTCTCGACAATTTCGTACCTTCCAGGCTTTTTTGAAGTGACCTGTAAGTCAGCTTGGTTCAAACTACAAACTTTCAAGCAGGGAGATGCAGAGCGATGCAAGGCCACCCGGATGTAATCGATTACCTCAACACGTTGCTGACGGGCGAACTGGCGGCACGTGATCAATATTTCATCCATTCGCGGATGTATGAGGACTGGGGCTTCAGCGAGCTCTACGAGCGCATCAATCACGAGATGGAAGAAGAAGCGCAACACGCTGACGCCTTGATGCGTCGGATCCTGATGCTTGAGGGTACGCCGCGTATGCGTCCGGATGACCTGGACACCGGTACCACGGTGCCTGAGATGCTCGCCAGTGACCTGCGCCTGGAATACAAGGTCCGTGCCGCACTCTGCAAGGGCATTGAGCTTTGTGAGTTGCACAAGGACTATGTCAGCCGCGAGATCCTGCGTGTCCAGTTGGCCGACACCGAAGAAGATCACACCTATTGGCTTGAGAAGCAGCTGGGTCTGATCAAATTGGTCGGCCTGGAGAACTATCTGCAATCGCAGTTCTGAATCCCGCCGGTGCTTTGCTCGCGATAGCGGTCTAACAGATACAAAAAAACCCCTGTCACTGACGAAGTGACAGGGGCTTTTTCATTGGCCTCAGGCCCTGTCGCGTTCCAGCAGCGGCTTCAAGTAGTAGCCGGTGTAGGACTGTGGCATCTCTGCCACTTCTTCAGGTGTGCCGACAGCAATGATCTGTCCGCCCTTTGAGCCACCTTCAGGCCCCAGGTCCACCAGCCAGTCGGCGGTCTTGATCACGTCCAGGTTGTGTTCAATCACGACCACAGTGTTGCCGTGATCGCGCAGGCGATGGAGTACATCGAGCAGTTGCTGGATATCGGCGAAGTGCAGGCCGGTGGTCGGCTCGTCGAGGATGTACAGGGTCTTGCCGGTATCGCGCTTGGACAGTTCGCGGGATAGCTTGACCCGCTGCGCCTCACCACCGGACAGGGTGGTTGCCGACTGCCCCAGCTTGATGTACGACAGACCAACGTCCATCAGCGTTTGCAGTTTGCGCGCCAGGGCCGGAACCGCGTCGAAGAACACTCGTGCTTCTTCGATGGTCATTTCCAGCGTCTCGTGGATGCTCTTGCCCTTGTACTTGATCTCCAGAGTTTCGCGGTTGTAGCGCTTGCTCTTGCAGACGTCGCACGGCACGTAAATGTCCGGCAGAAAGTGCATCTCCACCTTGATCAGACCGTCGCCCTGACACGCCTCGCAGCGCCCGCCCTTCACGTTGAACGAGAAACGTCCCGGACCGTAGCCACGGGAGCGCGATTCCGGTACGCCGGCGAACAGCTCGCGAATCGGCGTGAAGAGCCCGGTGTAAGTCGCCGGGTTGGAACGCGGCGTACGACCGATCGGGCTCTGGTCGATATCCACCACTTTATCCAGATGCTGCAAGCCGTTGATGCTGTCGTGACCCGACGCCTCAAGGGTGGTCGCCCCGTTCAGTGCCGTAGCGCTGAGGGGGAACAGGGTGTTGTTGATCAACGTCGACTTGCCCGAGCCGGACACGCCGGTGACGCACGTCAGAAGGCCGATCGGGATATCCAGGTCGACTTCGCGCAGGTTGTTGCCACGGGCGCCCTTGAGCGACAGCGAGAGCTTTTTGTTACGGGGCGTACGTTTGGCTGGCACTTCAATCTTCACCCGGCCGGACAGGTACTTGCCGGTCAGTGAGTCAGGGTGAGCCATGACTTCAGCCGGCGTACCTTCGGCGACGATATGGCCGCCATGCACGCCAGCGCCTGGACCGATATCCACTACATAGTCGGCCAGACGAATCGCGTCTTCGTCGTGTTCGACCACGATCACGGTATTACCGATATCCCGCAGATGCTTCAGCGTACCGAGCAGTCGATCGTTATCGCGCTGATGCAAACCAATCGACGGTTCATCGAGGATGTACAGAACTCCGACCAGGCCTGCACCGATCTGACTGGCCAGACGAATACGCTGAGCCTCGCCACCGGACAAGGTATCGGCACTTCGATCAAGGGACAGGTAGTCGAGGCCGACGTTGACCAGAAACTGCAAGCGCTCGCGGATTTCCTTGAGAATCTTGTCGGCAATTTCGCCACGTCGGCCGGTCAGTTTCAGGACGCCGAAATACTCACACGCGTCGCCAATGGGCAGGTTGGTGACCGCCGGTAGCGTCTTCTCACCAACCCACACGTGACGTGCCTCCCGACGCAGACGGGTGCCGCGGCAATCCGGGCAGGGTTGGGTGCTGAGGAACTTGGCCAGCTCTTCACGTACGGAGGCCGACTCGGTTTCGCGGTAGCGACGCTCCAGGTTCGGCACGATGCCTTCGAACGGGTGCGAGCGTTTGACGATATCGCCACGATCGTTCAGGTATTTGAAGTCGACGTTCTGCGAACCGCTGCCATGCAGGATGACTTTTTGTTGATCCGCCGGTAGTTCATTGAACGGCACCTCCAGGCTGAAACCGTAATGGGAGGCCAGGGAGCCGAGCATCTGGAAGTAATAAACGTTGCGCCGGTCCCAGCCGCGAATCGCTCCCTCGGCCAGTGTCAGCTCAGCGTTGACCAAACGCTTGATGTCGAAGAACTGTTTGACCCCCAGACCATCACAGGTCGGGCAAGCGCCCGCTGGATTGTTGAAGGAGAACAGCTTGGGTTCCAGCTCGCTGATGGCGTGGCCACAGATCGGGCAGGCGAAGCGCGCAGAAAAGATGATTTCTTCGCCAGGCTCTTCGTCCATCGGTGCGACCAGCGCAATACCGTCGGCGAGCTTCAAGGCGGTTTCGAATGACTCGGCCAGTCGTTGCTGCAGATCAGCGCGAACCTTGAAGCGGTCGACCACTACGTCGATCGAGTGCTTCTTCTGTTTGTCGAGCTTGGGCAGCTCATCCAGTTCATAGAGCTTGCCATTGACCCGGGCGCGTACGAAGCCTTGGGCGCGCAACTCTTCGAACACCGAAAGGTGTTCGCCTTTGCGTTCGCGAATTACCGGAGCCAGCAGCATCAGCTTGCTGCCTTCGGGCTGTGCCAGGACCAGATCGACCATCTGGCTGACGGTCTGCGCCTCCAGCGGGATGTCGTGGTCCGGGCAGCGTGGAATACCGACGCGAGCGTAAAGCAGACGCAGGTAGTCGTAGATTTCGGTGATGGTACCGACGGTCGAACGCGGGTTGTGCGAGGTCGACTTTTGTTCGATGGAGATCGCCGGCGACAGGCCTTCGATGGTGTCGACGTCAGGCTTTTCCATCATCGACAGAAACTGCCGGGCATAAGCCGACAGCGACTCGACATAGCGGCGTTGTCCTTCGGCGTACAGCGTGTCGAAAGCCAGGGATGATTTGCCCGATCCGGACAGTCCGGTGATGACGATCAGTTTGTCCCGTGGAAGGGTCAGGTCGATGTTCTTCAGGTTGTGGGTTCGGGCCCCACGAATCAGGATCTTGTCCAAAAGTGGCCTCGCTCGGCGGGCGTAAACGTAGGAGTATAAGGCCAAATACTGGATGGATGCACACTATCAAATTAGAGTATTTGAGCTACCCATGACAGGGCGCGGCACAAGTGCGCAGAGCAAGCTCGCGACAAAGCGTCGCCCTATACCCCCTCAATCGATGGGACTGGTAGAATCTCCGCCGGTTCACATGAGGTTTATCCATGCACGATCCCCACAGCGAACGCATGAGTGGCAGCGAGACCCGCGCAGCAAGCGGTCTGGCCCTGGTGTTCGCATTCCGTATGCTTGGCATGTTTATGGTATTGCCGGTCCTGGCGACCTATGGAATGGATCTCGCAGGAGCGACCCCGGCCCTTATCGGGCTGGCGATAGGCGCTTACGGCTTGACCCAGGCAATCTTCCAGATCCCGTTCGGGTTCATTTCCGACCGCATTGGTCGGCGTCCGGTGATTTACCTGGGGCTGATCGTGTTTGCGCTTGGCAGTGTGCTGGCGGCCAATGCCGATTCGATCTGGGGTGTGATCGCCGGACGAATCCTGCAAGGCGCCGGGGCGATTTCCGCTGCGGTCATGGCCTTGTTGTCAGACCTGACCCGCGAACAGCACCGCACCAAGGCCATGGCCATGATCGGCATGACCATTGGCCTGTCCTTCGCGGTCGCCATGGTTGTCGGCCCATTGCTGACCCGTGCGTTCGGATTGTCCGGGCTGTTCCTCGCCACTGGTGGCATGGCGCTGTTCGGCATCGTGATCGTGATGTTCATGGTGCCGCGTTCCACCGGACCGTTGCAGCATCGCGAATCGGGCGTGGCGCGTCAGGCCTTGGGGCCGACCTTGCGGCATCCCGATTTGCTGCGCCTGGATCTCGGGATTTTTGTGTTACATGCGATGCTGATGTCCAGCTTCGTTGCCTTGCCTCTGGCACTGGTGGAAAGAGCCGGATTGCCTAAAGAGCAGCATTGGTGGGTCTATCTGACAGCCTTGTTGATTTCATTCTTCGCCATGATCCCGTTCATTATCTACGGCGAGAAGAAACGCAAAATGAAACGAGTTTTACTCGGTGCGGTCAGTACGCTGATGCTCACTGAGCTATTCTTCTGGCAGTTTGGCGATAGCTTGCGGGCCCTGGTGATTGGTACGGTGGTGTTTTTCACTGCGTTCAATCTGCTGGAAGCCTCGCTGCCGTCGTTGATCAGCAAGGTTTCACCGGCGGGTGGCAAAGGCACGGCGATGGGGGTTTATTCCACCAGCCAGTTTCTTGGGTCGGCGGCGGGCGGGATTCTCGGCGGCTGGCTGTTCCAGCATGGCGGTCTGTCGGTTGTGTTCCTTGGATGCGCGGGCCTGGCTGCACTTTGGTTGGCCTTTGCTGTTACCATGCGTGAACCCCCATATGTGACGAGCCTGCGCTTGCCGTTATCGCCTGAAGCGATCCGCGAAGCTGGTCTGGTCGAGCGCCTGCTGGCCGTCGTTGGGGTAACAGATGCAGTGGTGGTTGCTGATGAAGCGGCCATTTACATCAAATTGGACACCGAACTATTGGATCGCACGACCCTCGAGCGCCTGGTCAACAACCCGGCGCCGACGATGTGCGAAGCCTAGGAGAACGTTATGGCCCGTGGGGTTAACAAAGTCATATTGGTCGGCACTTGCGGCCAGGATCCCGAAGTTCGCTACTTGCCTAACGGTAACGCCGTGACCAACCTGAGTCTGGCGACCAGCGAACAGTGGACCGACAAGCAAACCGGTCAGAAGGTCGAGAAGACCGAATGGCACCGTGTGTCGATGTTCGGCAAGGTTGCGGAAATCGCTGGCGAGTACCTGCGTAAAGGTTCGCAGGTCTACATCGAAGGCAAACTGCAAACCCGCGAGTGGGAAAAAGACGGTATCAAGCGTTACACCACCGAAATCGTGGTCGACATGCAAGGCACCATGCAACTGCTGGGCGGCCGTCCACAGGGCGACCAACAAGGCCAGGGTGGCATGTCCAACTCGGCGCCGCGTCCTCAGCAGTCGCGTCCGCAGCAATCTCAGCCATCGCAGCAGCCACAACGTGAGTCGCGTCCAGCGCCACAACAGGCCGCACCGCAACCGGCTCCGGATTTCGACAGCTTTGATGACGATATTCCGTTCTGAACCTCATAAGGTCAGGATGTAAAGTTTTTTACCAAAAAAGGGCCCCTGATTCTTGTAACGGAAATCAGGGGCTCTTTTTTTGTGTATAAAGCTTGCTCCAGTAAAACCCGGCAAACGGTTTTGACAATCTACACCGCCGGGATCGACTTACATAGCTGCTTCGTTTTGAGTCCTTTCCAAGTGGTTTACAAGTAGCCACCATAGATGTTCAGACGCAGGGTGTAGCCGTCGATCAGAGCTACGAAGAATATGGCACTGTGATTCCCTTGCGATTGAGTGATCAAGTGGTATAGCTAAAAGTTTTGAATCCCCGCCTTGTTGCCCAAGCGATTGGGCTGTCATGAAAGCTACCCCAAGGCCAGCTTGGCATAAAGTTATCGCAACTGACTGCTGGTTACAGCGATAGGCTGGTGTGAAAATCAAGCTTTCGGACTCGAACATTTTATTTACATAGCGTTGTATGCCATACGCATTTGAAAGTGCTATGAGTCTATGGTCTGCAAGCTCTTTTATGGGGATGGTTGTGAAGTTTTTTAATGGATGATCATCGGGAACAATTGCGCAAATAGGGCCTCTTGTAAAACTGCGTCGCTGAAGAGAAACGTTATCGATAGGGCCGAAGGATAAAGCCATATCTACTTCCCCGCGTACGAGCATCATCAGCGTAGCGCTCATATCGCCTGAGCTAATGTCTACAAACACGTCAGGGTAGACTTTGGAGAACTCACGTAGCTCGTTTGCCACAAAGTTGGTAACCATTCCCGGCCCGATACGAAGGGTTACCGTTCCGCCTCGCATATATCGAAGGTCATTCAAGTGTTTGGTTAGAGCTTCTCGGCGATCTTGAGTTTCTGAGAAATGATCCGAAAGGAGTTTTCCGGCCTCAGTCAGCACCACGTTTCGTCCACGACGTTCAAGTAGCGGTAAATGCAAGCTTCGCTCAAGAAGGGCAATCTGTCGGCTGATGACGGAGGGATTGATGTTAAGCACGTCAGCTGCCTTGCGAATGCCGCCTTGAAGCCCAACCTCGTGGAGGTAGCCCAGACGCTTTTCTTGAAATTCGTGCTCCATATCTAACCCTTCTAGTAGTCAACTGTTGCCCTCAGGGCAACAATTTAGTGCCGCTCCTCGTATTTTTCAAGCAATGGAGGCGCTCCATACTCAGGTTCCATTCTTCCATGACAGGCTCGAAAAATATGAGTGCCGTACAAGAATACCTCCGCCTGCATTCCGACAGTCTTCTCGCCGATCTAAAGCTATTGGTCAGTGCTGAGTCACCCTCCACAGATAAACGGGCGGTTGATGCATGCGGCGAAGTGCTCCAGGAAATCATGGCGCGGCGTATCGGCGCTACCGCAGAGATCGTGCCGCGTGATGGGTACGGAAATCATCTCGTTTTCACGGTCGGTAAAGGTTCAAGGCGCACGGCTATCCTTGGGCACTTTGACACTGTCTGGGATATTGGGCGTCTCCCAATAAAGGTAGAGGACGGCAAGTTATACGGGCCAGGCGTTTTGGATATGAAAGCCGGGCTTATTCAAGCAATTTGGGCGACAAAGGCCCTCATTGATCTTGGTTTGCTCACAGACCGAGAGATCCGTTTTTTATGCTCAAGCGATGAAGAACTCGGCAGCCCGAGCTCTCGGGAGTGGATTGAAAGTGAAGCCCGATTGTGTGAGCAGGTTCTTGTTGTTGAGCCGGCTACGTCATATACCCATGCGCTTAAGACCAAGCGCAAAGGAACGGGGCGTTTCGACATCAATATTAAAGGTCGTGCTGCCCACGCCGGCAACAACCCTGAGGACGGGGTCAGCGCAGTGCATGAGATGGCCGAGCAGATCCTTTTTCTCCATGGCTTAAATGCCCCTGAGTTGGGAACAACACTTAATGTTGGGATCGCGAAGGGAGGTCAACGGACGAATGTTATTGCAGACAGCGCCGAGTTGAATGTTGATTTGCGTGTCAGCAGTTTGTCAGAGGCCAAACGTATCGAATCGATAGTTAAAGAAATAAAGCCATGTCTGGCCGGTGCGGAAATTTCTGTAACAGGCGGCTTGGTTCGTCCGCCACTTGAGTATACGCCCGCAAACCAAGCGCTTTTTGCTCTTGCCCAAGATGCCGCGAACGCACTGGGCATTCAAATTCAAGGTGCCTCAGTGGGCGGAGGAAGTGATGGGAACTTTACCTCCGCAGTAGGTATTCCCACACTGGATGGGCTTGGGGCCACAGGTGTTGGGCCGCATGCTATTCATGAACACATCATTATCTCGGACTTGCCAGTACGGGCTGCTCTTCTTGCTGAGCTCATCCAGAGACTTTGAATCTACCCGGAAAATTCGAGGAAAAAGGCTATGATAAATACAACATCGGCCCTTGAGGAAAAAAGCGCTTTCTCAAAGCGCTCAAAGCAAGAAAGCAAGAGTCCCTATGTTTTTCTGTTCATTATTTTGGTGGTTGCCGCTATTGCCACCTGGATTGTTCCGGCGGGTGTTTTTGATCGTGAAGTGCGCGATGGTATTTCATTTGTCATCTCAGGAAGTCTTCATCCAGTTGCCCAAAATGGAGTTCATCCGCTGGGGCTTTTTACGGCGATAGCTTTAGGTTTGCAAAGCTCGGCGCCGATCATATTTTTGATCCTGTTTACAGGCGGTGCTTTGGCTGTACTTGAGAGCACCGGTGCTATTCATCAAGCGCTAAACGGAATAGCACGCAGTACAAAGCTTAATGATTTTTTGATCATTATTATATTTGGCTTGATTTTTGGGGCGCTTGGAACAACGGGAGTTGTGGTCAATGCTGTTGTTGCTTTCGTCCCGATTGGTCTGCTGGTTGCTAAATCGCTAGGTTTGAATCCCCTCTTTGGGGTGTCACTGGTGTACCTGACATGTGCGTCTGGTTTCAATGTTGCGCTTACAAACCCAGTGACAACAGGGCTTACTCAGAGACTTGCGCAACTGCCACTGTTTTCTGGCTTTGGGTTGCGCGGGATTACTTCAGCTCTTTTCATCCTGGCCTGCATTGTTTTTTTGACAGTTTATATGCGGGCTTGTCGAAAAAATGGAGAAAAGCGTCCTAAAGTTATCGAGGTATCTGGGCAAGACTCGATGGCGACAACACGGCACTGGGTTATTCTGGCTTTCGCATCTATTTCCCTGGTTACCTTCATTTATGGTGCTATGACCCTAAGATGGGGTGAAGTTGAAATGACAGCCATGTTTGTGTTCATGGCTATTGTCGCGGGAATGATAGGCAAGCTGTCGGCGTCTGAAATTGCCAATAGCTTTCTTGGCGGATGTTCTCGGATTGTGTCTGGAGCACTCATTGTCGGCATGGCGCGTGCGATATCGATAGTCTTGGATAACGGTAAAATTCTTGACCCCATTGTCGGATGCCTTGCTGATTTATTAGCCCCGCTACATCCTGCGATGGCAGCAGTAGGCATGTATTTGAGTGCTGCTCTTATGCATTTTGCGATTTCTTCTGGCTCGGGTGAATCGGCTTTACTTATACCTATTTATGTCCCTATCGGAGACATGATAGGGCTGACGCGGCAAGTTGTAGTCCATGCGGTCTTGTTCGGTGAGGGTATCGTTAATTGTATAAATCCGACATCTGGTGTTCTGATGGGGGTTCTTGCTGTGGCAGGAATACCTTTCGGCAAGTGGGTGAAATTTGTCGCGCCACTGATTGCTGTTTGGATGGTGATCTGCGTGGTCGTACTGATTATCGCAGTGGAAATAAAGTGGGGGCCGTTTTGAGTATTCCCAGTTGCCATCTGTTTGCACCGTAGTGGATGGGTGGGATTTTGTGTTGATTGAGCTGCTCAAAATAAAAAAAGCCGGAGCGCTATAAGTGACCGTAAAGAAAATCGCTACAACTTTCGTACTGAGCAGTATCGCTCTGAGCACCCAGGCTTATGCGGACTTCCTAAGTGACGGGAAAGCTACCTTGGGAATGAGAAACTTCTACTTCAATAATGACAACCGTGATGGTACCGCCGCGCCTTCGAAAACCGAAGAGTGGGCGCAGGGTTTCATGCTGGACTACAAGTCGGGCTACACCGACGGCACCATCGGTTTTGGCGTCGACGCACTGGGGCTGGTGGGGGTTACGCTGGACAGCGGTAAGGGACGCCATGTCGGCAGCACCATGATTCCTTCGGACAGTGACAACAGAGCCGTCGATGAGTGGAGCCGGCTGGGGCTGACCGGCAAAGTCAAAATGTCGAAGACTGAACTGCGCCTGGGCACGCTGATGCCGAAACTTCCGATCCTGGTGGCCAACGATGGACGGCTGCTGCCACAGACCTTCGAAGGTGGCCAAATCACCTCGAGCGAGTTCAAGGATCTGACCCTGACGGGTGGACGAATCGAACATGCAACAGGTCGCGGTTCAACTGATCGGACGGGGCTGGCAGCTACGGGCGGTACACGTGAAAGCAACCAGTTCGACTTCGCAGGGGGCGACTGGAAAGTCACCAAGGACCTGACGGCTCAGTACTACTACGCCAATCTCGACAACTACTACACCCAGCAGTTTTTCGGACTGATCCACACGCTGGCGATCGCGGACAATCAATCCCTGAAAACCGACCTGCGCTACTTCAAGACAGACTCGTCCGGTTCCAACAGCTCGGGGACCACAGGCTACCGAATCAGTGGCTATACCAAAGACGGCGATGGCGAGATCGACAACCGGACCTGGAGTGCCGCGCTGGTGTACACCTTGGGTGGCCATGCGATCACCGCGGGCTACCAAAGCGTGTCGGACGGCAGCAACTTCACTCAACTCAATCAGGGCAGCCTGGTAGACAAGGGCGCCGGTGGGGCCAGTCTTTACCTGTATACCGATCGTCTGATCCAGAGCTTCACCCGTGCAGGTGAGCGCACAGCCTTCGGTCAGTACGCTTACGACTTCGCCGCCTTGGGTGTCCCTGGCCTCAAAGCCTCGGTTATCTACCTCTCCGGGGACAACATCAAGACGACGTCCGGCGACAACCAGAAGGAATGGGAGAGGGATATCAGCCTGGACTACGTCCTTCAGTCGGGAGCACTAAAAGGCGTCGGATTCGGCTGGCGTAACGGCAAATCCAATAGCGAAGCCGCTCGTGATCAAGATCAGAACCGGGTGTTTGTAAGCTACAGCATTCCGCTTCTCTAAGAACGCTGCATAACCGTGAAGCTACCAGTGGTGCGTCGATCGAGGCCCTCGGTAGCCATTCTCTGCATTACAGGCACACCTCCCCTGTATTCATCAGTAAATGTCGGCGGGCCATCCGCAGGTTAGACAGCACGAACAGCGTCACCAACTGAGCGGTGTTCTTTACCGGATCACGGAAGCGCACGTTAACGTAGCCGAACTGCTGCTCGATCACCCGGAATGGATGGGCACGATCTGGTCATCGTCGCCGTGGCCACGCCGGTCATGGGCGGTGGGTGAGGCTTAGCGGCTGCCAGCCAGGAAATCGTCGGTGGACACCACAGTTGCATAGGCAAAGCCCAATGCCGACATGAAGGCGGCATGCACGTGGGCGGCCGGAACAGTCAGGCCGTTGAACTCAAGATCGCGGGTGGCGCAGGCGTCATGGATTACCGTGATGGTGTAGCCAAGGTCGGCTGCGGCTCGAGTGACGCCGTCGATGCACATGTGGCTCATGCTGCCGACGATCACCAGGCTCTCGATGCCCTGCTGGTCGAGGATTGACTGTAGTTCGGTTTCGCGGAACGAGTTGACGAAGTGCTTGAGCACCACCGGCTCGTTGGCGCGGTTGATGACTTTAGGGTGCAGGCGTGCGCCTTCAGAGCCAGGGGTGAAGAACGGCGCCGTGTCGGAGGTGAATTCGTGGCGGATGTGCACCACCGTGTCACCGGTATCGCGAAATGCCTGAATCAGCCGTGCGGCGTTGTCGGCGGCGGCTTCGACACCCACCAACGGCCATTTGCCGTGGGGGAAGTAGTCGTTCTGGATATCGACTACGATGAGTGCTTGCTTGGCCATGGGTGTTTCCTCGGATGTGTTTGTGTGGCGTGAAGTATTGGGGTTAGCCGGCCGTTCGAGGATTGGCCGCACCGACAATAGAAGGGGGAAAACTGACAATGGGTGTAGAAAGCGCAGTCGCCGAATTGGGCGTGCTGATCTATCCCGGCGCGCAGATGGCGGCGGTACATGGCTTGACCGATCTGTTTGGTGTAGCAAACCGCATTGCGGCCGAATATCAGGCTACGCAACTGCCGCTGCTGCGGGTCAGCCACTGGCGTACCGATGCCTTTGAGGCGCCGGTGCGGGTCTTCGACAGTCATCCGGGGCCCGACCAGGCGTTGATGGCGGTGTTGATCCCGCCTTCGATCGCCGGGTTTTCTGACGCTCAGGCTCCGTCAGCGTTGACCCATTGGCTTCGCCAGCAACACGCCAGCGGTGCGACTCTCGGCGGAGTGTGCGTGGGTTCTATTCTGATGGCGCAAAGCGGTTTGCTGGATGGCCGCAGCGCGACCACTCACTGGACCTCGGCGAAACAGTTCGCCGAGCGTTACCCGAGGGTCAAACTCAATGCCGACAAACCTATTGTCGACGACGGCGACCTGATCACCACCGCCGGGCTAATGGCCTGGTCCGAGTTGGGATTGCGTCTGGTGGACCGTCTGCTCGGGCCGAGCATCGCGACCGGCACTGCGCGGTTTCTGGTGATCGAGCACAGCGACAGCGCGAGCCGGTGCGGCAGTAACTTTGCGCCAATACTCGGCCATGGCGACCCGGCGATCCTCAAGGTCCAGCATTGGCTGCAAGGTAACGGTGCGGTGGAGGTCTCGCTGACGGCGATGGCCCAGCAGGCCGGTCTGGAGGAACGTACCTTCCTGCGGCGCTTTCGCTCGGCAACCGGTCTGAAACCCACCGAATACTGTCAGCATCTGCGGGTCGGCAAGGCCCGGGAGATGCTCGAATTCACCAACGGGACCATCGACCACATTGCCTGGACCGTCGGCTATCAGGACCCAAGTGCTTTTCGCGCCACGTTCAAAAAAATCACCGGCCTTGCCCCAAGTGATTACCGCGCGCGGTTTGGAGTGACGGCACCCGCGCGGGTATAGGTGGGGGCGTACAAAAAAACGCAGCCCGAAGGCTGCGATCTTTTAATGCCCGGCGACAATCTGCGCCGAACCCTGCGCCGGCTCTGGATACACCGGGCCGAGACGATCGAGACGACCACTCCAGGCGGTCAATGCAAGGGCGACCAGCACCACCAGACCGCCGATCCATGCGGTATGAATCAGGCCCATGTGGGCGACGATCAGACCGCCACCCCAAGCGCCGCCGGCGATGCCAAGGTTGAAAGCAGCGATGTTCAGACCCGAAGCCACGTCCACCGCATTCGGGGTGTGATGTTCGGCCTGGCGCACTACATACACTTGCAGGCCCGGTACGTTGCCGAAAGCGACCGCGCCCCAGACCAGTACGGTGGCCAATGCCAGCCAGGGATTACCGGCGGTCAAGGTCAGCACAAAGAGCACAGCGGCGAGCAGGGCGAAGATGAGCTTCAAGGCGCTGATCGGGCCGCGTTTATCGGCCAGTTTGCCGCCCCAGATGTTACCGATGGCCACCGAGATGCCGTAGACCAGCAGCACCAGGCTAACGGTGCTGGCGCTGAAGCCGGAGATGTCCTGAAGAATTGGCGCCAGGAAGGTGAACGCAATGAACGATCCGCCGTAGCCGACCGCAGTCATGGCGAACACCAGCAACAACCGTGGCTGTTTCAGAACTTGAAGTTGCTGTAGCAGCGAAGCAGGTTTGCTGTGGGCAATGTTTTTCGGCACGTAAATCAGGCTGCCAATAAAGGCGATCACCCCCAGGGCCGAAACGGCGAGGAAGGTTTCGCGCCAACCGAAGTGCTGGCCAATGAAGGTGCCCAGTGGCACGCCAGTGACCAAGGCTACGGTCAGACCGGTAAACATGATCGCAATCGCGCTGGCGGCCTTTTCCTTGGGCACCAGGCTGGTGGCAATGGTCGAGCCGATGGAGAAGAACACCCCGTGGGCGAGCCCGGTAACGATTCGTGCAATGACCAGCGATTCGTAGCTGGGTGCTTTCCAGGCCAACAGGTTGCCGAGGGTGAACAGCACCATCAACGACAACAGCAAGAGTTTACGCGGCACTTTGCCGGTCAATGCGGTGAGTACCGGTGCGCCAATGGCCACGCCCAGCGCGTAAAGGCTGACCAAAAGACCGGCGGACGGCAGGCTGACGCCAAGGTCGGCACCGATAGTGGGTAACAGGCCAACGATGACGAACTCGGTCGTCCCGATGGCAAATGCGCTTAGGGTTAGCGCGAGCAAGGCAATGGGCATGGCTGCAACTCCGGTGGGTTTAAATCAGGAGCGCAGTGTCGGTGTTTGACTCGTGTGGAAAAATAGCGGTATCGGCACAAGATATTTGATCGCAAGTCAAATATACGGTCTTGTGTGTTGACCGTTCCCACGCTCGCGCGTGGGAATGCAGCCGGTGACGCTCCGCGTCACAGTAAGAGCGGACGCGGAGCGTCCAGTGAGGCGTTACCACGCAGAGCGTGGGAACGATCACTTACTCAAGAGCGGTGTTGCACCAGTTTGTTGCGCACCTCGGCACTGGCCTGCTGATCCAGTTCCAGCCAGAAATGCTGCTTGCCGGCGATTTCGGCGGCGGCAGGCAAGCCGTCGCGGTACACCAACCGATTGCTGGCCAGCGCAGGGACTTTGCTGCCCGGCAGCAGCGTACCGGCCAGGTTCAACGGGTCGACGCCGCAGACACCAATCAGGCTGCCGTCATGGGGGCGTCGACGTACTTCCCGCAGTAGAGGAATCGCCTCCGGCAACGCGAACTGCTCGCCCGCCAGGCCGCTGACAAATCGCCCACCGCGAATTTCGCCTCGGGCCTCGAGGCGATGGAACGTGCGCAGCAGTTCGCGCCAGACTGGCAGCCAATCAGCCTCGCGCTCAAGCAAACGCCAGAAGACCACGCCATAACGCCGAAGCAGAGTCTTCGCGACATGCTCCAGTGTCGCCGTCGGGGTTTGCCCGGGACGAGTGATTTCGCTTGCCACTGCTGCAGCGGGGCGTCGCAACAAGGCCCAACGTCCGGCATCGTCCATCCCGCCAATAAACGCCCCGCGGCCACGGCGACTGCTGCGGGCCTGGCGTTTGCTGGCGGGGGTGATCAGCGCCCGCAGCCCGGCAAAACTGTCGGCATTCACCAGTCCCGCACCAACCAGCTCCTGCAATGCGCTTTCCAGTTCGCTGCGCAGCAGATGCGCTTCATGCAGCAGTTCGTCGAAGAACAAGGCGCCATGTTGGGTCAGGGCCTGATGGACTTTCCGGGTTTTTGGCGATAACTCGCTGCTGTCGGTCTGCTCGGTCAAGCCGCTCCAGAGCGCAACCTGGTTGCGTGGCAACAACACGATTGGGGTACTGCGAAGCGCGGCACTCGCGGGCTTGTTGCGCGCGGTCAACCGGGTCCAGACCAGTTTGCCGCTGCGGCACAGGTCATCCAGCCAGCTGACTGAATAACCCTTGAGCCGCGCCGGCAAAATATCGCTGTCCCAGGCCGCGGCGGCGGCTGGGTAGCCTTCAAACTGGTTGACGATCTCTGGCAAAACGGCGCTGCCCTGGCCTTGAGTTGTCGTAGACAGATGCTGCCAGTCAAACAGGAATCGCATGAAGTCCTGCAACGCTACCGGCTCGATTTCCCGGCGCAGTCGTCTGACCGTGTAGCGATGAATACGCGCCAGCAAATGCCGTTCGCACCATTGATCGTCGCTGGCGCCCGGGCTGAAGCGTCCGCGCAGCACGTAACCTTCACGTTCCAGTTGCGCCAAGGCCTGAGTGACGCTGGCCATCGGCAGCGCCAGTGGTTCGGCGATCTGGTTCAAAGGCAGAGGCCCGAAACCACTGAGACGGGCGCGGATCACTTCCACCAGCGCCTCATCGACATCCCAGGGTTCATCGAATCCGGGCAAAGCCTGCAACCCAGGCTGCAACGCAGCGTCGGGATACAGCGCCCGCAAACACGTCAGCCGCTCCAGTGCCAACCATAACGACTGCTCGGCATTGAGCTGCAGACGGCTGGCCCGACCACTGTCGGCCAAGGCGTGCAGCCAGGTCAGCCAGTGCTCATTGGTCTGCGCCTCAGCATCGCTGATGCACGCCAGACTCATCAGCGCTTCGTGCATTTCGTCGACGCCCGTGGGCGCGGGCCAGGCTTCGTCGCGCACGGCCTGAATCGCCTCGCTATCCAGCGCGCCCAGATCATCGGTCGATTGCGGGTCGCTCCAGCGGCGGTTGAGCACGGCTTGGGTGCGACGTTCTTCCAGTGGTGCGTCATCGAGAAAGGTGTAGGGCCGGGCGCTCAGAATTTCGGCGGCCAAGGGCGACGGCGCCGGCAGATTGCGGCTGATCAACCGCACTTCGCCGTTCTCCATACGCCGCAGCAGTGCCAGCCAGCCTTCGCTGTCCATGGCGTCATGAAGGCAGTCATCGAGGGTTTGCTCCACCAGCGGATGCTCGGGAATTTCCCGCTCGCCGGCGAGGTTTTCCAGGCAAGCGATCTGATCGGGAAACACACTGGCGATCAGGTCTTCGCTTTTCATCCGCTGGATCTGCGGCGGGACTTTGCGCCCGCCGGAATAACGCGGCAGGGCCAGGGCGACGCCAGCATTCCAGCGCCAGCGCACGCCGAACAACGGGGCCTCCAATACAGCCTGGATCAGGATGTGCTCAGCGCTGTTGCTGTGCAGGTAACGCCAGACGTCGTCCAGCTCAAAGCTGTGACTGGTGGACAGCGAGAGCACGATGGCGTCTTCGCTGGCAGCGGCCTGCAATTCGAAATTGAAAGTACGGCAAAAACGCTTGCGCAGCGCCAGGCCCCAAGCGCGATTGATGCGGCTGCCAAACGGCGTATGGATGATCAGTTGGGTGCCGCCGGACTCATCGAAAAAACGCTCCATGATCAGCGTGTCCCGGGACGGTAATGCACCCAGCGTCAAACGTGCGCGCGCCAGATACTCCACCAGCTGCTCGGCGCTGGAGATGCTCAGGCCCAGGGTGTCGGTCAACCAGTCGAGGCTCGGTTGCAAGTCGCCGGGGCTGGCGCTGAGCAGTTCATCGAGTTGCGCGTGCAGGCGCGCCACGGCGAACGACAGTTCTGCGCTGCGACCGGGCGCTTCACCGAGCCAGAACGGAATGGTCGGCGGTTGGCCTTGAGCATCTTCGACCCGTACTTTGCCGGTTTCGATGCGCAGGATCCGGTACGAGGTATTGCCCAACTGGAAGATGTCGCCGGCGATGCTTTCGACGGCAAAGTCCTCGTTGACGCTGCCGATGTTCAGGCTCTGTGGCTCCAGCAATACGCTGTAGTCGGCGTTGTCCGGGATCGTCCCGCCGCTGGTTACAGCGGTGAGCTTGCTGCCGCGACGGCCTCGCAGGGTTCGTGTCACGGCATCGCGATGCAGATAAGCGCTGCGGATTCCCTGACGGCCGTTGTAGCCCTCGGCGAGCATCTGCAATAACGCCTGAAAATGTGTTTCATCGAGATCGCTATAGGGCGACGCACGGCGGAGCATTTCCAGTAGCGCTTGCTCCTCCCATTGCTGGCAACTGACCTCGGCGACGATCTGCTGGGCCAGCACGTCAAGCGGCGCCACGGGAATCAGCAAGGTGTCGAGTTCACCGCGACGCACGCAGTCGAGCAGGGCCGCGCATTCGATCAGGTCGTCCCGTGTGGTGGCGAACAGACGCCCCTTGGGTGTGCCGCCGACCTGGTGTCCGGAGCGGCCAACCCGTTGTAGAAATGCCGCAATTGAACGCGGCGAGCCTATCTGGCAGACCAGATCGACATCGCCGATATCGATGCCCAGCTCCAGCGACGCGGTGGCGATCAGTACTTGCAGGTCGCCACGCTTGAGCCGTTGCTCGGCGTCCAGTCGGAACTCTTTGGCCAGGCTGCCGTGGTGGGCGGCCACCGCCTCTTTGCCAAGACGTTCGCTCAAATGCCGGCTCAAACGCTCTGCCAGGCGCCGGGTGTTGACGAAAACCAGCGTGGTTTTGTGCTCGCCGGCGAGCACGGCGAGCCGGTCGTAGACCAGTTCCCAGACGTCATTGGCCATCACCGCTGACAACGGTACCGGCGGCACTTCGATGCTTAAGTCCCGTGGACGGGCGTGGCCAATGTCGACAATCTCGCAGGCGTGGTCGCGGCCCACCAGAAAACGTGACACCGCTTCGATGGGTTTTTGCGTGGCCGATAAGCCGATGCGCATCAACGGATCCGGGCACAGCGCCTGTAGGCGCTCCAGGCTCAGGGTTAAATGACTGCCGCGCTTGCTGGAGGCAATGGCGTGGATCTCGTCGACGATCACTGTGCGGGTGCTGGCGAGCATGCGTCGGCCGGAGTCCGAACCGAGTAATACGTAAAGCGACTCCGGGGTGGTCACCAGAATATGCGGTGCGCTTTTGCGCATCGCCGTGCGGTCTTTTTGGGTGGTGTCGCCGGTTCGCACAGAGGTGTTGATCTTCAGTTGAGGCAAACCCATGCAGCGCAATTGTTCGGTAATCCCGGCAAGCGGGTTTTGCAGGTTGATCTGAATGTCGTTGGACAGCGCCTTGAGCGGCGAGACGTAGACCACCAGCGTCTCGTTCGGCAGTTCGCCGTTTTGCTCCAGTCCTTGATGGACCAGGTCATCGATCACCGCGAGAAACGCGGTGAGGGTTTTTCCGGAGCCTGTGGGCGCGGCAATCAACGTCGAGCGGCGCTGGCGGATCAACGGCCACGCCTGAGCCTGGGCGGCGGTGACCGAGGGGAACGTCGCGTTGAACCAGGCTCTGACGGCAGGGTGGAAGCCGGTCAGGGCGTTGTCCGCTGATTCGGGAAGATTCATGAGCAGATTTATGCGACTGACAGGCAGAACTTGCAACCCCTCGCTACAAAGGCCGTATTGTTGGGCCCTGATCTGGCCGTTCTACACTTTGCGGGTGACGGCTGCGCTGGAAACCCGCAAAATGCAACGATTCTGGCAAATGCCAACGGCAAGGCTATATGGCTTGTCCGATATAAACCATCGTTCTAAACAGACTGGGCCTGCTGACTCTATGCGAATGCGCCTTATGTTACTGGGCGGCGGAAATGCCCTTGGGCAAGCGCTGATTCGCCTCGGTGCGGAGGAAGATATTGGTTTCCTCGCCCCCCGTCCGCCGCAAGACGGCTGGGATGCCGCGAGCCTGACGCAACTGCTCGATGACACCCGTCCGGATGCCTTGATCAACCTTGCCTATTACTTCGACTGGTTTCAGGCGGAGACGGTCGGCGAGACGCGTCTGGCCGGGCAGGAGCGGGCGATCGAGCGGCTTGCCGAGCTGTGCCAACATCACAATATCATCCTGGTGCAGCCCTCCAGCTATCGGGTCTTCGATGGCTCGCGAGCGACTGCCTACAGCGAAAAAGACGAACCGGTGCCGCTGGGTCTGCGTGGCCAGGCCTTGTGGCGGATCGAGCAGAGTGTGCGCGCAACCTGTCCGCAGCATGTTTTGTTGCGCTTTGGCTGGCTGCTCGATGACAGTGCCGACGGCACGCTCGGGCGCTTCCTGGCCCGGGCCGAGCGACCCGAAGAGTTGCTGATGGCCGACGACCGTCGCGGTAATCCGACCCCGGTGGATGACGCGGCGCGAGTGATTATTTCGGTACTCAAACAGCTCGATTGCTCGGCGCCGCTGTGGGGCACTTACCACTACGCCGGGCATGAAGCGACTACGCCGCTGGCATTGGGTCAGGCGATTCTCGCCGAGGCCCGGCAGTTGCATCCGCTGGCCATCGAGGCGCCGACTGCGCAAGCCCATGCTGCGCGCCCTGATGCTGCTGAAGAGCCGCAACATGCGGTCCTGGCCTGCAAGAAAATTCTGCACACCTTCGGGATCAAACCCCGCGCCTGGCGTGCGGCACTCCCGGGCTTACTGGATAGGTTTTATCGCCATGGCTGACGGCCCTGTTTTAATCACCGGCGGCGCCGGGTTTATTGGTTCGCACCTGGTCGATGCCTTGCTCGCCAAGGGTTACGCGGTGCGGATTCTCGATGACTTGTCCAGCGGCAAACGCAGCAACTTGCCATTGGATAATGCTCGGGTCGAACTGATTGAAGGCGACGTCGCCGATGCTGCGCTAGTGGCGCGGGCGATGGTGGGTTGCCAGGCTGTCGCCCATCTCGCGGCGGTGGCTTCGGTGCAGGCCTCGGTGGATGATCCGGTGCGCACCCACCAGAGCAACTTCATCGGCACGCTGAACGTTTGTGAAGCCATGCGTCAGGCTGGCGTCAAGCGCGTGCTGTTCGCCTCAAGCGCGGCGGTCTATGGCAACAATGGCGAAGGTGAGTCAATCAGCGAAGACACGCCCAAGGCGCCGTTGACGCCTTACGCGTCGGACAAACTGGCGAGCGAGTACTACTTCGACTTCTACCGTCGCCAGCACGCTCTGGAGCCGGTGGTGTTCCGCTTCTTCAACATCTTCGGTCCACGCCAGGATCCGTCGTCGCCGTACTCCGGGGTGATCAGCATTTTCAGTGAGCGGGCACAGAAAGGCCTGCCGATCACCGTGTTCGGTGACGGTGAGCAAACCCGTGACTTCGTTTACGTTGAAGACCTGGTGGACGTGCTGATTCAGGCCATCGAAGCGCCGCAGGTCGAAGAGGGCGCAGTCAACGTCGGGCTGAATCAGGCGACCACACTCAAGCAGATGCTCGAGGCATTGGCTGAGGTAGTGGGGCAGTTGCCGCCGGTGAGCTACGGCCCGGCGCGCTCGGGCGATATCCGTCATTCCCGGGCGAATAATCAACGGCTGTTGCAGCGCTTCAAATTTCCTGAGCAGACGCCGATGAGCGTTGGTCTGGCGCGGTTGCTGGGGCGATAGTGTTTTATTGAATGAAAATGGCGCCTTTCGAGGCGCCTTTTTATTGTCGTCGGACTTCAGGTCCTGGGGGGCGGGCCGACGACTTCGTGGGCAAGCCTGTTCCTACAGATGGCGCGGTGCTCTTGTAGGAGCGAGGCTTGCCCGCGATAGAGGTTGAATCAGAACTTGTAACCAACACCCACCATGTACACCCACGGGGAGACATCCACGTCGACTTTGGTCTGGCCGACACCCAGTGCAGTCGGGCCATCGACGGTGGCTTGGGTGTCGATGTCGACGTACCAGACCGAGGCGTTGAACAGCATGTGGTCGGTGATCATGTAGTCAAAGCCCAGTTGCCCGGCGATACCCACCGAGTCCTTGAGTTTCAGGTTGCTGAAACCTTCGCTTTTACGCTGACTGGTCAGGTCTTCGCCAAAGAACATGGTGTAGTTGATACCGACACCGGCATATGGCTGGAACCTGGATGAAGCGTCCAGCGGGTAGTACTGCAGCGACAGGGTCGGTGGCAGTTGCTTGATGTCGGCGAGCTTGCCGTCCAGCGCCGGACCAAGACCTTTTACACCGACTTGGTGCTTGAACGGTGTGGCAGCCAGCAGTTCGAGGCCGATGTGGTCGGTGAACATGTAGGCGAACGCCAGACCCAGTTGCGTGTCGCTGTCCAGAGTCGCTTTGGTACCGGAGATTTTCCTACCGTCGAGTTTCAGCTCGCCGCTGTCTTCGTTGGGCGCGGTGCTGGCAGCACCGGCACGGACGATGAAATCACCGGCCTGGTGGGCGTGAGCGAGTGGGGCTGCAAGCGCGAGGGCGAACAGCGAAGCGCGAAGCAAAGACTTGTGCATGGAGGCTCCAAAGGACGATTCAAGTTGGCTATGTCCAATGTTAAGGAGCGTCAAGAACGAGCCTTTGACTCAGCTCAATGGAATGGTGACAGGGGATAAAAGCGCAGAGCCTTCAGGGGGGGCGGTGCCAATCCCTGTAGCAGCAGGCTACACCAGCTACAGGGAGAGTCGTTCCTACTCCGGCAATTCGTAAACGTAGATCTTCTCGGCATCCATTTGGTAACCCGCATCGGCCAGCTCGCTGGTGGACGCTTTGACCTGCATCGCGCCCTCGATCCAGTACGGCTGATACAGCTCATCGAGCTTCACCCCCGCCTCGCTTTTGACATGGACGATCTGATTCGACGGCGGTGGCGGTACGTGGATGCAGGCGCCGAAATACGGCACCAGCAAAAACTCGGTGGTGCGGCCTTCTTCGCTGACTTCCAGTGGCACGATATAACCCGGCAAGCGGATCCGCTGCCCGTCGAGGCTCTTGACTACCGGTGCGTTGGGCAGGTCTTGCGTGGCCGCCGGTGCCGCTTCGGCGGACAGGGCGTCGCCCATCTTCGACAGATCGTGCAGCGGCGTCATGTTCGGGACTTGCGGCGCGGCGTCCGGCGGGATCATTTCCAACCAGGTCAGGTCTTTCGGTTGGGCGGCCCACAACGGCATGGCGACCAGCAACAACAGCGCAAGCAGGGCGCGGGGCATGACGTGGCTCCTCATAAACGGGATGGTCATAAACAGATACTTCATAAACGAATGGACAGGCCATCGGCCAACGATTGTCGGTAGGCGCGCCAGGCCGGCACGCTGCCCATCAGCAATGCGGCAAGCAGGATACCGCCGAGCAGCGTCCACTCATACTCGCTTGGCCAGGCCAGCGGCAGGTACAAACCATAAGTCGACTGCACATAGCCTTGCGCCAGGGCGATGCTCAGGTACAACAGCCCCAACCCGGCAATCACTCCGGACAACGCCAGGGCGAAGGCTTCGAGCACCAGTAAGGTCGCGATATGCCAGGGCCGCGCGCCGACCGACCGCAGGATAGCCATCTCCCGACGGCGTTCGTTGAGGCTGGTGAGAATGGCGGTGAGCATGCCGATCAATCCGGTCAGCACCACGAATAACGAAATCACAAACAGGGCTTTTTCAGCCGTGCCCATCATGCTCCAGAGCTCCTGCAAGGCTACGCCCGGCAGAATCGCCAGCATCGGCTCGCCACGAAACTCGTTGATCTCGCGTTGCATGGCGAAGGTCGCGATCTTGCTGTTGAGGCCCAGCATGAAGGCGGTGATGGCTTGCGGAGTGAGGTCCATGTTGCGTGCCTGATCGGCGCTGATGCGGCCATTGCCCTGGGCCGGAGCACCGTTGTGCCAATCGATGTGGATCGCTTCCATGCCGCCGAGGCTGATGTGCAGCGTGCGGTCCACCGGGGTGCCGGTGCGCTGCAAAATGCCAACCACGGTGAACGGTTTGTCGTCGTGTTTGACCAGGCTGATTACCGCCACACCGTGGGCCAGTACCAGTTTGTCGCCGAGTTTGTAATGCAGGGCATCGGCGACTTCGGCACCGAGTACCACTTCAAACGGATCGGTGGCGAAGGCGCGGCCGCTGGCCAGTTGCAGGCTTTGTTGGCGACCGTATTGGTAGTGCTGGAAGTAGGCGTCAGTGGTGCCCATTACTCGATAACCGCGATGGGAATCACCGAGGGAAATCGGAATCGCCCACTTCACTTTCGGGCTGTTTGCGAAGTGCTCGAAGCTGTCCCAACGAATGTTGTTGGTGGCGTTGCCGATACGAAATACCGAGTACAGCAGCAGATTGACCGAGCCGGAACGGGCGCCGACGATCAGGTCGGTGCCGCTGATGGTGCTGGCGAAGCTGGCGCGGGCTTCGGTGCGCACGCGCTCAACGGCCAGCAACAGGCAAACCGACAGCGCGATGGCGAAGGCGGTGAGGATCGCGGTAAAGCGGCGGTTAGCCAGGCTGGCCATGGCTAGACGAAACAAATACATCTCAAACCTCTGCGGGCACTGCGGCGCGATTGAGTTCGGCCAGCGACAGGTTGCGATCAAACAGCGGCGCCAGGCTTTGGTCATGGCTGACAAACAGCAGGCTGGCCCCGGCCTCACGGCACTCGGCGAACAACAACCGGATAAACGCCTCGCGGGCGTCATAGTCCAGGGCCGAAGTCGGCTCGTCGGCGATCACCAGTTCGGGTTGGCCGATCAACGCCCGGGCGGCGGCGACCCGTTGTTGCTGGCCAATGGACAGTGAGTCGGCGCGACGGCTGAGCAGGCTCGGATCTTTCAAACCCAAGTGGGCCAGCAACGTCGCGGCCGCCTGATCGACACTGCCGTGACGCTGGATTGCCCGGTTGGCGCGCAATTTGGAAAAGTGACAGGGCAGTTCGACGTTCTCCCGCACCGAGAGAAACGGTAGCAAGTTGAACTGCTGGAAAATGTAGCCGGTGTGGTCGACCCGGAAGCGGTCACGGGCGCCAGCCGAGAGCTCGGTCAGTTCCTGGCCGAGCAGGCGAATGCTGCCGCGATTGGGCTTCTGCACCCCGCCGAGCAAGCCCAGCAGGGTGGTCTTGCCACTGCCGCTGGGACCTTTGAGGAACAGCGTTTCGCCGGGCTCGAGGCGGAACGCCGGGATGTCCAGCAACTGCGGATGACCGGGCCAACTGAAGCCCAGGTCGGACAGTTCGATAAGTGCTTGGGTCATTGAGCCGATTTCATGTGTGTTGAGTACTTGTAGGAGCGAGGCTTGCCCGCGATTCAGGCGCTGCAGTCAATCAGACAAGCCGCGTCATCGTTCATCGCGGGCAAGCCTCGCTCCTACGAGGTCGGTGTGAATTCAAAACTTCAGGATTGCAGCCTTCGCTGTTGCTTCAACACCTTGCTGGCCACTTGGGCTGATGAGTTGTACCTGAATTTTCTGGGTGGCGGGGAAGGTCTTGAAGATTTGTGTCAGCTCCAGACTCTTCAGCGCGGTCGGCGTGGCGCAGGTGAATTGGTAGTGGGCGTGGATCTCGCTGTGTTCATGGTGATGCTCATGACCGTCGGCGTCTTTGGCGTCTGCATCATGGTCTTCATCTTCATCGTGATCATCGGCATCCGGCTTGTCGCCGAACAGCGGGCTTTCCAGTTCCTGCTTGGCAACCACGCAGCCGGCGGCTTTTGGCAGGCTGAACAGTACCAATGGTTTCTCAAGCTGGGCACGCACAGCGGTGACTTTGGCTTTGTCCTCATCAGTGCTGGCGACGTGTTCGAAACCCACCAGGTTCATCGCCGGACTTTCCAGTTCCAGCTCCAGACTCTGACCGTCCAGCGCCGCGTTCAAGCGCCCGACGCCATGTTCGTGGGCGCCGAGGCTGCCGTGTTCATGCTCATGATCATGGACCTCGGCGGCATGAGCGATGGCCAGCGGCAGCAGGGTAAACGGCAAGGCGAGAAGCAGACGGCGCATAGCAAGTCTCCGGGAAAGAAGATGAATGTTTTGTTATGTGATCTTATAACAATAGTGGCGGGAGTTTGACCGTCTGCTTGGCGTTGCGCAAGACGCGTGGGAGCATGTTCGTCAGAAACTTGAGGGAAAACCTATGGTGCGGATACGTGGAAGCATCGGCGACTGGCCGGTGGACTTGACCCTGGAACTGGACGAGGGCGATTGGGCGCAGTTAGGGGCGCAGTTGCAGGTGACCAGGCCCGAGAGCAATACCCCGCAGGCCAAACCAGTGAATCAGGACGATGCACTGTGGCAGATCGCCAAGGATCTGCTGCGCAAGGCAGGGCAAATGAGCGGGCCGGATTTGCTGGAGCAACTGGAAGGACTGACAGGAAGCGCGGCGTCGGGCAAACGCCTGTTGGTGCGCTTGCGCCATTGCGCGGATGTGAAAGTGGTGAGCGGCGGGGATACGCCGCTCTATAGCTGGGTTGACCCCGCGTAGGAGCACAGCTTGCTCGCGATGGCGATCTCAAGAATGCCATCGCCGGCAGCCGTGCTCCTGCTTAATACAACGCAGCAAACATCTTGCGGCGGTACGTGGTCACCAGCGGGTGATCGTTGCCCAGCAATTCGAACACCTGCAGCAAAGTCTTGTGCGGCAGGCCTTCGCTGTAGCTGCGGTTGCGGATGAACAACTTCAGCAACGAATCCAGCGCCGCGTCGTATTGCTGGCGAGCCAGTTGCTGAATCGCCAGTTGATAGACCGCTTCATCGTCCTGCGGGTTTTTCGCCAGGCGCGCCTTCAGGTCTGCCGCATCCGGCAAATCCTTGGCCTGGCCCAGGAACTGGATCTGCGCCTTGGCGCCGGCCAGGGCGGCCTTGTGTTCATCGGTCTTGACCGCGTCGAGCACGGTTTGCGCTTCACCCAGCTCGCCACGTTCGGTGAGGCAGCGGGCATAGAGGATCAGCGCTTTCGCATTGGTGTTGTCTTCGCCCAGCAGCACTTTGAGGATGGCTTCGGCGTCGGCAAAACGGCCTTCATCGAACAACGCCTGAGCCTGCTCGAACGGATCGGCAGCGGCCGGTGGTGGCATCTGTACATGGGGCTCAAGCAACGCGCGGACCGCAGATTCCGGTTGCGCACCGGCAAAACCGTCCACCGGTTGACCATCCTTGAACAGCACCACGGTCGGCAGGCTGCGGATACCGAAGCGCGAAACGATGTCCGGTTCGGCGTCGCAATTGACCTTGGCCAGCAACAGCTCGCCCTGATAGCTCTCGGTAATCTGCTGGAGCATCGGCATCAGCGCCTTGCACGGCGCACACCATTCGGCCCAGAAATCCACCAGCACCGGTTTGTGGAAAGAGTTCTCGATCACCGACTGGTCGAAATCGACAGTGCTGGCGTCGAAGATATACGGCGTGTCCTGACTCATGGGGCATCTCTTGAAAGCGTGAATGGGCTAACTATAAGGGCTTGAAGGCGCTTTGCGTAGCCGTTGCCTAAGGCTGCGTCCGGCAACGGCTACAGGTGGCTTCTACCGTCTTTGCGCGTGGTACAGGCTCACATGACGAAACTCTTCAGGCTCGGCCAGATCCGGCAAAGTGAAGGCTTCCAGCATTTCCAGCCGTTGATACGCCGGATGCTGGAAATTGCGCACTCTGGAGTCCGCCACCAGGGCTTCCCGGCCACGACTCAAAAACTCATCGAGCAGCGGCAGGTTGCCGCGGTCGTACAGCACATCGGCCACCAGGATCAGATCAAAGCGATCGGCTTCGGCGAAAAAGTCCGTCGAGTAGCTGAGCTGTACATCATTGAGTTCAGCATTCGCCCGGCAGGCCGCAATCGCCAGCGGATCAAGATCACAGGCCACCACTTCCAGCGCACCGGCCCTGGCCGCCGCAATACCGGCAACCCCGGAACCTGCTCCGAAATCCAGCACCCGTTTGCCTTCGACCCATTGCGGGCGTTCGGCGAGATAGCGCGCCAACGCCAGGCCGCTGGCCCAGCAGAAACTCCAGTAAGGCGGTTCATGCAGGATTCGTCGGGTTTCTTCCGGGGTGAAGGCGCGGTCCATGTTTTCGGCGTCGATCAACCAGAGCTTGAGCTCGGTCTCCGGCAATGTACAGGAGACAAGCTTTGCGTCACCGAGCAGCTCTCCCAGAGCCTCTTGCAAGTCGAGCGGTACGGTCATGGCGCTTTGAAAAACTGCAATTGACCCAGTGCCTGGGTGATCGGTTGATCAATGCGTCGCGAAGGCAAATGCAGAATCAGTTGTCCGGACTGGCTGGCGCGGCCGCGCAATTCGACGCGAGCCCCGACCGGAAAGGCTTCCGGATTGAAGCGCAGACGGAACGGCAGCACCTGGTTGTTGCCGATCAGGCTAGAGCTGGCCAGCAATTGTTGCGGCCGGCCGCGCTCGTCGATCACCAGCAGTGCCAGTTCGACTTCAGCGCCGGCCGGCACGCCTAGCAGACTACCGCTCAATTCGCGCTGAAAGGCCGGCAGCGGGCCGAGGTTGGCGGACTCCTGAGCTTTCTTCTGTGCCTGCTGTGGCGCAGGCCCTGGCGCCGGTGGCGCGGGTTTGGGCGCACTGCTGCACGCGACCAGCAAGCTGACGAGGCTGAGCAATACGAGCGGTCGTAGCGACATGTGAAGCTCCAGCAAGACTAAATTCGGTGTGTATAAATAGTAGCCGGTCTATATACCGTAAAGCCTATGGCTTGTCTTGCCAGTGGGATGCGCTACCATGGCCCTCCCTTTTTTTGTTGCCTGCCACCATGCACTGTCCCTTCTGCGGTGCCAACGACACCAAGGTCATCGACTCGCGTCTGGTCGCCGAGGGCGAGCAGGTGCGCCGCCGGCGTGAATGCCTGGCCTGCGGTGAGCGTTTCACCACCTTCGAAACCGCCGAACTGGTGTTGCCGCGCCTGATCAAAACCGACGGCAGCCGTCAGCCGTTCGACGAAGAAAAACTTCGTGCCGGTATGCAGCGCGCCCTGGAAAAACGTCCGGTGAGCGTCGAGCGCCTGGAAGCTGCGCTGGCGCACATCAAGCACAAACTGCGGGCGACCGGTGAACGAGAGGTCAAGTCACTGGTGGTCGGTGAGCTGGTGATGGCCGAGCTGCAAAAGCTCGATGAAGTCGCCTACATTCGTTTCGCCTCGGTGTATCGACGTTTTCAGGATCTCAACGAGTTCCGCGAAGAAATCGATCGCCTGGCCCGTGAGCCAGCCAAAGAATGACTACGTCCTCTGAACAAGCCGTCCTCGACGCCCACTACATGGCTCGGGCCCTGGAGCTGGCGCGCAAAGGCCTTTACACCACCCATCCCAATCCTCGAGTCGGTTGTGTGATTGTGCGTGACGGGCAGATTGTCGGTGAAGGCTGGCATGTGCGCGCCGGCGAGCCCCATGCCGAAGTCCATGCGTTGCGTGCCGCCGGTGAGAACGCCCGGGGCGCTACCGCCTACGTGACCCTCGAACCGTGCAGTCATCATGGGCGCACGCCGCCGTGCGCCGATGCGTTGGTGAGTGCCGGTGTGGCGCGGGTCGTCGCGGCGATGCAGGACCCGAATCCAGAGGTCGCTGGCCGTGGCATGCAGCGTCTGGCGCAGGCGGGCATCACAATCCACAGCGGCGTGCTTGAAGGTGAAGCGCGAGCCATCAATCAAGGCTTCCTCAAACGCATGGAACAGGGTCTGCCGTTCGTGCGGGTCAAACTGGCCATGAGTCTGGACGGTCGCACCGCCATGGCCAGTGGCGAAAGCCAATGGATCACCGGCCCGGACGCACGTTGCGCCGTGCAGCGCCTGCGCGCCCAGGCCAGCGTGGTGCTGACCGGCGCCGACACGGTATTGGCTGACGGCGCCCGGCTGACAGTGCGCGCTGACGAACTGGGGCTGGATGCCGAGCAGACTGCGCTGGCGCTTTCCCGACCACCCTTGCGCGTGCTGATCGATGGTCGTCTGCGGGTGCCTCTCGACGCACCGTTCTTCAAGGCCGGCCCGGCGCTGGTCGCCACCTGTGTCGCGGTGGAAGAACAGTATGCCAGTGGCCCGGAATGCCTGATCGTGCCCGGCTCCGATGGTCAGGTTGATCTGCGCAAGCTGCTGATCGAACTGGCTGCCCGTGGTGTCAACGAGGTGCTGGTGGAAGCCGGTCCGCGTCTGGCGGGGGCTTTCGCTCAGCAAGGCCTGGTGGACGAATATCAAATCTTCGTCGCGGGCAAGTTTCTCGGCTCATCGGCGCGGCCATTGCTGGACTGGCCGCTGGAGCTGATGAGTGAGGCGCCGTTGCTGAAAATCATTGAAATGCGCGCCGTGGGCGATGACTGGCGAGTCACTGCCATTCCTCTGCCACCAGCGAGCGTATAATTCTCGGCTTTCGCTAAGCGTCGGCCCTGTTCTCGAGGAGGACTCCATGTTTACCGGCATCATCGAATCCATCGGCAGTATCCGCGCGTTGACCCCAAAAGGCGGCGATGTGCGGGTTTATGTAGAGACTGGCAAGCTTGATCTGGCTGACGTCAAACTCGGCGACAGCATCGCGGTCAACGGCGTTTGCCTGACTGCGGTGGAGCTTTCGGGCGACGGTTTCTGGGCGGACGTCAGCCGCGAAACCCTCGACTGCACGGCGTTCAACGAGCTGAAAAGCGGCAGCCGGGTCAACCTGGAAAAGGCCCTGACTCCGACCACTCGTTTGGGCGGGCATCTGGTCAGCGGTCACGTCGACGGTGTCGGCGAAGTGATTGCCCGGGAAGAAAATGCCCGGGCCATCCAGTTCCGCATCCGTGCGCCAAAAGATCTGGCCAGGTACATCGCCCACAAAGGCTCGATCACCGTCGACGGCACCAGCCTGACGGTGAACGCGGTCAATGGTGCCGAATTCGAACTGACCATTGTCCCGCACACGCTGGCTGAAACCATCATGGCCGACTACCGGCCGGGTCGGCAGGTCAACCTTGAAGTCGACTTGCTGGCACGTTATCTGGAACGCCTGTTGCTCGGCGACAAGGCTGCAGAGCCTAGCGCTGGCAACATTACCGAAAGCTTTCTGGCCGCCAACGGCTATCTCAAATCCTGACTCAAGGGGGTGCCGCGTGGCGCTCAATAGCATCGAAGAACTGGTCGAAGACATCCGCCTAGGCAAGATGGTCATCCTGATGGATGACGAAGATCGCGAGAATGAAGGCGACCTGATCATGGCCGCCGAGTGCTGCCTGCCTGAGCACATCAACTTCATGGCCAAGCATGCCCGCGGCCTGATCTGCATGCCGATGAGCCGCGAGCGCTGCGAACTGCTCAAACTGCCGTTGATGGCGCCGCGCAACGGTTCCGGTTTTGGCACCAAGTTCACCGTCTCGATTGAAGCTGCTGAAGGCGTCACCACCGGTATTTCCGCTGCTGACCGTGCGCGCACCGTTCAAGCCGCCGCCGCCAAAGACGCCAAGGCCGAAGATATCGTCAGTCCGGGTCACATCTTCCCGCTGATGGCCCAGGCTGGCGGTACGCTGGCACGCGCCGGCCACACCGAAGCCGCCTGCGATCTGGCACGGATGGCCGGTTTTGAGCCGAGCGGAGTGATCTGCGAAGTGATGAACGACGACGGCACCATGTCCCGTCGTGCCGAGCTGGAAGCTTTTGCTGTCGAACACAACATCAAGATCGGTACCATCGCCGACCTGATTCACTACCGGATGATCCACGAACGTACCGTTCAGCGGATTGCCGAGCAGCCATTGGACAGCGAACTGGGCCAGTTCAATCTGGTGACCTATCGTGATTCGGTGGAGGGCGATGTGCACATGGCGCTGACCCTGGGCACCATTTGCGCAGAAGAACCGACCCTGGTTCGCGTCCATAACATGGACCCGCTGCGCGACCTGCTGATGGTCAAGCAACCTGGCCGCTGGAGCCTGCGCGCGGCCATGGCCGCGGTGGCCGAGGCGGGCAGCGGTGTGGTGCTGTTGCTCGGTCACCCGCTCGATGGTGATGTATTGCTGGCGCACATCCGCGAAACCGCCGACCACACTGCGGTGAAGAAACCGACCACCTACAGTATCGTCGGTGCCGGTTCGCAGATCCTGCGTGACCTCGGTGTGCGCAAAATGCGCCTGATGAGTGCGCCGATGAAATTTAATGCGATATCCGGTTTCGATCTGGAAGTTGTAGAATACGTGCCCTCCGAATAAAGACCGGCTGTTCCGGCCTTTGATTCGCGGTTCAAATATCACTAAAGAGCGCGTACCGAACGCGCTCTGGCTCTTTAAGAGATTTGTCGAATGACCCTGAAGACCATCGAAGGTACCTTCATCGCCCCCAAAGGCCGCTATGCCCTGGTGGTCGGCCGCTTCAACAGCTTCGTCGTCGAAAGCCTGGTGAGCGGTGCTGTTGATGCCCTGGTTCGCCATGGCGTGAGCGAAAGCGACATCACCATCATCCGTGCTCCTGGCGCATTCGAAATTCCGCTGGTTGCGCAGAAAGTCGCTCAACAAAGCGAGTACGCGGCGATCATCGCCCTGGGCGCGGTCATTCGTGGCGGCACTCCGCACTTCGAATACGTGGCTGGCGAATGCACCAAGGGCCTGGCCCAGGTGTCCATGGAGTTCGGCGTGCCGGTTGCCTTTGGCGTGCTGACCGTCGACTCGATCGAGCAAGCCATTGAGCGTTCCGGCACCAAAGCCGGCAACAAAGGTGCCGAAGCTGCCTTGTCCGCTCTGGAAATGGTCAGCCTGCTGGCGCAGTTGGAGGCCAAGTGATTAGCGACGAAAGCGATCGTTTCAACCCGCGCGATCCGAAACCTGCGGACGCTGGCAAGCCATCCAAGAGCGTCAAGCGTCGCGAAGCCCGTCAGCTCGCGACTCAGGCGCTGTACCAATGGCACATGGCCAAAACTTCGCTGAACGAGATCGAAGCGCAGTTCCGGGTCGATAACGATTTCAGTGATGTCGATGCCGCCTACTTCCACGACATCCTGCATGGCGTGCCGGCGCACAAGACCGAGATCGATTCTGCCCTCGCTCCGTGCCTGGACATCACTATCGATGAGCTCGATCCGGTTGAACTGGCGGTCCTGCGCCTGTCCACCTGGGAGCTGCTCAAGCGCGTCGACGTTCCGTACCGCGTTGTGATCAACGAAGGGATCGAACTGGCCAAGGTCTACGGTTCCACCGACGGTCACAAGTTCGTCAACGGCGTACTCGACAAGCTGGCCCCGCGTCTGCGTGAAGCTGAAGTGAAGGCGTTCAAGCGCTGATTCGCGCTTGCAGTGTCCTGTCTTGCCAATACGTTCCTTTTTGGCGCGAGGCTGTTGTTGCCAGACAAGGCGCCGCGACAAGTCATAGCCCGCTATGGCGAGGAGCGACAACGCAGTATGGCGACAGCAGACGCCGCCCAAAAGGAACAGTATTGGTGAGACAGGACACAACGCCATGGGCGAGTTTGAGCTGATCCGTCATTACTTCGCTGCCGCGCCTTGTGCGCAGGGCGGCGTTGGCGTTGCTTTGGGGATCGGCGATGATTGCGCCTTGCTGACTGTTCCCGCTGGGGAACAGTTGGCTATCTCCACCGACACCCTGGTTGCCGGTGTCCATTTCGCAGACCCCTGCGACCCTTTTCTGCTCGGTCAGCGTTCGCTGGCGGTGGCGGTCAGTGACCTGGCAGCCATGGGCGCAACACCCCTCGCATTTACCCTTGCCCTGACCTTGCCGACGGATGCTGCCGATTGGCTGCAAGCCTTTGCCCGTGGTTTGAACGCCATGGCGCAAAGCTGCGGTGTGCGTCTGGTGGGCGGCGACACAACGCGCGGTCCGCTGTGCCTGACCATGACCGTGTTCGGCCGTGTGCCAACGGGTTTGGCCCTGACCCGCAGTGGTGCGCAACCGGGTGATCTGCTGTGTGTTGGCGGCGAACTGGGTAACGCGGCGGGCGCTTTACCGCTGGTGCTGGGCCAGCGCACTGCGGAACCTGCGATCGCCGAGCCGTTGCTGGCGCACTACTGGTCGCCACAACCGCAGTTGGCGTTGGGTCAGGCATTGCGTGGCAAGGCGACCTCGGCGCTGGATATCTCGGACGGTCTGTTGGCCGATTGCGGGCATATTGCCGCTGCTTCAGCTGTCAGTTTGCTGATCGAAAGCGAAAAGCTGCCGCTGTCCAAGGCGCTGCTGGCGTTTCTCGGCGAGAATGACGCCCGGGCGGCAGCCCTCAGCGGTGGTGACGATTACGTGCTGGCCTTTACCTTGCCGCCCGCCGAGCTGTCGCAGTTGTTGGCGGACGGCTGGCCGGTGCATGTGGTCGGTCGCGTCGTGGTCGGGCAGGGCGTCACGCTTTTGGCTGCAGACGGACAAGACATCACCCCGGACACCCGGGGTTATCAACATTTTCGGGAGACCCCGTGACAGATCATCCCAAGCAGGTCCCGGCAGAGTCTGTGCCGCCTTCGGTCTGGCGTAATCCCTGGCATTTCCTGGCGTTCGGCTTCGGTTCGGGCACCCTGCCAAAAGCGCCCGGCACCTGGGGCTCGTTGGTTGCGCTACCCTTTATCCCGCTGTGGCAGATGTTGCCCGGCTGGGGTTACTGGCTGATGCTCGGCATCACCACGCTGTTTGGCTTTTGGCTGTGCGGCAAGGTGGCGGACGATCTGCGGGTACACGACCACGAAGGCATCGTCTGGGACGAAATGGTCGGGATGTGGATAACCCTGTGGCTGGTGCCGCAAGGTTGGTACTGGTTATTGGCGGGCTTCCTGATATTCCGCTTCTTCGACATTCTCAAGCCATGGCCGATCAGCTGGATCGACCGGCATGTGCACGGGGGCGTCGGGATCATGCTCGACGACGTTCTGGCGGGTGTGTTTGCCTGGTTGGCCATGCGAGGGCTGGTATGGTATTTCGCCTGAGGGACCAAGGATGAGTGGTCGCTGGCTGTTGATACTGCTTTGCGTATTGTCGTGCGCTGCGGTACGGGCGAGTGAATTGCCCACGATTCCCGCCCAGATTCGTCTGGCCAGTGAAGAATGGAGCGACTACACCGCCGCCGACGGCCATGGTCTGGCCTGGGATGTGCTGCGGGCAGTCTTCGAGCCGGCTGCCGTTACGCTGCAGATCCGCACGGTGCCTTACACACGCTCGGTCGGACTGGTGCAGCGCGGTGAGGTGGATGCCTGGGTCGGCTCTTACCGAGATGAAGTCGGTGGCGTGCTCTATCCCCGTTGGCACTACGACTATGACCATATTTACGCACTGGGTCTGGCCAGCAGCCCGGCGCCAACCGTGGCCACGCTGGGGAGCTCTCGCCTGCTCTGGGTACGGGGTTACCAGTATCAAAAATACTTTCCCAACATCCATAACTTCAATGAGGTCCAGCGTCGTAACGGGGTTTTGCCGATGCTGTTGCACGACCGTGCCGATTACTACATCGATGCGTTGACCGAGGTTGATTTCGTGCTCGGTGGGGCGCAGAACCCAGCGCAGTTCCGGCGAACGCATCTGGCCGAACTACCGGTTTTTCTGGGATTCGCCAACAACCCTCGGGGGCGGGCGCTGCTGGCGCTGTTCGATCAGCGCATGGGGTCGTTGGTGAAAAGTGGTCAGTTGCGACCGATCTTCGAACGCTGGAAACAACCTTACCCGTTCGAAAAAATGTAGCAGCTGGTGTTTGCTTGGCTTTACGGGGTAGAGATCAAACTTCTTGATCTTTATGGCCGATAATTCAGCCTAAGCGTCGGCAGGAACCTGCTGTTACAATGCCGCCTCTGCGAATCTCCAGTCCTCATACAGATCAGGAGCACACGGTGCCCGTCGTTTTCGTCGCTGCTTCCAAGCTGCCAACCCCTTTTGCGCAATTCACCATGCATGGCTTTCTCGATGAGGCCACTGGTCGCGAGCACGTTGTGCTCAGTCTGGGTGAGGTCGCCGATGGCTCACCGGTACTCGGCCGGTTGCACTCCGAATGCCTGACCGGCGATGCCTTGTTCAGCCAGCGTTGCGACTGCGGCTCGCAACTCGAGGCCGCCTTGCAGGCGATCGCCCGTGAAGGCCGCGGTGTGTTGCTGTATTTGCGTCAGGAAGGTCGTGGCATTGGCTTGCTGAACAAGATCCGCGCTTATGAGTTGCAGGACGGCGGCGCCGACACTGTTGAAGCCAACGAGCGTCTGGGCTTTGCTGCAGACCAGCGCGACTATGCCATCTGCCTGCCAATGCTTGAGCATCTGGGTGTGAAATCCTTGCGCCTGATGACCAACAACCCGCGCAAGGTCAAAGCACTGACCGAGATGGGCATCGTGGTCGCCGAGCGCGTCCCGCTGCACACTGGCCACAACCCGCACAACAAACTCTACCTGGCCACCAAAGCCAGCAAGCTCGACCACATGATGGGCAACGAGCACCAGGGCGAGGCTGATCGGGCGTGACCCGCGGTCAAGTACGGCGGCGATTGGCCGTCAACTGGTGGCAGTACCTGGCGCTGGCCTTGCTGCCGCTGTTGGTGATCAATGCGGTGTTCGGTCAGACCGAGGCTGTGTTACCGGTTCTGGCAATGCCGTTCTTTATCGCGGGCATGGCGTCGATGTTCGTCAGTCTGCGTTTCTTCGGTGGCTATAAACACGCCTTGATCGCCACCCAGAAAGCCCTCGATACGCCTGAAGAGCCTGCTGCCTGGATTGCTTTGGCTGCCAAACGCCGTGCAGCGTTCCTGGCCGCCGGGCTACCGGCCTGGGTCGGTGCGCTGGCGGTGTTTGTCGGCCTCGAAGCCGTGCCGTTGATTCTGCTGGCGCTGTCCACGACGGTACTGTTCTACCTCTACCGTATTCCGCGCCAGCTCGGTTGATGCGTAGGTGGCTGGCGGTTCTGCTGCTGGCCATCGGTGGCTCGGCGGCTGCCGTGGAGCGGGTGGTCAGCCTCGCACCGTCTCTCTCTGAAATTGTCGTTGAGCTGGGTTCTGCCGATCTGCTGGTCGGCGTGCTCGATGCCGGTGAGCGTCCGTCTGAGTTGAGCGCCGTGCCCTCGGTCGGGCGTTATGGTCAATTGGACATGGAGCGTCTGCTCAGTCTCAAGCCTGATTTGCTGTTGCTCTGGCCCGGCAGTGTCGGCCCGACGCAGCGTGAGCAACTCAAGCGCTTGAATATCCCCACCTACGTTGCCGATCCCCACAACCTTGAACAGCTCATCACGCAGATAGACGCGATTGCCGGGCAACTCGGTCGGCCAGAGAGTGGCCGAACGCTGGCCGCAGACTTGCGCAGACAACTGGCGAATCTGCGCCAGCGCTATCGACGGGACGAGCCGTTGCAGGTGTTCTATCAGGTCTGGGATCAGCCGCTGTACACCGTTGGTGGCGGGCAGATCATCAGCGATGCGCTGGGAGTCTGCGGTGCACACAATGTGTTTTCCAACCTGAATTTACCGGCGCCGCAGGTCAATCTGGAGTCAGTATTGCAGCGCAATCCCGAGGTTATCCTGGCCGGTAGCCAGGCGCAGCTCGATGCCTGGAAAGCCTGGCCGCAGGTGAGGGCGGTGGCGCATGGGCAATTGCTGCTGGTGACGGATAAAGGGCTGGAACGGCCGAGTGGGCAGATGATTGCGGCTACGGCCAGGTTGTGTGAATTGATAGCGCCAGATCGCTGAGACCGAGGTGTATTCATCGCGGGCAACAAAACTTTTGGCTAGATCTGCGGTGTCCAGGTCACGCCAAACATCCATGCCCGACCTTCTTCCCTATAACCATAGTTATTCCCGTCAAAGCTGTAGAGCGCACGGCTGTATGCCTTGTCCAGCAGGTTGTCGACCTTGAGCTCCAGCTGGATCTGGCGATTCAGAGCCCAACTGCTGCGCAAACCGAATAAGGCATAACCGCCTAACGGATCCTGGTTGTCCTCGTCGTCGTAGCTGCTGCTCACTGCTTGCCAGCTTGCTCCAAGGCTGAACCGATCGAATTGCCGATCCAGGTCCAGGCTCAAGGTGCGTCGGGCGCGGCGGCTCAGGGTGTGGCCGCTGTCGCGGTCTCGCGGGTCGATGATCGCCAGCCCGAGGTTGCTCAGCCAGCCGAGCAGCTCTTGTTTGAGCGCGGCTTCGAAGCCATTGATCCGTGCCGAAGCGACGTTTTCCGGGCGAGAGTTTTTGCCGAAGATGATCGCGTCTTCAAGATCGGTTCGGTAGAGCGAGGCTTCCAGGCGGCGGGTCTCGCTCAACTGGCTGCGCCATTGTAGCTCGTAGCTTTTCGAGGTCTCTGGTTTGAGGTTCGGGTTGCTGAAATCGGGGTAGTACAGGTCGTTGAGCGTCGGCGCGCGGAAGCCTTCGCTGTAGGTCAGCAGCACATCGTTGTCCGGGTTCAGCGGTAGGGTGAAGGTGCCGCTCCAGCTGTTCTGGCCGCCAAACTGCTGGTTCTGGTCGCGGCGCAGGCCCAGTTCAGTGGAGAAGCTTTCAGCCTGGAAACGGTGCTGAATAAAGGCTGCACGGTTCCAGCGGCTGTCTTCGTCGAATGCGGTGCTGCTGTTGATCCGGTCTTCGTACCAGTCTGCGCCGAGGATCAGGCTGTTGCTGTCGTCGAGCGTCAGGTCATTCTGCCAGTTGAGCGAATCGCGATAGGTGTTGAACACGCTGCGCTCGTCACTGAGTTTGTCAAAGGTCTTCTCGCGGTTTTCGCTGTGGCCCAGTTCCAGCCGAGATTCCCACAGATCATTGATGCGCGCATCAACATAACTGCTGACGCTGTTCACTGTGAAATCGCTGTAAGGCTGTTGGCTGACAGTCTGGAGTGTATTCGTGTCGAAGCGGCCAAACGGGCTGTCAAACTCGCTTTTGCCACGGTTATCCAGCAGGTTCAGGCCCACTTCGAAGTCATCGCTTAAGGAATGGCCAAGGCTCAAACTCAGGGAGTTGTTGCGATACTCGTCGTGGTCGCCGTCGCTGGGGAAGGACTCATGGGTGCGATTGATCCCGGCGGTTTCATCGAGGCTGGCACCGAGGTTGAAGCGGGTTTGTTCATCGCCGCCGGACAACCCCAGGCCGCGCTCCCAGGTCCGGTTGCTGCCAAATCCCAGGTGCAGACGCGGCTGCAGGCCCTGTTCGGCACCGCGCCGGGTGAAAATCTGAATCACCCCGCCAATGGCGTCGCTGCCGTAGATCACCGAGCGTGAACCGCGCAGGACTTCCACGCGCTCGATCTGATCGATATTCAGGTGTTGCAGATTGCTGTCACCGGAGGTCGAGCTGCCGATGCGCTGGCCGTCCACCAGCACCAGACTCTGCGCCGACTTGGTGCCGCGGATGTATATCCCCGGCAGGCTGCCACGTCCGCCTGCTTGCGCGACCTGCACGCCCGGCACACGGCTGAGCAGGTCAGTGACGCTGCTCGGTTGCAAACGGTCGATGTCTTCGCGGGTAAATACGGTATTGGCGGCGCTGCTGTCGTTGCGGGCTTCGACCTGGCGATTGGCGCTGATCAGCACGTCCGGCAGTTTCAGGGCTTGTTCACGTTCGAAGGTCTCAGCCAAAAGCTGTCCGGCAGGCCAAAGGGTCAACGTCAAGGCGAGGCGGGGGAGGTTCATGGGCAATCCATTGGCGTTTTGAAACGGATACAAATTCGAGGGGGGACGAAAAACCAATGTGGGAGCGAGCTTGCTCGCGATAGCGTTGTGTCAGTCGACGTTTATGTCGACTGTCAGTCCGCTATCGCGAGCAAGCTCGCTCCCACAGGGTTCTGCATGATTCCAGAGGTTTAGAGGCCCAGCAGCTGCAAGCGCTGACGTACGGATTCTTCGATACCCGCTTCGTCCAGGCCACACTCGGCGAGCATTTGCGCAGGTTTTGCATGCTCGACGTAAGCGTCCGGCAAGCCCAGATGCAGCATGGACTTGAGGATATTCTCTTGGGCGAGAAATTCGCTGACCGCACCACCGGCGCCGCCCATGATCGCGTTTTCTTCGATGGTCACCAGCAGCTTGTGAGTGTTGGCAATTTCCCGAACCAAGGCTTCGTCCAATGGCTTGACGAAACGCATGTCGACTACCGTCGCATCGAGTTTTTCCGCGACTTTCAGTGCTGCGGCCAGTTGCACACCGAACACCAGCAGAGCGACGTTGCTGCCCTGACGGCGGATCACGCCTTTGCCAATCTCAATCGGTTCGAGGTTTTTCTCGATGGGCGCATTCGGGCCGGTGCCGCGCGGGTAACGCACAGCGGCCGGGCCGTTGTAGAGGTGTCCGGTGCTGAGCATTTTGCGCAGTTCGTTCTCGTCGCTCGGGGTCATCACCAGCATGCCGGGGATGCAGCGCAGGAACGACAGGTCGAAACTGCCGGCGTGGGTCGGACCGTCTTCGCCGACCAGGCCCGCGCGGTCGATGGCGAACAGTACGTCGAGGTTTTGTACCGCAACATCATGCACCAGCTGGTCGTAACCGCGTTGCAGGAAGGTCGAATAGATCGCCACCACTGGTTTTGCGCCTTCGCAGGCCATACCGGCAGCGAAGGTCACGGCGTGCTGCTCGGCAATCGCCACGTCGAAATAGCGCAGCGGGAAACGCTCGCTGAAGGCCACCAGGTCGGAGCCTTCCTTCATCGCCGGCGTGATCCCGACCAGGCGCGGATCGGCGGCGGCCATGTCACACAGCCACTCACCGAACACGCTGGAATACTTCGGCCCGCCGGCTTTCTTCGGCGCAGCGGCCGGGGCATCCAGGGGGTCGAGTTTGGTGATGGCGTGATAGCCGATCGGGTCGACTTCCGCCGGGGCGAAGCCTTTGCCTTTCTTGGTGACTACGTGCAGGAACTGCGGGCCCTTGAGGTCACGCATGTTGCGCAGGGTAGCGATCAGCGTCGGCAGGTCGTGTCCGTCGATCGGGCCGATGTAGTTCCAGCCCAGCTCTTCGAAGAGTGTGCCGGGAACCAACATGCCTTTTGCGTATTCTTCGGTACGACGGGCAATCTCCCAGGCGCCGGGCAGACGCGAGAGCACTTTCTTGCTGCCTTCACGCATGCTTGCGTAAGTACGGCTGGAAAGGATCTTCGCCAGATAATTCGACAGCCCGCCAACGTTGCGCGAGATCGACATGTCGTTGTCGTTGAGGATCACCAGCATGTTGGCGTCAACTTCCGGCGCGTGGTTCAGCGCCTCGAAAGCCATGCCCGCGGTCAATGCGCCGTCGCCGATGACTGCGATAGCCTTGCGTTCGCTGTTTTGCAAACGGGCGGCAATCGCCATGCCCAGCGCTGCACTGATCGAGGTGCTGGAGTGACCGACGCCAAAGGTGTCGTACTCGCTCTCGGAACGGCGCGGGAAGGCCGCGATGCCGTCCTTCTGGCGCAGGGTGCTCATGCGCTCGCGACGGCCGGTGAGGATCTTGTGCGGATAAGCCTGATGGCCCACGTCCCACACCAGCCGGTCGTCCGGGGTGTCGAAGACATAGTGCAGCGCAACGGTCAGCTCGATGACGCCAAGGCCGGCACCGAAATGTCCGCCCGTCTGGCCGACCGTATAGAGCAGCTCCTGGCGCAACTCATCGGCCAGGGTTTCGAGCTCGGCTTCACCTAACCGGCGCAGGCCGGCCGGCGTATCGGCACGGTCGAGCAGGGGCGTGGTTGGGCGTTTGCGGGGAATCTCATGAAACGTCGTGGGCATCAGGCGAATCGTTATAGGTATAGAAAGAGGCGGCAGTTTACCTTATGCATCGCAAGCTGCCCACGCAGAGCTTGGAAGTTGGCCAATATGCAGTCAAACAACGCGGCCGATTCAGCTGCGCCGCTCGACTATATAGCGCGCCAGGTCCCGCAACGGCTCGGCCGCCGCGTCAAACGGTCGCAGGGCGTGCAAGGCTTGATCGCGAAGTTCCAGGGCATAGGCTTTGGCCGCTTCAAGGCCGAGCAGGGCCGGATAAGTCGGTTTGTCCCGGGCGATATCGGCGCCCTGGCGTTTGCCAAGTGTCGCGGTATCGCTTTCGACGTCGAGGATGTCGTCCTGCACCTGAAACGCCAAACCGATGGCCTGTGCGTACGTCTGCAAGGATTTCAGTTCGGCTTTTTCGGCACGGCCACTGGCCAATGCGCCCAGCTTGACGCTGGCTTCGATCAGCGCACCGGTCTTGTGCCGATGCATGTATTCCAGCGCCGCTTGATCGAGCTTGAGTCCGACCGAACCGAGGTCGATGGCCTGGCCGCCGACCATGCCCGCCGGGCCTGCCGCCAATGCCAGGGTGCTGACCATGCTCAAACGGGTTTCGGCATCCGAGGCGCTCAGGCGCGGGTCGAGCAACGCACTGAACGCCAGGCTTTGCAGGCCGTCACCGGCAAGAATCGCACAGGCTTCATCGAATGCTTTGTGAGTAGTGGGCTGGCCGCGACGCAGATCGTCATCGTCCATTGCCGGTAAATCGTCATGTACCAGCGAATACGCGTGAATCAATTCCACCGCACAGGCCGCGCCGTTGGCTTGCTCGGGCGCACCGCCAAGGGCTTCGCAGGCTGCGTAAGCAAGCAGCGGGCGTACACGTTTGCCGCCGTTCATCACGCTGTAGCGCATGGCTGCGTAAAGACGCGACAGCTCGGGGCCTGGAGCGACGAACAGGATTTCCAGCGCAGCATTGACGCGGGCCTGGCTGCTGGCCTGATACGCGGCAATCATTCTGGCTGTTCCGCGTCGAAGGGTTCCTCGGTCAGCTCCCCGTCGCGTTCGAGCAACACCTGAACCTTCTGCTCAGCCTGGGCCAGAGCAGCCTGGCAATCGCGGGTCAGGCCGATGCCTTGTTCGAAGGCAGTCAACGAGTCTTCCAGCGACAGCTCGCCGTTCTCCAGACGCTCGACCAGTGTTTGCAGGTCAGCGAGGGATTGTTCGAAATCTAAGGCAGCTTTTTTGCGGGCCATGGCGGCTATCCCGGTTGACGTTAAACCGGCGCGACACTAGCAGACATAGGGGGTTGGGGCAAATCTGAGGGGTGACCCCGCCGGGTCAGGTTTCAGTGTCTCCCGAGTAATTGACCTGATATCGGGTGCTGCGACCACCGCCGGGCAGACGAACCAGGCAGCCTTTGTCCAAAAGATCGGTCAGATGACGGGTGGCAGTGGCTTTGGAGACCTTTGCTACCGCTTGGTACTGGGCCGCGCTGATGCCTTCCTCAAAACCGTTCTCATCACCATCGAGCAGGCGATTGAGTACTTTGACTTGTTCTGAAGACAGGATCTGCTGTCGATGCAGCTGCCAGAAACGAGCCTTGCCAAGCACCCGACCGATACGAGCCATCGCCTGTTGAAGGCTTTTCAATAGTGAGCCGAATAGAGGGCTTATTCGGCTCATTTTGTGAGCCGTTTGTGTTGGGGGTTTAGCTCAGGGTCTAGTGTTTTGCTGCAACGCTACTCATTGAATTCCGAGGGGCGCGAACCAAAGTGCCTCGTCGGCCAACTTGGGCAGCAGGCTGCGTAATCGATGGCATTGGAGAAATTGCCAGGCAACGGCTGTTCAGATGAGTTATTCACAAATAAATCCCCTTTTCCCCTGCTTGGCGATGCGGCGTTCCAGATCCCCTTGGGCTGGCTCTCGGACAAATCTGGCGTGCGGCGTACTTTCGCTGATCATCGGGGTGTGCCTGCCGTGGCTGATGAACTACCCACTTCTGCTCTGGCCTGGTGGTTCTCGGGGCGATCGCCGGTGGGGTCTATACCCTGGCGATCATCCTGATTGGACAGGGTTTCAAGGGCGCAGACCTGGTGACGGCCAATGCCAGCGCAGGTTTTTTGTGGGGCGTGGGCAGCTTGCTCGGGCCTTTGATCAGCGGCGCGGCGATGTCTACCAGTACTCATGGTCTGCCGTTGGCGCTATCGGCTGCGGCGGCGCTGTTCAGGAGGGAGGTTCAGGTCAAAGTGCTTGACTGACAGAATGCTGCTTTTGGAATTGGGGGGCACGCCTGGGTGGCGAAAAACGTAAGACATTAAAAAGCCGGCTTGTGGCCGGCTTCTCGGGGACTGGCTTGGCTTATTTTTGGTAAGCCGCGCCAGCCTTCAAAACGTACATCCAGATCTGGCGTCTGGCTGTGGGACTTGGCGAGAAAATTATCTGCCGCGTCGGGGCGATCTGGCCGTTGGAAACGGTCGATGCGCAAATGTGGGGCGCAGCATACTGATTTTTTTGAAGAATTCCCAGTCCAAAGGGCGATCCAGGGTGATCGCGTACTCGGTTACCGGGCCAGGAGCTATTTGAAAGGTACCGGTGGGCGGCGTTTGTGGAGTGTCGACCACCAGAATACCCAGCCCAGTATCTGAATGTTTTGCGCCTCAATCTGCTCGGCGCTGAATATTTCGTCAGGGTATTCGGCGCTGTTGTGGCTGCGCAGGCGCAAGGCCCCGGCGGGGAGGCGGTGGACGTATCTCAGCCGGAGCATGCCGTCGTGTTCGAGGGCGTAGATCTCGCCATCCACTATATGGGTCAGGCCTCGGTCGATGGCGAGGATGGAGCCGTCCTGGATCTTTTCCGCCATGCTGTTGCCGATCATCGGTGCGCAGATGGCTTGGGCGGGATCAACGTCCAGGATTTCCAGGTGACGTCGCGGCAAGCGCACGCTCTGCCCGGGTATTTCAATGACCTGTGTTTCGCTGGAACCTGGAGCGGTGGACGCTTCTTTATAAAACGGGATTTCTACGTCTGCCAACTGCGCATTCACACTATAGGTGCAGTGAGTTTCCGCTGATTCAAAAGTGTTGCTTGAGGTATCGGCAAGTTGCAGGCGATTGGGGTATTTCGGACCTTCGCCGGTTCGCAGCCATTTGCTGTTGACGGATAACAACGCCGCAATCTCATCCATTCGGTAAGACGGTACTCCGCGGTTGTACCAGTTGTTCACGTGCTGCGGCTCTACGTTGCAGAACGCAGCAAATTCCGAGGATTTGATGTTCACCTCTTTAAGGAGCGCTTTAAAGCGAGAGCCGCATGTCGTTTTCATGGGTACGGAGTTTACGGATGAGCGCCACGTGTTCAAATAAACAAGTAGTTCAATTTGTGAGGGTAAAAATTGCTGAATGCAGGATGTTTTTAGCGTTGTTTAAACCTTATTAAACAGGTCTGTCTATTTGTTAAGCCGTTCGCTTGATTTGTGTTTGTCCAGACATGAAAAACCCCGGATAACCGGGGTTTTTTGAAACCGTCAGTGGCGATCAGCCAATGCCGTCTCAGCCTTTATAGGCAGCAACCGACTTCATGATCGCGGCGCGGGCGGCGTCTGCGCCGTCCCAGCCTTCGATCTTCACCCATTTGCCTTTTTCGAGATCCTTGTAGTTCGCGAAGAAGTGCTCGATCTGCTGAATCAGCAGCGGTGGCAGGTCGGTGTATTCCTTCACGTCCACGTACAGCTGGGACAGCTTGTCGTGTGGAACGGCGATGACTTTGGCATCGCCGCCGCCGTCGTCGGTCATGTTCAGGATGCCGACTGGACGCGCACGGATCACCGAGCCTGGAGCAACCGGGTAAGGGGTTACCACCAGCACGTCGAGGGGATCACCGTCGTCCGCCAGGGTGTTCGGGATGTAACCGTAGTTGGCCGGGTAGAACATTGGGGTGGCCATGAAACGGTCAACGAACAGGCAATCGCTGTCTTTGTCGATTTCGTATTTGATCGGCGCGTGGTTGGCCGGAATCTCGATCGCGACGTAGATGTCGTTCGGCAGGTCTTTGCCAGCCGGAATCTTGCTGTAGCTCATTGGGCGGTGCCCCCGTAAGTGGCCAAATGACTTGGCCGGATTGACCAAAAAGTGGCGGCGATTATAGGCATATTCCGCAATCAACGCCACGTACCAGAGGTCGCGTAGACCTTAGTCGTATGTCTGGTAAGCCGGATGTGTGGCTTGCAGTTGCTTGAGCCTGGCCAACGGGTCCTGACGGTAAAACAGCTGCAGTTGCTGATAGACCTGTGGGTAAGCCTGGTGCAGCAAATCCGGGGCGCTGAAGAAGTATTCGCTGGTGACGGCGAAAAATTCGGCCGGATTTTCCGCTGCATATGGGTCGATGACGGAGTCGGCGTGCGGGTGGCGATCCAGTTGGCGATTGAGGTCGTCGTAGGCGTGTTGCATCACCTTCGCCCAGTCACTGACGCGCATGTCGCTGTGCAGCGGCGGCAGGCCGTTGGCGTCGCCGTTGAGCATGTCGAGTTTGTGCGCCAGTTCGTGGATCACCAGATTGTAGCCTTCCCAGCCACCACTGGCCATCACGCCCGGCCAGGCCAGAATGATCGGCCCCTGTTGCCAGGCTTCACCGCTGTGCTCGCCGTCCCACTCATGGACGACGCCACTGGCATCGCGATGACGCTGCGGGCTGAGGAAGTCGTCGGGGTAAAGCACGATTTCGTGAAAACCCTGATACCAATTCAGATCGCCCAGATGCAGCAGCGGTAATTGCGCCTGTGCGGCGAGCAGCAGGCGTTGCTCTTGGTGAAGTTCAACACCCGACAACGTGGTCAGGTGCTTGTCTTGCAGGAACAACACGCTGGACTCGCGCAGCCATTGGTCTTCGGCGTCGCTCAAACCATCGAGAAAGCTCAGGTGCTGACGCACCCGCTGCCACATTTCAGGGGCAACGGGATGTTTGGCCAATGTGCGCCGCCGGCGCCAGGCGCTGAGCGACCACATGGACGTTCAGCGTGATTCGGCTTTTGAGGTCGAACGGTTGAGGCGGTTGCGTACGACACTGATGATCATCGGCAGCAGTGACAGCAAGATAATTGCGACGACCAGCAGCGAAAGGTTCTTCTTGATGAATGGCACGTTGCCGAAGAAATAGCCCAGGGTGACCAGCCCGCCGACCCACAGAATGGTGCCGGCAACGCTGAAAGAGACGAACCGCGAGTAAGGCATTTTGGCGACGCCGGCGACGAACGGAGCGAAGGTCCGAATGATCGGAAGAAAGCGCGCCAGAGTCACGGTCTTGCCGCCGTGCTTATCGTAGAAGTCGTGGGTTTGCTGCAGATAGTCGCGGCGGAAGATTTTCGAGTTCGGGTTGCTGAACAAGCGTTCGCCGGCTGTTCGACCAATCACGTAATTGGTGCTGTCACCGAGGATCGCCGCCAGCATCAGCAGTCCGCCCAGCAGCACCGGGTCCATACCGCCACCAGCGGCTACGGCACCGGCGATGAACAGCAGCGAATCGCCCGGCAGAAACGGTGTGACCACCAGACCGGTTTCGCAGAAGATCACCATAAACAGGATGGCGTATATCCATGACCCGTAGTTGGTTACCAGCAAATCGAGATAGACATCGAGATGCAGAATCAGGTCGAGCGGGTTGAAATCCATGGATGGCACCTGTGGTGATGGCCCGACTCAGCAGGCCTGTGCGAGGCTTTGGGCAATGAGACTACAGGAAGGTGTAGTTTTTCTTACGGCCCGGGAAGGTCGGCATTATACGATTTCAGATGTGAATTGCGTGTTGAGTTTGTAGCGGGGAATGTCGAGGAGGCAACACGGACTTCCGTGCATTTGACTATTTACCGTGGCGAGGGGCCTGCCGCCGCCAGTCGGTCCGCGCTCGGGCAAAGCAGTCGTAAAACCGGAACACAGGTTCTGACCGAGCGAACTCATTGCCTGACTTCAGGACCGCTTCGCGGACGAGCGCGCCCCGGTCCAGCGGGAGCAAGCTCTCATCGCCACAGGGCTTGCGTTTCAATCTTCGCTGATGGGCAGTATGTAGCTCTTGAACTCGGTGTCTTCGCGAAAACCGATGGATTCGTAGGTTTTCTGCGCCACTTCGTTGTTGCTGCTGGTGGAGACCCGCATGCGTACGGCATGGGTTTCCTTGGCCATTTTTTTTGCGGTGCGGATCAGGTTATCGGCCACCAGTTGTCGGCGGGCGTCTTCGGCGACATAAATGTCGTTGAGGATCCACACACGTTTTAGCGAGAGGGAAGAGAAGCTCGGATACAACTGACAGAAACCCAGCAACTTGCTGTTGTCTTCATCGGACAGGGCCAGGTAGATCACCGATTCCTTGCGCCGCAGACGTTTTTCGAGAAAGGCACGGGAGGAGTCGGGAAACGGTAGCGAGCCATAGAACTCGCGATATTTGACGAACAGTGGGGTCAGCAGGTCCAGATGTTCCAGGGTCGCTTGAGTAATCCGCATGATAAGCCTCAACTTCAAGTGGGTAGACGGCAAACAGGGCATTACTCGGGCAGCCGTGGTTCGATGCTGCCTAAGGCCTGTAAAAAGCGTAGTCAGGATGCCGTCAATTACACCTGTTTTGGAAGTAGGAAGTTGCCATTTGAGTGTACGGCTGCGTCCGAATCCAATGTATGAACTTGTGCTTCGTCCTTTAAATTAACCCCCGACAGCTGCCGGCGACAGGCCTCACGCATCAAATACAGCAAGCGATGGGTGGCCATTCCATAACTTAACCCTTCCAGCCGGACATTGGAGATGCAATTTCGGTAGGCGTCAGTCAGGCCGATCTTGGGATTATAGGTGAAGTACAGACCGAGACTGTCCGGCGAGCTGAGGCCCGGGCGTTCACCGATCAGAATGACCACCATTTTTGCACCCAGCAGTTCACCGATTTCATCGGCCACCGCGACCCGCCCCTGTTCCACCAGCATCACGGGAGACAACGACCAACCCTCGGCCAGGGCCTGCTCCTCCAAGCGCGCCAGAAACGGCAGGGTATGCCGATGCACGGCCAGCGCCGAGAGGCCATCAGCCACTACCACGGCCAGATCCACGCCACCGGGGTGTTCCACCGCATAATCTTGCAGCTTTTGTGCCGACTCGTTGCTCAGTCGTCGGCCGAGGTCGGGACGTTGCAGATAGCTGTTGCGATCGGTGGCGGCACTGTGGAGCAACAAGCTGTCGCGCCCACGTTCGGCCAGTTGCGTGCTGAGCCCGGCATGATCGAAGGGCAGATGCACCGCATCGCGGGCCTGGGCGTGGGCGTACTGGAAGTCCAGTTGCGCACCGGTCGGCAGGCTGGTGCCGGTGCGGCCGAGGGCGATCCGTGCCGGGGTCAGGCGACGCAGTTCCAGCCACGGATTCTGGCTATCGGTAGGCGGTTTATCCATCACTCGATCACTCATCCCAGTTGCGCCATAGCCTGGCGGAAGGCTGGCGGCAGGCTGTTGCCGAAATGCACCTTGCCATCAGCCTGAGTAAAGATGCCCATGTGCGCCAGCCATCGCTCGAATTCCGGTGCCGGCTTCAGGCCCAGGGTCTGCCGGGCATAGAGCGCGTCGTGGAACGAGGTGGTCTGGTAGTTGAGCATGATGTCGTCGGAGCCGGGGATACCCATGATGAAGTTGATCCCGGCCACGCCGAGCAAGGTCAGCAGGGTGTCCATATCGTCCTGGTCGGCTTCGGCATGGTTGGTGTAGCAGATGTCGCAACCCATTGGCACGCCCAGCAGCTTGCCGCAGAAGTGATCTTCCAGCCCAGCGCGGATGATCTGCTTACCGTTATAGAGGTATTCCGGGCCGATGAAGCCGACCACGGTGTTCACCAGAAACGGTTTGAAATGCCGTGCCACGGCATAGGCGCGGGTTTCGCAGGTTTGCTGGTCGATACCATGGTGGGCGTTGGCTGATAGGGCGCTGCCCTGGCCGGTCTCGAAATACATCAGGTTCTGTCCCAGCGTCCCGCGGTTCAGGCTCAAACCGGCGTCGTAGCCTTCCTGCAAGACATTCAGATTGATCCCGAAACTGGCGTTGGCCGCTTCGGTGCCGGCAATCGACTGGAACACCAGATCCAGCGGCACGCCACGGTTGATCGCCTCGATGGAGGTGGTGACGTGGGTCAGCACGCAGGCCTGGGTGGGGATTTCGTAACGCTGAATGATCGCGTCGAGCATTTCCAGCATGGTGCAGATCGAGGCGATGCTGTCGGTGGCCGGGTTGATGCCGATCATTGCGTCACCGTTACCGTAGAGCAGGCCGTCGAGGATGCTTGCGGCGATCCCGGCCGGCGCGTCGGTCGGGTGGTTGGGTTGCAGGCGGGTGGACAGGCGCCCGCGCAGGCCCATGGTGCCGCGAAATTGGGTCACGACGCGGATCTTCTGCGCCACCAGCACCAGATCCTGCACGCGCATGATCTTCGATACGGCGGCGGCCATTTCCGGGGTCAGGCCCGGCGCCAGGGCGCGCAGGCTGTGTTCGTCGGCCGCGTCGCTGAGCAGCCAATCGCGAAAGCCGCCGACGGTGAGGTGGCTGACCACGGCAAAAGCTGCGCTATTGTGGCTGTCGATGATCAGTCGGGTGACTTCATCGCTTTCATAAGGGATCAGCACTTCTTCGAGAAAATGCTTGAGCGGGATGTCAGCAAGGGCCATCTGCGCAGCGACCCGTTCGCCATCGTTGAGGGCGGCGACGCCGGCCAGAAAGTCCCCGGAGCGCGCCGGGCTGGCCTTGGCCATGACTTCTTTGAGGCTGTCGAAGCGGTAGGTCTGGGCGCCGACGGTATGGGCAAATGCGGCCATGGGCGGTGTCCTCCTGATTTCTGTGAAGTGTTCTCTGTAGGAGCGAGCTTGCTCGCGATTGCGGCCTGTCAGTCAACATTGATGTTGAATGTGACGGCCTCATCGCGAGCAAGCTCGCTCCTACATAGGGCATGCGCCGGGGATCCGCCCGGCGCAGGTGCATCTTAGATTCCTGTCAGCATGGCGTCAGCCGGGGCGTCGGAACGTTGTTTGGCGGTCAGCTGGAAGTAAATGAAGCCTGCCGCCATGAAACCCAGGAAGATCAAACCGATCAGCGTGTTGAACCAGGCCATCGCCACCAGACACACCACCGCCAGGAACAGCGCGATCGCCGGGACCACCGGATAGCCCGGCGCACGGAAAGTACGCTCCAGCAGCGGCTCGGTTTTACGCAGTTTGAACAGGCTGAGCATACTGATGATGTACATCACGATGGCGCCGAACACCGACATGGTGATCATCGCCGCAGTCAGGGTCATGCCTTGCAGGTTGACCAGGCCATCACTGTAGATCGCCGCGATGCCGATCACGCCGCCAGCCAGAATCGCCCGGTGGGGGGTTTGGAAGCGGTTGAGCTTAGCCAGCCCTGCGGGCAAGTAACCGGCACGGGCCAGAGCGAAGAATTGCCGCGAGTAGCCGAGGATGATGCCATGGAAACTCGCCACCAGACCGAACAGACCGATCCACACCAACATGTGCATCCAGCTGGAGTTGTTGCCGACCACGGCTTTCATTGCTTGCGGCAGCGGGTCGTTGATGTTCGACAGTTGGCGCCAATCGCCCACGCCGCCGGCCATCACCATTACGCCAATCGCCAGGAACACCAGGGTCAGAATGCCGCTGACGTAGGCCCGTGGAATGGTGCGTTTCGGGTCCTTGGCTTCTTCGGCGGCCATGGCCGCGCCTTCGATGGCCAGGAAGAACCAGATGGCGAAGGGGATCGCGGCAAAGATGCCGGGGATCGAGGCAGCACTGAATTCGCTGGAACCGGACCAGCCATTAAGCACGAAGTTGCTGAAGCTGAAGCCCGGCGCGACTACGCCCATGAACACCAGTAACTCGGCCACCGCCAGAACGGTCACCACCAGTTCGAAGGTCGCGGCAATGCTGACGCCAAGGATGTTCAGGCCCATGAACACGAAGTAGGCGCCGACCGCGGCTACTTTCGGGTCCAGATCCGGGTATTGCACGTTCAAGTAGGCGCCGATGGCCATGGCGATAGCCGGTGGCGCAAAGACGAACTCGATCAGCGTGGCGATCCCGGCGATCAATCCGCCTTTTTCGCCAAACGCCCGACGGCTATAGGCAAACGGTCCGCCAGCATGGGGAATGGCGGTGGTCAATTCGGTGAAGCTGAAGATGAAGCAGGTGTACATCGTCGCCACCATTAACGCGGTGACGAGAAAGCCCAGTGTGCCGGCCGTACCCCAGCCGTAGCTCCAGCCGAAGTACTCGCCGGAAATCACCAGACCAACGGCAATGCCCCATAAATGCAGGGTGCCGAGTGTGGGTTTGAGCTGTGTGGTAGAAGTCATAAGTCCTCTCTGTATTTTTATTGTTGATCTGTTGGACTTTCAGTAGCGGTTGTTTGAGTCAGGGGACGCTGTTCACGCAGCGGTTTATCTGTAGAACAGGCACGCAATGCCCGTGCCAGAGCGGCAGGGCGATGTTCGTTGTGTCAATGGAGGCGCCATCGCTGGCAAGCCAGGCTCCTACTGATACGACCTGATCCTGTAGGAGCGAGGCTTGCCCGCGATAGCCGTTACGCGAAGTCGCGCCAGGTTAGAAGAAGCCCAGCGGATTGATGTCGTAGCTCACCAGCAGGTTTTTGGTCTGTTGGTAGTGGTCGAGCATCATTTTGTGGGTTTCACGACCGACACCGGATTTTTTGTAGCCGCCGAACGCGGCGTGAGCCGGGTACAGGTGGTAGCAGTTGGTCCAGACGCGACCGGCTTTGATCGCCCGGCCCATGCGGTACGCGCGGTTGATGTCGCGAGTCCAGAGGCCGGCGCCAAGGCCGAACTCGGTGTCATTGGCAATCGCCAGGGCTTCGGCTTCGTCCTTGAAGGTGGTGATGCTCACCACCGGGCCAAAGATTTCTTCCTGGAACACGCGCATTTTGTTGGTGCCCTTGAGCAGGGTCGGCTGGATGTAGTAACCGCTGGCCAGATTGCCTTCGAGTTTTTCCACCTTGCCGCCGGTCAGCAGCTGGGCGCCTTCGCCCTTGGCGATTTCCAGATAGGACAGGATCTTGTCGAATTGCTGTTCGGACGCTTGAGCGCCGACCATGGTGTCGGTGTCCAGTGGGTCGCCGCGCTTGATCTGTTCGACCTTTTTCATCACTACTTTCATGAAGTCGTCGTAGATCGACTCTTGCACCAGTGCCCGAGATGGGCAGGTGCAGACTTCGCCCTGGTTGAAGAACGCCAGCACCAGGCCTTCGGCCGCTTTCTCGATGAAGGTTGGTTCGGCTTGCATGATGTCGGCGAAGAAGATGTTCGGCGACTTGCCGCCCAGTTCAACAGTCGACGGAATGATGTTTTCGGCCGCGCATTTCATGATGTGCGAGCCGACCGGGGTGGAGCCTGTGAAGGCGATCTTGGCGATGCGTTTGCTGGTGGCCAGCGCTTCGCCCGCTTCTTTGCCGAAACCTTGCACCACGTTGAGCACGCCCGGTGGTAGCAAATCGCCGATCAGCTCCATCAGCACGGTAATGCCCAGCGGGGTTTGCTCGGCAGGTTTGAGCACCACGCAGTTACCGGCAGCCAGGGCCGGGGCGAGTTTCCAGGCGGCCATCAGGATCGGGAAGTTCCACGGGATGATCTGCCCGACCACGCCCAGTGGTTCATGAATGTGATATGCCACGGTGTTGCCATCGATCTCCGCGGCGCTGCCTTCCTGAGCCCGCAGGCAACCGGCGAAGTAACGGAAGTGGTCAGCGGCCAGCGGGATGTCGGCGTTCAGGGTTTCGCGCACGGCTTTGCCGTTGTCCCAGGTTTCGGTGACGGCCAGCAGTTCGAGGTTCTGTTCGATACGGTCGGCAATTTTCAGCAGGACCAGCGAACGGGCCTGAGCCGAAGTACTGCCCCAGGCCGCAGCGGCAGCGTGGGCGGCGTCCAGCGCTTTGTCGATATCTTCGGCGGTGGAGCGCGGGAATTCTGCGATAGGTTGGCCGTTTACCGGCGAGGTATTGGTGAAGTATTGACCTTTGACAGGCGCGACGAATTCGCCACCGATGTAATTACCGTATTTGCTTTTGAACGAAACGATAGCGCCTTCAGTACCGGGGTGAGCGTAACGCATGATGGGTATCTCCTTGGCTTTTGTGCTTATAAGGGAGGACGCGCTGTTGCGCTGCATAAGCGTAGAGCAAAGGTCGGGCCAGTGCTTTGCAGGCCAGGTAAATCAAGGGGGGACGGGTTTTTCAGGGGCTGGCGGAACAAAGCTTGTGACAGAGGCGGTACAGGTCTTGTGACAGTTTGTACCGCTTGTGGCACAACCTGAGACTTGCCCGTCAGGCCGGCATTGCAATACTCGCGGCGCTGGAGGATGCTCGGCCTCACGCGATTGCCTTGCTTCGCCTTTGTAGCCGCAGCCTACGGCAGCTACTACGGGAACGAACCAGGCCCTACGGGGAGAATAATAAGAAATGCAGAACAATCATCTGAGTCGGCACGCCCAACAGGTGCTGACCGTGACTCAGGGCAAAGCCCACTTGCAGGGGCCGGGTAGCGATCCGTCCATTGCCCGTTCATGGCTGCGTTGCCTTGAGGACTATCACCTCGATCCGGCCCTGAGTATTGCGCCGACGGTGCTTGAACATGGTCGCGTTCTGGAAAGCCGCGAGCGTTTGCAGCAAGTGCTGCAGATCGCCGGCAACGAAATGACCAGCCTCCATCAGCAACTCTCCGGTGCCGGTCATGCGGTGCTGCTCACCGATTCGCGTGGGGTGATCCTCAACTGCGTCACCGCGCCCGCCGAGCGCAAGATTTTCGAGCGCGCCGGCCTATGGCTCGGTGCGGACTGGAGCGAAGCCTGCGAAGGCACCAACGGCATCGGCACCTGCCTGGTGGAGCGCCAGTCGCTGACCATCCATCAGGACGAACATTTCCGCGGTCGCCACACAGGGCTTACCTGCTCGGCGAGCCCGGTGTTCGACCCCCATGGTGAGCTGCTGGCGGTGCTCGATGTGTCGTCGGCGCGCCATGACGTTTCGCGTCAGAGCCAGTTCCACACCATGGCGCTGGTCAATCTCTCGGCGAAGATGATCGAGAGCTGTTATTTCCTGCGTTACTTCGACAACCAGTGGTTGCTGCGCTTTCACTTGCAGGCCGAGTCCGTTGGCCTGTTCAGCGAAGGGCTGCTGGCATTCGATGGGGAAGGGCGGATCAGCGCGGTCAACCAAAGTGCCTTGAATCTGCTGGGGCATGTGCGCGGCGGGCTGCTTGGCAAGCCGGTAGAAGCCTTTTTCGATTGCTCTCTGGATGAACTGCTCGGTCGTGCCAGTGTGAACGCCAACGCCAGTTGGCCGCTGCGCACCCGTGACGGGCGCGGCTTGTTCGCGGTGTTGCGTGGCCAGCCGCGTAGTGTGCCGAGCCCGGTGATACAGACTCCGCCGGTGGCCGAGCGTGCGCGACTGTCTGGTATCTGCCTGGGCGATGCAGCGTTGCAAAACGATTTCCGCAAAGCCTTGCGGGTGTTCGAGCGCGATGTACCGCTGCTGATCAACGGCGAAACCGGTTCCGGTAAAGAAGCCTTCGCCAAGGCTGTGCATCACGCCAGTCAACGGGCGGATAAAGCCTTTGTCGCGCTCAATTGCGCGGCGATCCCTGAAAGTCTGATTGAGAGCGAACTGTTCGGCTATCGCGGCGGCAGTTTCACCGGAGCGCGCAAAGAAGGTATGCGCGGCAAGTTGCAACAGGCCGATGGCGGCACCTTATTCCTCGATGAAATCGGCGACATGCCACTGGCTTTGCAGACCCGTCTGTTAAGGGTGTTGGAGGACCGGCTGGTGGTGCCCATCGGCGGCGAGCCGCAGGCGGTGAACGTTCGGGTTATCAGCGCGACCCACCGTGACTTGCTCGAGCGGGTGCAGGACGGCAGTTTTCGCGAGGACTTGTATTACCGGCTCAACGGCCTGGAGATCGGCTTGCCGGCGTTGCGCGAGCGTAGCGACAAATCGCAGTTGCTGGACTTCCTGCTGGCCGAGGAGGCCGGCGAGCACAACGTATTGCTTGACGGGCCGGCGCGACAGGCGTTGCTGGACTTCGCCTGGCCGGGCAATGTGCGGCAATTGCGTAATGTGCTGCGCACCCTGGCGGCGCTGTGCGACGACGGGCGGATTGGTCTGCAGGATTTGCCGGTGATGATCAGGCAGAGTCGGCCAGTTCTGGCGCTAACGACCGTCGAAGAGTCCTCCGGGCATCCCCTTGATGACGCCGAGCGTCTGGCATTGCTCGACGTCCTGGAACAGCAGCGTTGGCACATGACCCATACTGCCGAACAGTTGGGGGTCAGCCGCAATACCCTTTATAGAAAGCTGCGCAAGCATGGAATAGCGCGCTAGCGAAAAGATGATCGTTCCCACGCTCTGCGTGGGAATGCAGCCCGTGACGCTGCGCGTCACATTCACGAGCGGACGCAGAGCGTCCATTGAGGCATTCCCACGCGGAGCGTGGGAACGATCAAGCTCCCTCGCCACAGGGGAACGATCACTCAAACACAAGGTGCGATTTGCGGTCCTCTACGCTAACCTGCCTCGATGTTTTACGAGGTCGACTATGCACATTCATATTCTTGGTATTTGCGGCACATTCATGGGCTCGTTGGCGGTACTGGCCAAAGAGCTGGGTCATCGCGTGACCGGCTCCGATGCCAACGTTTATCCGCCGATGAGCACTCAATTGCAGGCTCAGGGCATTGAGCTGACACAGGGCTACGATCCCGCCCAACTCGATCCGGCGCCGGATCTGGTGGTGATCGGCAACGCGCTCTCGCGTGGTAACCCTGCGGTTGAGTACGTGCTGAACAAAGGCCTGCCGTATGTTTCCGGTCCGCAATGGCTGGCCGATCATGTGCTGCAAGGTCGCTGGGTGCTGGCGGTTGCAGGAACTCACGGCAAAACCACCACCAGCAGCATGCTGGCCTGGGTGTTGGAGCACGCCGGAATGAGCCCGGGCTTCCTGATCGGTGGTGTACCGCAGAACTTTGCCGTGTCGGCACGCTTGGGCGGTACGCCGTTCTTCGTGGTCGAGGCGGATGAATATGACAGTGCGTTCTTCGACAAGCGCTCCAAGTTCGTTCACTACCGCCCGCGCACGGTGATCCTGAACAACCTCGAGTTCGATCACGCTGACATCTTTCCCGATCTGCCCGCCATCGAACGTCAGTTCCACCACTTGGTGCGGACCATCCCGAGCGAAGGTCTGGTGATCTATCCGACCACTGAACCTGCGTTGCAGCGAGTGATCGAAATGGGTTGCTGGACTCCGGTGCAAACCACCGGTGTTGGTGGCCAATGGCAGGTCAAGCTGCTCAGCGAAGATGGCTCGAAGTTCGAGGTCATGTTCGACGGTGTCGCCCAAGGTGTGGTCGACTGGGGCATGACCGGCCAGCATAACGTCGCCAACGCCTTGGCCACTTTGGCGGCTGCGCGACACGTCGGTGTAGTGCCATCCATGGGCATCGCCGCGTTGAGCGCATTCAAAAGCGTCAAGCGCCGAATGGAAAAAGTCGCTGAAGTCCATGGCGTCACCATCTACGACGACTTCGCCCACCACCCGACGGCGATTGCCACCACCCTCGATGGCTTGCGCAAACGCATCGGTGACGCGCCGTTGATTGCGATCATCGAGCCGCGCTCCAACTCCATGAAACTCGGCGCGCACCGTGATGGTTTGCCGGAAAGCGTGGTCGATGCCGATCAGGTGATCTGGTACTCGCCGGCCAACCTCGGTTGGGATCTGGGCGCTACCGCAGCGTTGTGCACAGTGCCGTCGATTGTCAGCCATTCATTGGAAGGCATCATCGAACGGGTGAAAAGTCAGGCCAAACCCGGTACCCACGTGGTGATCATGAGCAACGGCGGCTTCGGTGGCCTGCACGGCAAACTGGCCGAGGCGCTGCAATGAGCAACAGCCCTGAACGCATCACACTGGCGATGACCGGTGCCTCCGGCGCGCAGTACGGCTTGCGCCTGCTCGACTGCCTGGTGCGTGAAGATCGCGAGGTGCATTTCCTGATCTCAAAGGCCGCGCAACTGGTGATGGCCACCGAGACCGATGTTTCGCTGCCGTCGAAAACCCAGATGATGCAGGCCTTCCTTACCGAATACACCGGCGCTGCCGCCGGGCAAATTCGTGTGTATGGCAAGGAAGACTGGATGTCACCTGTGGCCTCCGGTTCCGGTTCGCCAAGTGCAATGGTGGTGGTGCCGTGTTCTACCGGAACCTTGTCGGCAATCGCCATGGGCGCGTGCAACAACCTGATCGAGCGCGCCGCGGACGTCACCTTGAAGGAGCGTCGTCAGCTGATTCTGGTGCCCCGTGAAGCGCCGTATTCCAGTATCCATCTGGAGAACATGCTCAAGCTGTCGAACATGGGCGTGACCATCCTGCCTGCATCACCGGGTTTCTATCACCAGCCACAGACCATTGATGACCTCATCGATTTCGTCGTGGCGCGGATTCTCAACCTGCTGAACATCCCACAAGACATGCTGCCGCGTTGGGGCGAACACCATTTGAGCAGCGATGAATAAGCTATTGAGCATTATCCTCGCCCTGCAATTGGGTGGCTGCGCCACGGCGCGAACCCTGGATGCTGCCAAGCCGGGCGCGCCAGTGGTGTATTCGGGAACACGCCTGGATGTGTATGCGATGCAGGGCGGTTGCTGCGCCATGGACCGTTTCGGCGCCGAGGCCCCGAGCTACCCGGGCGTCGATCTGCCGGCCAGCGCCTTGCTCGACACCTTGTTGTTGCCGCTGTCGGTGTTGACGGTGATGGGGGTAGGGTTTCAGGCGACAGGTGGGTTGTAGGGGGGAGCACCGAACCCGCTTTCGTAGCAGCTGCCGCCAGGCTGCGTTCGGCCGCGAAGCGGTCGCAATCCAGGCTATTGGATCTCTACCCAGAAATGCGATATGGCATTCACGACCGCTCCGCGGCCGAACGCAGGCTTCGCCAGCTGCTACGGGATCTGTGTTGTTACTTACCCAGTTTGCGCAACTCATCCGACTCGACGATTCGAACCCCATCCTGCTCTTCCAGCGCCAGGCGCCACATGGCTCGGGCCAGTTGGCAGGCTTCGATACCGTGGTATTTACCGGGGAGCAACTTGGAAAACGGTGCTGCCAGTTGTTCCACCAGGCGCGGTTCCAGGCGATCGCCGATCAACAGGGAAGGGCGCACGATGGTCAACTGCGGCCAGTTCTGGGCCTTCAAGGCATACTCCATTTCGCCTTTGACTCTGTTGTAGAGCACCGAGGACCTCCGATCGGCGCCGATGGCGCTGATCACGATCAGATGCCGCGCACCCATCTCCCGGGCGCGTTTGGCGAAGGCCACGACCAGATCGAAGTCCACCGCCCGAAAGGCTTGCTCGGAGCCGGCCTTTTTGATGGTGGTGCCCAGGCAGCAGTAAGCGATATCGACGCGCCCACTGAGCTGTGGAAGAAAGACTTCCGGGTCACCCACCGGATTTTCCAGGTGGGGATGCTCGGCCAACGGCCGGCGTGAGGGCGCTAATACACGGTTGACTGTCGGCTCGTTGAGCAGCCGGTCGAGTAGATGTTCACCGGTCAGGCCGGTGGCTCCGGCAAGCAAGACATGCTGAGGCGTCAAGTACATAGTGTTTCCCCCTTGATACTGTTTCAGCTTAGTTGCTCTTTGTTACCTTGTTGTTCAAGGAGGCGCTTTCGAGAGCCTTTCGTGCTTGCTGTTTACGCAACAACTGCCAGCGCGCGAGGACGCCCTTGGGCGCCCAGATTTGTGGCTCCGACGCTTCGAAGCTGTCTGCCTGCTCGCGTGCGGCGACAGTCGCCTTGGCCAGGGCGAAGGCTTGCTGCAGGTCGTCGGTCTGGTTCAATGCCTGGGCGAACAGTGCGTCGCCGAAGTAGGTGAAGTCAGCTTCTTCCGAGCAGCCAAAGGACACCCTGTCAGCCCGTGAGGCCGTCATGATCAAGGTTCTCTCATCTTTGAGCGCCGGGATAAAACCGCCGGAATAACAGGCCGAGATCACAATGATCTTGTCGCGATTCTTCAGCGGTGCGAGCACTGCGGCCAACTCGTCGGCCGGCAGGTCGGCCAGCTCCAGACGCGGCTGGTCCAGCACCAGCTCGTGTTCTTGGGTGCCGTGACTGGTCAGGTAAATGAACAGCAAATCTTCCGGACCGCTGCGCTCGGCCAGAGTCAGGACCGCACGCCGCAGACTCTCTCGGGTGGCCATGGGCCGATCACCAAGGTGGTCGCGGTGGTTGACCAGGCGGATCTGGCCATAGGCGCCAAAGCGGCTGGCGAGCATGTTGCTGACGTAGTCGGCCTCACGCAGGAACACACTTTGTTTGCCGTCACCGGCCAGCGTCAGGCTGTACAACTCGACCGCCGGGGTGGACGCGGGCACGTTGGCCAAGGCTTGTTCGAGCAGGCGACCTTGAGCCAGCAAGCCGAGTTCCAGCGTGTCCGGCAATAGTTTGCCGTCGGCATCACGCACCCGTTGGCCATTGACCCAATAACCGCTTTGCACGGTGCCATCGCGCAGCACCAGCGTGCCGTTGCCCTGATAGCTGTCGCTATCGAACTGGCCAATATAGAAACTGCCATCGCTGAGGTTCAAGCGGCCCAGGCCGGTGAAGCGCCAGTCACTGAACTGCCCGATGTAATGGCTGCCGTCGACGCCGATCAGCTCCCCTTTGCCATTGAGTGCACCTTCTTTGAACTGGCCGATCCAGACATCGCCATCGGCGTTTTCGTAGCGGCCCTTGCCGTGCAACTGGTTCTGCTTGAAGCCACCGATGTACATGTCACCTTCGGCGCTACTGAAGGTGCCGTTGCCTTCCAGTTGACCATCGACGAAATGGCCTGTGAACTGGTTGCCGCTTGCATCGCCGCGCTGGCCTTCGCCATTGGGTTTGCCATGGGCGAACTGGCCCTGGTATTGACTACCGTCTTCGAGCTCCAGACGACCGAGCCCTGAATACTGGTCGGCCTTGAACTCGCCGCGGTAGGTCATGCCGTCTTCTTTGAGCGTGCCTTCACCGTCGCGACGACCCAGCTTGAAACCGCCGGTGTAACTGCTGCCACTGGTGGTCAGGGTGCCCTGGCCATCGAACAGGCCTTGCTGGAACTGCCCGCTGTAAACCTCGCCATTGCTGCCGTGCCATTCACCCTTGCCATGCCACTGACCCTTGTCGAACTGACCGGCGTACCAGCTGCCATTCGGGTAATCGACGCGGCCCTGCCCCTGCAATAAGCCGTTGACCACATCGCCGTGATAGCGCCCGCCATCTGGCAAGCGGGCATCGGGCGGCAACAGCGATTCGCCGTCGCCGCACGCGGTGAGCAACAGGGTTAAAACGAGGGGTGCAAGTGAGCGCATAGCAGGATCCGGGCAATTAGGCGACCGAGTATGCCGCAGCTATGTGTCTGATATATAGAGACGCGGTGCGAAACAGCAGGAACTGCTTCGCATCCGGGAGGGGTTAAACGAACGCCAGCGACAGCGGTTCAGCAATGTACGCCGGTTTTTCCGATCCTTCTATTTCCAGGGTGGCTGTGGCCTTGAGCAGCCATTGGCCGGGTTTCTTTTCGATGACTTCCGTCAGGTCGACCTTGAGCCGGACTTTGGAGTTGACCTTGACTGGCTGGATGAAACGCACGCTGTCCAGTCCATAGTTGACGACCATTTTCAGACCTTCAGGCAATACCAGAAGGTCTTCCATCAATTTCGGGATCAGCGACAGCGACAAAAAGCCGTGGGCGATTGTGCTGCCAAACGGCGTTTGCGCCGCCTTCACCGGATCAACGTGGATGAACTGATAATCGCCAGTGGCTTCGGCGAACAGGTTGATGCGGTCTTGATCGATCGTGAGCCATTCGGAACGTCCGAGTTCCTTGCCGACATAATCTTTGAGCTCTGCAACGGGAACATAGGGCATTGAGACTCTCCTTGGGTTCATCGGTTTTATAGTTTTTTAAATGATGGGGTTGGCCCCCTGGCAACCACTTTAGATCATCATGGCCACTTGCTCCGGTCAACCATTTATGGTTTTTGCGAATGCCGGTTCATAGGACGCGGCATGCTTATAATGCCCGGCGCGTTTTTTGCGGGAGACGATGAATGTTGTTACGCGGCCTGACCTGGCTGGTGCTGTTTCAATTGCTCGGCACGGCCATCAATCACCTGTTTTTGCCGGTTCTACCTGGGCCGATTGTGGGTCTGCTGCTGTTGCTGGCGTTTCTGATTTCGCGTGGCGAGGTCGCTGAACCGTTGAGCCTGGCGGCCAGCAGTTTGTTACGTTATTTGCCATTGCTGCTGGTACCGCCTGCGGTAGGGGTGATGGTTTATGCCGCCGACATTGCCGCGGACTTCTGGGCGATCGTCGGCGCGCTGGTGTTGTCGCTGGTGATCTCCATGGCTTTCGTCGGAGTGCTGATGAACAAGTTGGTCAAGCGCCAGGCGCGTCGGGAGGATACCCAATGACCTTCAATTGGCAGGGTGCCCTGGCGGCGGTCATTCATCACCCGTTGTTTGGCATAGGCATTACCTTGGGCGCCTACCAACTGGTGTTGGCGGCGTTCGAGAAAACCCGATGGATATTTTTGCAACCGGTGCTGGTGTCGATGCTGTTGGTGATCGGCGTACTGGTCGGTTGCGGCCTGACCTACACCGAATACCGCAAAAGTACCGAGATCCTCAGCATTCTGCTGGGGCCGGCAACGGTTGCCCTGGCGGTACCGCTCTATCTCAATCTGCGGCGGATTCGGCAGCTGTTCTGGCCGATATTTACTACGCTGGTGATAGGTGGTGTGGTGGCGACAGGCCTCGGTGTGTTTCTGGGTTGGTGGTTTGGCACCGGACACATGGTCCTGATGACCATGGCACCCAAGTCGGTGACCTCGCCAATCGCCATGTTGGTGGCTGAACAGATTGGGGGTGTCGCGGCATTGGCGGCGGTATTCGTGTTGATCACCGGGGTGATCGGGGCGATTTTCGGTCCGGGTCTTTTGACTCGTTTAGGTGTCCATAGCCCTGAAGCCCGCGGTATGGCGCTGGGCATGACGGCGCATGCGGTCGGCACCTCGGTGGCGTTGCAGGAAGGTGAAGAATGTGGCGCTTTCGCCGCGTTGGCGATGAGTTTGATGGGTGTAGCCACGGCGGTGTTCCTGCCGTTGGCAGTGTCGATGGTGGTTTAAGGAAACCTTTATGAGTCTGGCGCTATTCCCTCTGAACACGGTGTTGTTTCCAGGGTGCATCCTCGACTTGCAGATCTTCGAGGCGCGTTATCTGGACATGATCGGTCGCTGCATGAAACAGGGCGGTGGCTTTGGCGTAGTGTGCATTGTCGAAGGCGATGAAGTCGGTGTCGCCCCCGAGGGCTATGCCCGGGTCGGGTGCGAGGCGGTGATCACCGACTTCAAGCAGCAGGACAACGGCCTGCTGGGGATTCGTGTGGAAGGCCGGCGTCGGTTTCGCGTGCTGAGCGCCGAGGTCCAGCGCGATCAGCTGACCGTGGCCGAGATCGAGTGGCTGGGCGAACTGCCCGAGAAGCCCTTGCAGAATGAAGATGCCGACTTGATCGCTTTGCTCAAGGCATTGGCCGAGCACCCGATGGTCGAAGCCTTGAACATGGGCACCGAGGCAACGGGCCAGCAATCATTGGCCAATCAGCTGGCTTATCTGTTGCCCTTTTCCGAACTGGACAAGATCGACCTGCTGCAACTGGACGATCCGCAACAACGCCTGGACGCGATCCAGGCGTTGCTTGATGAGTTGCAGGGGGAGTTGTTTGCCTAGCCTTTGACCCTTCGTTCCCACGCTCCTGCGTGGGAATGCCCTACTGGACGCTCGGCGTCCGCTCTTGAATGTGACGCAGAGCGTCACAGGCTGCATTCCCACGCAGAGCGTGGGAACGATCGAACTCCACAACCAAGCGTATGGCTTCCGCTTTTTCCTCAGAGGTAACAACCCGATATCCCATGACGCTTCCTTAGGTCGACACTCCTACATCATGGTCCAAAAACATTGAGCCACAACAGCCTCGCTCCTACGGGTATTGCGCGGTCCTTGTAGGAGCGAGGCTTGCCCGCGAAGACGTCCTCATGGCTCGCATGGATTTCGATTGGAGCCCAATCCGCAAGCTCGTCTCAATACGCATACCGCGCCATCGCATAAGGCAAATGCCACAGCGCGAAGAAACCAAACAACGCCACCAGCGCCGGCAGTACCAGCCACCAGACTTTGCGCGGCATTACGCCCAAGGGGCGCTGGCGTTGGCTCAGGGCCAGGCTGGCCGCGCAGAAGCAGGCGGCGAGCATGGCGCCTGCCAGGATATCTGTCGGCCAATGGGCTCCGAGATACACCCGCGACAGTGCGATCGACGCCGCAGGCAAACAACCCAGCAGCAGCCAGGTCAGGCGCATTCGCGGTGGCTGGCCGCGTCCGGCGAGTACCGCCAGAGTCAGGAACAGGGCGAACGAACCGGAGCTGTGGCCGCTGGGCATGCTGTAGCTGGTCAGCGGATCAGTCAGCACTTCCGGGCGCATGCGGGCGAAAAACCACTTGGTCGCGGTATTGGCCAGGGCGGTGCACAGTAGCGTGGCGCCGGCGAAGGTAGCGTGTCGCCATTGCCGGGTGGCCAGCAGCAGGATCGTCACCAGAGTGCTGGCCAGCAGCATCGTGCGAAATTCGCCGAGCTGCGTCAGGGCCACCATCACCTCATCCATCGACGGGCTGCGGTGTTCTTGTACCAGCGTCATCACGCCATGATCGAGCTGAGCCAAGTACGGATAGCCGATAAACAGTCCTGCCAGAATCATCAGGCTCAGGCCTGTTATCAGCAGCGTGACCTTGCGGTGGCGGCGCAGGGTACTGTTGATACTCAGACCCACCAGCACCGCGATGCTGCCCGCGACGATCCCGGCTTGTGGCCAGAACCCTTCGGGCAACGGCAGGCGAATCGCTGCGCCAGTGGCCCAGCCCGGCAGCAAATAGGCAACCGTCCAGCCTGCTGCAGCCAGCACGCTGACGGCAATAAAACGTGGAAATGGCATGTCGAACATCCCGGCAACCATCGGCAGCATCGGTCGCAACGGGCCAATAAAGCGCCCGACCAGCAGGCTGGCGATGCCATAGCGCTGGAAATACGCCTCGGCGCCGCTGATCCACTCGGGGTGATGGCGCAGCCCCGGCAGGCGACGAATGTTCTGGTGGAAGCGTCTGCCGAGCAAATAAGACGCCGCGTCGCCAAGCAAGCCACCGAGAAAACCCATTAGCAGGGTCTCGCCCAGGGACAGCGCACCACTGCCGGCCAGCACGGTGATGGCAAATAACAATACCGTGCCCGGCACGATCAGCCCGGCAATCGCCAGGCACTCCACGCACGTCACTATGAAGACCGCCGCGGCCAGCCATTGCGGGTTTGCCGTCAACCAGCCGGTCAGGCTATCGAGCCATGGGCCCATCGATTCAACTCCATTGGATTGGTGTCATTTTGGCACTGCCTACGGCTGCGATCTTTTGATCTGGCTTTTGTACGTGCCAGAGAGAAGATCGCAGGCGTCGCCAGCCCCTACAGGTTTCAGATCAGAAAATAGTCGCAACCTTCGACCTGGCCACGGCGTAGCGGGTTTCGGGTGCAATAAGGCGCGTAGGCGGCATCGACGAAGCGGTACATCAAGTGTTCGTCGCGCCCGTGCGGAATGCCTAGACGAGTGGTTTGAATGACGTGCGCCGGTGGCGTGCCGACATCTTCGACAAACAGCAACTCATGATCGAAGCGTTTGGCATCCCAGGCGGGTACTTTCAGGCCGAGTGCCTTGCATAGCAGAGTCTGGCCGGCGCAGAGCTTCTGCGACGGGCGCGGTCGACCATTGGCGTCGGGGTTGTTCAAGAGCATTTGTGCCAGGCTCGCGGGGCCGGACAACTCGTCGACCCACGGATAGGCCGATTTGATCAGGACGGCATTACCCGGCCCGTGCGCGCTGAAGTTCAGCGAATCGCCGCCACGGGCGTAGTACATATAGATGTGGCCGCCATCCAGAAACAAAGCCTTACGTTTTTCCGTGTAGCCAAGGGAGGCATGGCTGCCTTTCTCGGCACAGTAATAGGCTTCGGTCTCAATGATTCGCGCCGAAAGCCACAGATTACCGACCCGATGGCGGATGACTTTACCCAGTAAATCGCGAGCAAGTATCTGAGCGTCCCGGTTGAAAAACTGGTCAGGCAGGGCGTTGGGCGGGTTCTCGGTGATCAGATTGGACATGATGGCCAAGGGCAATTCGGCTAAATGTGACCGAATGATAACAACTTAAGCCTTAATCGAGGCTGAACAGTGGGTATTTGCACCCCATTTCGACCATCCGCCCGTCACCGCTGTTAGTAGGAGAGCGCGACAGCTATAATCTGCCGCTTTCCTCTTTGCCAAGACCATAGAGACCATGACTGAGTCCGTTCTTGACTACATGACCCGTTTGGGTCGCGCTGCCCGCGAAGCCTCCCGCGTGATCGGCCGTGCCAGCACCGCGCAGAAAAACCGCGCGCTGCACGCTGCCGCCGCGGCTTTGGATGCCGCTCGCGCCGAGTTGACCACCGCTAATGAACTGGACCTGGCCGCTGGTCGGGCCAACGGTCTTGAGCCGGCCATGCTTGAGCGTCTGGCGCTGACTCCGGCACGGATCGACAGCATGATTGTCGGTTTGCGTCAGGTGGCCAGCCTGCCGGACCCGATTGGCGCGATCCGCGACATGAGCTATCGGCCATCGGGTATTCAAGTCGGCAAGATGCGCGTGCCGCTGGGCGTCGTGGGAATTATCTATGAGTCGCGTCCGAACGTGACCATCGACGCCGCGAGCCTGTGCCTGAAGTCGGGCAACGCAACCATCTTGCGTGGTGGCTCGGAAGCCATTCATTCCAACCGCGCAATCGCCGCGTGCATTCAGCGTGGCCTGGCCGAAGCCGGGTTGCCGGCTGCCGTGGTGCAAGTGGTTGAAGTCACTGATCGCGCAGCCGTTGGCGCGCTGATCACCATGCCCGAATACGTCGACGTGATCGTGCCCCGTGGCGGCAAGGGTCTGATCGAGCGCGTCAGCCGTGACGCCCGCGTGCCGGTGATCAAGCACCTGGACGGCATCTGCCACATTTATGTCAGTGCCCACGCCGAATTGCCCAAGGCCCAGCGCATCGCGTTCAACGCCAAGACTTATCGTTATGGTATCTGCGGCGCCATGGAAACCTTGCTGGTCGATCAGGCGGTGGCCACCGATTTCTTGCCGGCGATGGCCGAACAGTTCCGCGCCAAGGGTGTCGAGCTTCGGGGTTGCGAGCGAACTCGCGCAGTCATCGACATGGTCGCGGCAACCGAAGAAGACTGGAACACCGAATACCTGGCACCGATCCTGTCGATCCGCGTGGTCGACGGGCTGGATGAGGCCATCGAACATATCAACCATTACGGCTCCCATCACACCGACTCGATCGTTACCGAGCATCAGGGCGAGGCCCGGCGTTTTGTTGCTGAGGTCGACTCCAGTTCCGTGATGATCAACACCCCGACCTGCTTCGCCGATGGCTTCGAGTATGGATTGGGTGCGGAGATTGGCATTTCTACTGATAAGCTGCACGCCCGCGGTCCGGTGGGGCTCGAAGGTTTGACGTGCGAGAAGTACATCGTGGTCGGTGATGGCCAGTTGCGCGGTCAGGAGTCGGTCTGACTTGGCCGATAAACGCCAGTCAGCTACCGTGACCCCAAGCGAACCCCTGCCTCGACGCATTGGCGTGCTGGGCGGGACCTTCGACCCGGTACACATCGGCCATTTGCGCGGTGCACTGGAGGTTGCCGAATCGCTGGCGCTCGATGAGCTGCGTCTGACACCCAGTGCCAGGCCGCCGCATCGGGATACGCCACAGGTTTCGGCCCCCGACCGTCTGGCGATGGTCGAATGTGCGGTAGCGGGCGTTGCACCGTTGGTGGTGGACGCTCGTGAGCTGCAACGGGACAAACCGTCCTACACTATCGACACCCTGGAACTGATGCGGGCCGAGTTGGCCGCTGATGACCAGTTATTTCTACTTTTGGGCTGGGACGCATTTTGCGGCCTGCCCACTTGGCATCGCTGGGAAGAGTTGCTCCAGTATTGCCACATCCTGGTGCTGCAACGCCCGGATGCCGACAGCGAACCGCCGGATGCCCTGCGCAACCTGCTGGCAGCGCGCTCGGTGAGCGACCCGCTGGCCCTCAAGGGGCCGAGCGGACACATTGCATTCGTCTGGCAGACGCCGCTCGCGGTATCCGCCACCCAGATCCGTCAACTGCTGGCCAGCGGTAAGTCGGTACGTTTCCTGGTGCCTGACGCGGTCCTGGCCTACATCGATGCGCACGGACTTTACCGTGCGTCGAACTGAAAAGGAGCGCTTCAAGGCACGAATAAACGTGTATTGAAGCGCCCGAACATACGAGCTGAACGAGTTTTATATGACGAACAAAGTACAAATTAGCGGCGAAGAAGTAGTCAAGCTGACAGTAGCGGCTCTGGAAGACGTCAAAGCGGTAGATATCCACGTAATCGATGTGCGCGAAAAGCACAGCATCACCGATTACATGATCATCGCGACCGGTACCTCTTCTCGCCAGATCAACGCGATGCTCGACAAGGTTCGCGAAGAAGTGAAAAAACATGGCCTCAAGCCGTTGGGCGAAGAAGGCAAAGGCAACAGCGACTGGGTTCTGCTGGACCTGGACATCGTCATCGTGCACATGATGACCGCCTCTGCACGTCAGTTCTATGACCTTGAGCGTCTGTGGTCTGGCGCTGAACAGAGTCGTGCTCTGAACGCTGCTCACCACAGCCCGGAAAACTCCCACGAGCACTTCATCAAGCTCAACCGCGACCAGGAATAAGGGGCCGCTGTGCGACTGCGTCTGATCGCCGTCGGTTCCCGCATGCCCAAATGGGTGGAAGAAGGCTGGCATGAGTATGCCAAGCGTCTGCCATCCGAGCTGGCGCTGGAGCTGGTGGAAATACCGCTCAACACCCGTGGCAAGAACGCTGACGTGGCGCGCTTCATTCGCCAGGAGGGCGAAGCCATGCTGGCCAAGGTCGGCCCGAACGAGCGCGTCGTTACCCTCGAAGTGCACGGCAAGCCCTGGAGCACCGAGCAACTGGCGGTCGAGCTCGATCGCTGGCGGCTGGATTCGCGTACGGTGAATTTCATGGTCGGCGGCCCCGAGGGGTTGGCGCCTGAAGTCTGCGCGCGGGCCGATCAGCGCTGGTCGCTGTCGCCGCTGACCTTGCCGCATCCGCTGGTGCGGATTCTGATCGGTGAACAGCTGTATCGCGCCTGGACAGTGCTGTCCGGGCACCCTTACCACAAGTAGTTCAGCGCCCTCATGTCTCAGCCGATCCGCATCAAGGACCACGAGAAAGACGCCCGTCTGGTGCGTGGCCGGGTCGTGTTCGGTGCAATTGCGGTGGTAACGCTGATCGGCGTGCTGATCGCGCGGCTGTATTTCCTTCAGGTGATCCAGTACGAGTATCACTCCACGCTGTCGGAGAACAATCGCGTTCATGTGCAGCCGATTCCGCCGTCCCGCGGGATGATCTTCGACCGCAATGGCGTTGTGGTGGCCGATAATCGGCCCAGCTTCAGCCTGAGCATGACCCGCGAGCGTTCGGGTGACTGGAAGCAAGTGCTCGATGTGATCGTTGAAGTGCTGCAACTGACGCCCGAAGACCGGGTGGTCTTCGAAAAACGCATGAAGCAGGGGCGCCGACCGTTTGAGCCGGTGCCGATCCTGTTCGAGCTGACGGAAGAGCAGATCGCCCGGATTGCGGTGAATCAGTTCCGCCTGCCGGGCGTTGAAGTGGTTGCGCAGCTGGTGCGCCACTATCCGCAGGGCGCGCATTTTGCACACTCGGTCGGGTACATGGGGCGGATCAACGAGAAAGAGCTCAAGACTCTGGATCCGGTGGGTTACAGCGGCACCCATCAAATTGGCAAAACCGGCATCGAGCGCTTTTACGAGCCCGAATTGCACGGTCAGGTCGGTTACGAAGAAGTCGAGACCAATGCCCGTGGTCGCGTGTTGCGGGTACTCAAGCGTACCGATCCGATTCCCGGCAAGGACATTGTCCTGAGCCTGGACATCAAATTGCAGGAGGCCGCCGAACTCGCCCTGGGCGGTCGACGTGGCGCGGTGGTGGCTCTGGACCCGAATACCGGCGAGGTTCTGGCGATGGTCAGCCAGCCGAGTTTCGATCCGAACCTGTTTGTCACCGGCATCAGCTTCAAGGCTTACGCCGAGTTGCGCGACTCCATCGATCGCCCACTGTTCAACCGGGTCCTGCGTGGTCTGTATCCGCCGGGGTCGACGATCAAACCGGCGGTGGCGATTGCCGGGCTGGACTCTGGCGTGGTCACCGCCTCGACCCGGGTCTTCGACCCGGGTTACTACATGTTGCCCAACTACGACCACAAGTACCGGAACTGGAACCGCACCGGTGACGGCTATGTGGATCTGGATACGGCGATCATGCGTTCCAACGACACCTACTTTTATGACCTGGCGCACAAGCTGGGGATCGATCGACTGTCCTCTTACCTGGGCAAATTCGGCATCGGTCAGAAAGTTTCCCTGGACATGTTCGAAGAGTCGCCAGGGCTGATGCCAACGCGTGAATGGAAGCGGATTACCCGTCGTCAGGCCTGGTTCCCGGGCGAGACGCTGATTCTGGGTATCGGTCAGGGCTACATGCAGTCGACGCCGTTGCAATTGGCTCAGGCCACGGCATTGGTGGCCAACAAGGGCAAGTGGAATCGCCCGCATCTGGCGAAAACCATCGAAGGAGAGAAACCGGTCGATGCGAACCCGATGGCGGACATCGTCCTGCGCGATCCGTCCGACTGGATGAAGGTCAATCACGGCATGCAGCAGGTGATGCACGGTGCCCGCGGTACCGCGCGCAAGGCTGCCATCGGCTCGCCATACCGGATTGCCGGCAAAAGCGGTACGGCCCAGGTGGTGGCGATCAAACAGGGCGAGAAGTACGACCGTTCCAAGGTTCAGGAGCGTCACCGCGACCACGCCTTGTTCGTCGGTTTTGCTCCGGCCGATAACCCGAAAATCACAGTGGCGGTCATGGTCGAGAACGGCGAGTCCGGCTCCGGCGTCGCCGCACCGGTAGTGCGTCAGGTGATGGATGCCTGGCTACTGGGCCAGAACGGCCAGCTCAAGCCTGAGTTTGCCAGCCCTACAAGCGCGGAGGCTACGGCCCGTGAAGAGTAATTTTGATCGCATCCTCTCCAGTGAGGATGTGATGCGTCGCCGCGCGACGCTATTGCAACGCATGCACATTGATGGCCCCTTGCTGATCCTGCTGCTGACGCTCGCGGCGGGCAGTCTGTTCGTGCTGTATTCGGCCAGTGGCAAGAGCTGGGATCTGCTGATCAAACAGGCAACCTCGTTTGGCATCGGTCTGGTGTCGATGGTCATCATTGCTCAGCTGGAGCCCAGGTTCATGGCGCGTTGGGTGCCACTGGCCTATGTGCTGGGTGTCGTGTTGTTGGTGGTGGTGGACGTCATGGGCCACAACGCCATGGGCGCCACACGCTGGATCAACATTCCCGGGGTGATCCGCTTCCAGCCCTCGGAATTCATGAAGATCATCATGCCGGCGACCATCGCCTGGTACCTGGCCAAGCGCACCTTGCCTCCGCAACTCAAGCATGTGGGCATCAGCCTGATGCTGATCGGGGTTCCGTTCATTCTGATCGTGCGCCAGCCCGACCTTGGCACCTCGTTGCTGATTCTGGCGGGCGGCGCGTTTGTGCTGTTCATGGGCGGCCTGCGCTGGCGCTGGATCCTCAGCGTGATCGCCGCAACCGTTCCCGTGGCGATCGCCATGTGGTTCTTCATCATGCATGACTACCAGAAGCAGCGGATCCTGACCTTCCTCGATCCGGAGAGTGACCCGCTCGGCACCGGCTGGAACATCATTCAGTCCAAAGCCGCCATCGGTTCAGGTGGCGTATTCGGTAAAGGCTGGCTGCTCGGTACCCAGTCCCATCTGGACTTTTTGCCGGAAAGCCACACCGACTTCATCATCGCGGTCATGGGCGAGGAGTTCGGTCTGGTGGGCATCTGTGCGTTGTTGCTGATCTATTTGCTGTTGATCGGTCGTGGGCTGGTGATTACCGCTCAGGCGCAGACATTGTTCGGCAAATTGCTCGCCGGCAGCCTGACCATGACGTTTTTTGTTTACGTTTTCGTCAACATCGGTATGGTCAGCGGCCTGTTGCCGGTAGTGGGGGTGCCATTGCCATTCATTAGCTATGGAGGAACTTCGCTGGTGACGCTGCTGTCAGCGTTTGGGGTTTTGATGTCGATCCATACCCATCGTAAGTGGATCGCGCAGGTTTGAATAAGGTGAAGATTTCAATGCAGGTAATGCGTCGCTGGGCTGCTCGATACGCTCCGTGGGTCGGCCTGGTAGGCATTCTTGGTGCGGCGCAGGAAGCGTTGGCCGGCGATTATGAAGGTTCGCCGCAAGTGGCCGAATTCGTCGGTGAAATGACCCGCGACTATGGTTTCGCCGGGGAACAGCTGATGGGCGTGTTCCGTGAAGCCGAGCGCAAACAATCGATTCTCGACGCGATTTCCCGGCCTGCCGAGCGGGTCAAGCAGTGGAAGGAATACCGCCCGATGTTCATCACCGACGCGCGCATCGCCCGCGGTGTGGATTTCTGGCGTCAACACGAAGCCGTCCTGGCCCGTGCCGAGCAGGAATATGGGGTTCCGGCTCAGGTGATCGTGTCGATCATCGGCGTTGAAACCTTCTTCGGCCGCAATACCGGCAACTATCGGGTGATCGACGCCTTGTCGACCCTGAGCTTTGACTACCCGCCACGCGCCGAATTCTTCCGCAAAGAGTTGCGTGAGTTCCTGCTGCTGGCCCGTGAAGAACAGCTCGACCCGTTGACCCTCAAGGGCTCTTACGCCGGTGCCATGGGCTTGCCGCAATTCATGCCGAGCAGCTTTCGCGCCTATGCTGTGGATTTCGACGGTGATGGCCACATTAATATCTGGACCAACCCTGACGATGCCATCGGCAGCGTTGCCAGCTACTTCAAGCGTCACGGCTGGGTCGCCGGCGAGACGGTGGTCAGCCAGGCCACAGTGCGTGGCGATCAGGTCGACGATGGGTTGAGCCCGGGAATCGAGCCGGTCAAAACGGTCGGGGAGTTGCGGGCGCTGGGCTGGTCAAGTCATGATGCGCTGCGCGATGATATGCCGGTCACGGCTTTTCGCCTGGAAGGCGACAATGGTCCAGAATACTGGATGGGTCTGAATAATTTTTACGCAATCACGCGCTATAACCGCAGCGTGATGTACGCCATGGCCGTGCATCAGCTGTCTGAACTGCTGGTCCAAGCACGGGGCGTCAAGTAATGCGGGCAATGCCGATTCGTAAACCCCTGAAGCTGATGGCTTTCGCCGCACTATCGTTGCTGGTGGTCAGTTGTTCGACCAGTCGCTCACCGCAGCAGAAATCATCGTCCGGCGTTCGCGCAATGCCCGGTCTGGATATCAATCGCGCCCATAAAGACGGCGCGCCGTGGTGGGATGTCGATATTTCGCGCATTCCGGATGCCACGCCTACCTTGCACCAAGGGCCCTACAAGGCCAACCCGTACACGGTGCTGGGCAAAAACTACTTTCCGATGAACGAGTCGAAGAACTATGTCGCCTCGGGCACGGCGTCCTGGTACGGCACCAAGTTTCACGGCCAGAACACCGCCAACGGCGAAGTCTATGACTTGTACGGCATGAGTGCCGCGCACAAGACCCTGCCGTTGCCGAGTTATGTCCGGGTGACCAACCTGGACAACAACAAGAGCGTGATTCTGCGAGTCAACGATCGTGGGCCGTTCTACTCGGACCGGATCATCGACTTGTCTTACGCTGCTGCCAAGAAGCTCGGCTATGCCGAAATCGGCACTGCGCGGGTCAAGGTCGAGGGCATTGACCCGCAAGAGTGGTGGGCCCAGCGCGGCCGGCCGGCACCGTTGATGCTGAACGAACCGCAAGTGGCGCAATCTGCCGCGCCCGTGCTGACGGCTTCGGCCGGCACGGTCGAGCAATGGACGCCGCCACCACAGCAACATGCCGCGGCCGTTGTGCCCGCGCAGCTGGATGCGAAAAAAAGCGCTTCTGCACAAGCCTCTGGCCAGTATCTTCAGGTGGGCGCCTTCGCCAACCCGGACGCTGCAGAACTGCTGAGGTCGAAGCTGAGCGGGATGGTGCAGGCCCCGGTCTTCATCAGCTCGATCGTACGCAATCAACAGACGCTACATCGGGTACGCCTGGGGCCAATCGGTACTCAGGGTGAAATCCAGCAAGTGCAAAACAGCGTTCGATTGGCCAATCTCGGCCAGCCTAGCGTCGTAACAGCAGAATAAGTGACATCGGATTGAGGGCCTGGCCTTTGCAGGGTCGGGTTCCGGTTGTTGGCTCGTCGAACAACAAAAGCTCGTGAAGGGCCATAGAGTGAGCAACTGAACACGCGACAACCGGGTAACGGTTGTCAGATTAGTTTTGCCCGTGCGGGCAAGTTTCCATTAGCAATTTCGAGAGACGGATGAACATCACCACCTTTGCCAAACGCCTGTGCCTGCTTGTCCCGCTGATCATCACACCTGCTGCGTGGGCGGCAGAGATGATGCCGTCGCCACCGCAACTGGCTGCCAAGGCCTATGTGCTCATGGACGCCAGCAGCGGTAACGTGCTGGTCGAGAACAATGGTGACCAGCGCCTGCCACCGGCCAGCCTGACCAAACTGATGACGGCCTACATCGCGACCCTGGAAATCCGTCGCGGCCAGATCGGCGAAAACGATCCGGTGACCGTCAGCGAGAACGCCTGGCGTACCGGTGGTTCGCGGATGTTCATCAAGGTCGGCTCTCAGGTAACGGTCAGCGACCTGCTGCACGGCATCATCATTCAGTCGGGTAACGACGCCAGTGTTGCGCTCTCCGAGCACATCGCCGGTAGCGAAGACGCGTTCGCCGACATGATGAACAAAACCGTCGCCGATCTGGGCATGAGCAACAGTCACTTCATGAACCCGACCGGCCTGCCGAACCCGGAGCACTACTCGTCGGCCCACGACATGGCGCTGCTGGCCCGCGCGATCATCCACGAAGATCCGGCTCACTACGCGATCTACTCGCAGAAAGAGTTCTTCTGGAACGGCATCAAGCAACCGAACCGCAACCTGCTGCTGTGGCGTGACAAGACCGTCGATGGTCTGAAAACCGGTCACACCGATGAAGCCGGCTACTGCATGGTGTCGTCGGCTGTACGTGAAGGCATGCGTTTGATCGCTGTGGTGTTCGGCACCAACAGCGAAACGGCTCGTGCTGCTGAAACCCAGAAGCTGCTGACTTACGGTTTCCGTTTCTTCGAAACCCAGACCTTCTACCAGAAGGGCGCCGAGCTGGCTCAGGCTCCAGTCTGGAAAGGCACCACCAATCAGGTTAAAGCCGGTTTGGCTGAAGACCTGACCATGACCATGCCTAAAGGTCAGTTGAAGAAACTGGCTGCGAGCATGAGCATGAACCCGCACCTGGTTGCGCCGATCGCCAAGGGTGACGTAATTGGTAAAGTCGAAGTGAAACTGGACGATAAAGTCGTGCACAGTGCCGACCTGATCGCACTGGACGCTGTTGACGAAGGTGGTATCTTCCGCCGCATGTGGGATAGCATCCGTCTATTCTTCTACGGCTTGTTCAACTGATTAGTGTGGACCTGCATGGCTGCGTTCCAATCTGGAGCGGGGCCATGTCCGTTGCCACGGCTTACGAGGCCGTTACGCCATGACAGACACCGAAGTAAAGGCGCCAAAGATCGAATTTCCCAACGTTGATTATCCGGTTAAGGTGATCAGCGATACGGGTGTAGGCAACAAAGACAAGATCATCGAGATCGTCAAGAAACACGCGACGATCAACCATGACCGTGTGGATGAGCGCCAAAGCACCAACGGCAAGTACACCACGATTCAGTTGCACATCGTCGCCACCGACCAGGACCAGCTGTACAACATCAACAGCGAGTTGCGTGCGACCGGTTTCGTGCACATGGTGTTGTGATGTCCGAACCGCTGGGCTTTCGCGAGCTCGGCCAGCTGGCTTACGAGCCGGTCTGGCATGCCATGCAACGGTTCACCAACGAGCGCGGCAGTGACCGCGCCGATGAAATCTGGCTGGTCGAGCACCCGCCGGTTTTCACCCAGGGCCAGGCCGGCAAGGCTGAGCATCTGCTGCTCCCCGGCGATATTCCGGTGGTGCAGGTTGACCGTGGTGGTCAAGTGACTTACCACGGCCCGGGTCAGTTGGTGGCTTATCTGCTGCTGGACGTGCGCAAGCTGGGTTTCGGCGTGCGCGACCTGGTCAGCCGGATGGAGCAGTGCCTGATCGAGCTGCTGGCCAGCTACGGCGTAACCGCTGTAGCCAAGGCCGATGCACCGGGCGTCTACGTCAACGGTGCAAAAATCGCTTCTCTGGGTCTGCGGATCCGCCACGGTTGCTCCTTTCATGGCCTGGCCCTGAACGTGGATATGGACCTGGAGCCGTTTCGACGGATTAACCCCTGTGGATACGCCGGGCTGGCCATGACCCAGCTGCGCGATCACACCGGGCCGATTGAATTTGCCGAGGTTAGTGCCCGGCTGCGTGCGCAGCTTGTCAAACACCTCGACTATGCTGAGCAGACGACCCTAACGGGCGGAATCGACTGATATGACTACTGCGCAAGACGCTGTGCAAACCATGATCCCGACGCTGGATGTTACCGAGCGCCCGGCCCCGCGTGCCAAAGTTGAAGCTGGCGTAAAGCTGCGCGGTGCCGAAAAGGTTGCGCGCATTCCGGTGAAGATCATTCCGACCACCGAGTTGCCGAAAAAGCCTGACTGGATTCGCGTACGCATCCCGGTTTCCCCGGAAGTCGACCGCATCAAGGCCCTGCTGCGTAAACACAAGCTGCACAGCGTCTGCGAAGAAGCATCCTGCCCGAACCTGGGTGAGTGTTTCTCCGGTGGCACCGCGACCTTCATGATCATGGGCGACATCTGTACCCGTCGTTGCCCGTTCTGCGATGTTGGCCACGGTCGTCCGAAGCCACTGGACGTCAACGAGCCGCAAAGCCTGGCCATCGCCATCGCCGACCTGCGTCTGAAGTACGTGGTGATCACCTCGGTAGACCGCGACGACCTGCGTGACGGCGGTGCCCAGCACTTCGCCGACTGCATCCGCGAAATCCGCAAGTTGTCGCCGGATGTACAGCTCGAAACCCTGGTCCCGGACTACCGTGGCCGGATGGACGTGGCGCTGGAAATCACCGCCGCTGAGCCGCCGGATGTGTTCAACCACAACCTGGAAACCGTACCGCGCCTGTACAAGGCTGCACGTCCGGGTTCCGATTACCAGTGGTCGCTGACGTTGCTGCAGAAGTTCAAGCAAATGATGCCCCATATTCCGACCAAGTCTGGCTTGATGCTGGGGCTGGGCGAAACCGATGAAGAAGTCATCGAAGTCATGAAGCGCATGCGCGAACACGACATCGACATGCTGACTCTCGGCCAGTACCTGCAACCCTCGCGCAACCACTTGCCGGTCCAGCGCTTCGTGCACCCGGATGTGTTCGCCTGGTTTGCCGAAGAAGGCTACAAAATGGGCTTCAAGAACGTTGCGTCGGGCCCGCTGGTGCGTTCCTCGTACCACGCCGACGAACAGGCGAAACTGGTTAAGGCCGAGTTGATGTCGTCCTGATCGACAATGCCCGCAAGGCTTACGCGTTGCGGGCATTTTTGTTCCCGGGCACTGACCACGGTGATACGTCACATTCAGTCATTTCCCGCCTCTTGCGGGGCGGCTGACCCTCTTCTGTTTGTTCCCGTTCCTGACTACTGTGTGTTGAAACATTCACGCAGGGAGAATCACGGATGACCACTCGCTCGACCCCTATTGTTTGTGAGCACGCTCCGGTCCCGGCATTGCCTGCCGAGGGGTTGATCGGCGTTATTGCACCGGCAGGGCCGGCGGCACTGGATACCGAGAAGGCCCTTCAATGGATGCATGCACGGGGGTATTCGCTACGGATTTTCCCGGGCGTCCTGGAGACAGACGGCTACCTGGCGGGCAGCGACGACGTTCGCCTGAAGGATCTGCATGATGCTTTTGCCGACACGGCCATCGATGCCATTCTCTGTCTGCGCGGTGGTTATGGCAGCCCCCGGTTGCTGGACCGAATCGATTTCGAGCTGCTGCGATGCAACGCAAAGCCGTTTGTCGGCTACAGCGACATCACTGCGCTGCACCTGGCCATCAGTCGCTACGCAGGTTTCGTGACCTTCCATGGGGCGATGCTCAATGCCGATCTGCTGGGGGATAAACAGCAGCCCACTGAGTCATCGCTGTTCAACCTGCTCAGCGGGCAGCTGAAGGCCGGAAGCCTGTTGGCACACCCGGTGGCCTACCCCTTGACGACGATCGAGCCAGGTGTCGCTCATGGACGTTTGCTGGGCGGCAACCTGTCGATGATCGCTGCGTCCATGGGCACGCCCTATGAGATTGATGCCGAAGGCGTGATTCTGTTCATCGAGGACGTCAACGAACCGCTGTACCGCATCGACCGGTTGCTGACCCAGCTGCGCCTGGCCGGAACCCTTGGCAAGTTGCGTGGGGTGCTGGTGGGCGATGTGGCGGGGGTGGATGGCGAGGCGTTGGCGCGGTTGCTCAAGCAAACCTTTGAACCGTTGCGTATTCCGGTGTTGGCTGGCTGGTGCAGCGGCCATTGCGATCCCAACCTGACGCTGCCCATGGGCGCACTGGTCCGGCTGGATGCGGGGCGCAGGGAGCTGGTGCTGGAGCAGGATGTGGTAATCAAACCTTAAATTTTCGCTGTCTGGCAGGCCGCTATCGCGAGCAGGCCCGCACTCTTCAGCGAACACAGCGTTTGTGTGCGACCTGAATCCCGTGTGGGGGCTTGCTCGCGATGCGGTTGTAGCCATAAGGCTGACTAGCGGTTACGCAAACTTTCCAACAGCTTATGCGTCGGATAGCCATCAGCCGGCAATCCAAAAGATTGCTGTGCGGTGCGAATCGCCTTGCGGGTATTGGCGCCGATGATGCCGTCGGCATTGCCTGCATCGTAGCTGTTGGCGCTCAGCAGGTTTTGCAGCTCGATCCGCTCGGAGCGGCTCAATGGCAGGTCATCTTTCGGCCATTCGCCGCTGATCAGGCCGGCACCGTTAAAACGCTCGGACAGCAGGCTTACAGCCAAGGCATAAGACGACGAATTGTTGTACTTGAGAACGGCGCGGAAGTTGTCGAGGATCAGGAACGCCGGACCGCGATAACCCGCTGGCAGCAACAGGGCCGCGGACAGCTGTTCGGAACCGAGCGGTACCTTCACACCGCTGGGGAGTTTAAGCCCCAATTGCAGCCACTCGGCGACTGTCTTGCGGACCGAGCCATCGGCCAGTGCATAGTCGAAACCGGTCGCCATTTGTACTTCGAACCCCCACGGCTGACCTTTCTGCCAGCCGGAGCTTTGCAGGTAGTGAGCGGTCGAGGCCAGGGCGTCGGTCGGGCTGCCCCAGATATCGCGTCGACCATCACCGTCGAAGTCCACCGCGTGGGTGTTGTAGGTGGTCGGCATGAACTGGGTTTGCCCCATGGCGCCGGCCCAGGAGCCGAGCATCTTCTCGGGCTCGATATCACCCTGCTGGAGAATCTGCAGAGCTGCCAGCAATTGGCTGTGGGCAAACTCTGGCCGCCGGCCTTCGTAGGCCAGGGTCGCCAGTGAACGGATCACCGACTTGTCACCCTGGAAGCTGCCGAAGTTACTTTCCATACCCCAGACCGCTACCAGTGCCTGGCGATCAACGCCATAACGTTGCTCGATGCTTTGCAGGATCCCGGCATATTGGTTGAGCAGTGCCTGGCCCTTACGTACTCGCGAGGCAGACAGTGCGCCGTCGAGGTATTCCCAGACCGGACGAGCGAATTCCGGTTGGCTGCGGTCGGCGCGGATTACGCTCATGTCCGGCGTGATACCCGCGAAGGCCCGGTCGAAAAGGTCGGGGTTGATGCCAGCGGCCAAGGCGTCTTTGCGAAAGGCTGCCAGCCATTCGGCGAAAGTCTGCGCTGGCTGAATGTCCAGGTCCTCGCCAGTCTGGGCGATTGGAGGAGTAACGGCGGGAGCGGGGGCAGCAGGAGCGGTCTGAAGCGGTTGGGCGTCGGCGGCGGTCGGTTTTTCCGCGCAGGCGACTAACAGAACAAGGCTGGAGGCAGCAATCAATTGGCGTAAGTGCCAACGACGGGAAATACAAAAGGGCATGCACAGGTCCAGAGAATACGAATCAGGTGTCGACCTTATCACGCCAAGGGATTCTCTGCCTTCAAGCGGCCAGAAAGTAAGAAGCCTCCCAGCTTTTAGACTGGAAGGCTTCGCGGCGGTAGCTGCCTTTGCCCTTGCCGGCTCGTTCCTGACGGCTGCGGAACAGTGGCTGGGCGATGATGGATTTGGCCTTGTTGGGGCCATGCTTTGATGGCTTGCTCATGGTGAGATCTCTACTGTGGATGGCTTTTGCGGTGCAGATCATCGGACAGAGTCGAGATTCTGTCCAGCCCCTACAATGTGTAGGACCATTCGTCCGTTTCCGAGCGCGGACCGGCCCGTCGGGAGCAAGCTCCCTCGCCACTATGTCCGATCACTCGGCCGGCAATGCCAACCGCTGGCCGGCCATCAACAATGACAACCGACTCAGGCTCATCCACGGTGAGCCCGCAGCCTGACCTTTGATCTGCGCATCGATACGCTGGGCATCGAGCAGAAGTTGTCCCCAACGCTGGGCTGAGTGACGTTGCAGGGCTTTGCTCATCAGGGGCTTGCGTTTGTCCCAGACCGGTGGACGCGCCAAGCCGAAGGCTTTGTCCAGCGGCACCCCTTGGCTGTATTGCAGCGACAGGTTGGCCAGCAGGCGCAGCTCTCGGGCCAGGGCCCAGAGAATCACCGGCGGTTCGACGCCTTCGCCGCGCAGGCCTTCGAGCATGCGCAAGGCGTGGGCGGCTTCACCGTTGAGAATCGCATCCACCAGCCCGAAGACATCGAAGCGTGCACTGTCGGCAACCGCGGCTTGCACCGTATCGACGGTGATCTGACCACCTTCGGCCATCAGTTTGAGCTTTTCAATTTCCTGCGCGGCGGCCAGCAGGTTGCCTTCCACTCGCGCGGCAATCAGTTCGACAGCGTCCTGGCTGGCGGAAAGACCGGCCTGAGACAAGCGTTGACGAATCCATTGTGGCAGCTGGCTGGCATCCACCGGCCAGATCTGCACGAACTGGGTTTGCTGACCTTCGATCAGCGCTTTGCCCCACTTGGTTTTCTGCGCACTGGCGTCGAGCTTGGGCAGACTGATCAGCAGCAGGGTGTCTTCGGCAGGGCGCGAGCAGTATTCAATGAACGCAGCAGCGCCTTTGTCACCGGGCTTGCCAGAAGGCAGACGCAGTTCCAATAAGCGCTTTTCGGCGAAGAGCGACATGCTGGCGCCCGCTTGCAGCAGCGTGCCCCAATCGAAGCTGGCATCGGCGCTGAACACCTGGCGCTCATCGAAGCCTTGCTGGCGGGCAGCAGAACGGATGGCATCGGCGGCTTCCTGGCACAGCAACGGGTCATCGCCACTGATAATGTACACAGGCGCAAGGTTGCCTTGCAGATGTTTGGCGAGCTGGGCGGGGGCAAGCTTCATAAGAAGAGGCGAACGGGGCGCTGGAGCGCCCCGTAAGGCTTATTGGTTCTGCAATTGCAGAGGCGATTGGCGAGGCGTTTCCGCTTCAGCCTTTTGTGCCGCTTTCAGTGCTTCGGCGTCAGCCTTGGCTCTGGCATCCGCGGTTTGCTGCAGTTTATCCAGTTGTTCCGGGCTCAGCTGTTGCAGACGCAGCACCATGCGCTGTACGAGGTCACGACGCATTTCCTGACGTGTTTCGGCCGCTTCCTGGTCGGAACCTACCAGGTTGTTACCGTCGTGGAGGAAGACTTTCTGCACTTGCAACTTATCACTGAGTAACGACAGATTATCGTGACCCTGAATATCGTAGTACAGCACGGAGGTCAGCTCGTATTCGGCCGAGCGGCCTGCACCGGCATAGCTGAGGGCGCGCTGGGATTCCTGTTCATCAGTCAGCGTCAGCTTGTACGGCGCGCCGGCGTAGACTTTGACGCCGCTGTTCTGAAGTACCTGACGCAGTTGCGTGACGGTCTCACCGTAGGCGTTGCGGGCATTCAAGTCGAGTTCTTTGATAGCGAGCTCGGTGGTGCCGGTGCCGCGCAGCTGGAAGCCGCAGGCGCTCAGCAGTACCGCGAGGCCCATAACCAGCAGATTGCGTTTGATCATCTTGGTGCTCCCCTTCAAACCATGTGGGTCGACTGTGCGGCCCTGGAGGATTTGTTCGGCGCCAGGTCAGCGACCTGGCGCCTGATCCAATTAGCTAGCGACGATATTGACCAGTTTGCCGGGCACTACGATCACTTTACGAATAGTCAGGCCTTCGGTGAAACGCAGCACGTTTTCATTGGTCCGCGCAGCGGCTTCAACTTCTTCGCGGCTGGCGCTGGCAGGCATTTCGATCTGACCGCGCAGCTTGCCGTTGACCTGAATCACCAGTTGCAGGCTGTCCTGCACCAGCGCGCTGTCATCCAGAACCGGCCAGCCGGCGTCGATCACTGGATCGGCGTGACCCAGTCGATGCCACAGTTCATGGCTGATGTGCGGCGTGATGGGCGCCAGCAACAGGGCAACGGTTTCCAGGCCTTCGTGAATCAGCGCGCGATCCTGATCGGTGCCTTGCGGGGCTTTTTCCAGCACGTTCATCAGCGTCATCACCTGAGCGATGGCGGTGTTGAATTTGTGGTACTGGCCGACGTCCTGGCTGGCCTGTTTGATTGCCAGGTGGATAGCCCGACGAATGACTTTTTGTTCGTCGTTCAGCGTACCGAGATCCAGTGCGCCCGGCAGGCCTTGGCCAACGTGGGTCTGCGCCAGGCGCCAGACACGCTTGAGGAAACGGTGCGAGCCCTCGACGCCGGAGTCGGACCACTCCAGGCTCATGTCGGGCGGCGAGGCGAACATCATGAACAGGCGGCAGGTGTCGGCGCCGTACTGGTCGATCATCGACTGCGGGTCAACGCCGTTGTTTTTCGACTTGGCCATCTTCTCGGTGCCGCCGATTTCGACGGGCAGGCCGTCGCTGATCAGCTTGGCACCAATGATCTTGGCCTTGCTGTCGCGCTCGAGTTCAACGTCCGCCGGGTTGTACCAGGTGAAGCTGCCATTGGCTTCGCGACGGTAGTAAGTCTCGGCGATCACCATGCCCTGGGTCAGCAGGTTCTTGAATGGCTCGTTGGAGCTGACCAGGCCTTCGTCGCGCATCAGTTTGTGGAAGAAGCGCGCGTAGAGCAGATGAAGAATGGCGTGTTCGATGCCGCCGATGTATTGATCGACCGGCAGCCAGTGGTTGGCAGCAGCCGGGTCGACCAAACCACCTTCGTAATGCGGCGAGGCGTAACGGGCGTAGTACCAGGACGACTCGACGAAGGTGTCCATGGTGTCGGTTTCACGCTTGGCCGGTTTGCCGCATTTCGGGCAGCTGCATTCATAGAACTCGGGCATGCGCGCCAAAGGCGAACCGGCGCCGTCGGGTACGACGTCTTCGGGCAGCACGACAGGCAGCTGGTCTTCCGGCACCGGCACGTCACCGCAGGTATCGCAGTGGATGATCGGGATCGGGCAGCCCCAGTAACGCTGACGGCTGATGCCCCAGTCGCGCAGACGGAACTGGGTGCGCGAGGCGCCGAGGTTTTTCTTGATCAGGGCAACTTCCATGGCGTCGAACGCGCCAGCGAAGTCCAGGCCGTCGAATTCACCGGAATTGATCAGCGTGCCGTATTCGCCGTAGGCGTCTTGCCATGGGGCCGGGTTCTCGTCGCCTGCGCTGGTGCGCACCACGGATTTGATCGGCAGACCGTACTTGGTGGCGAATTCGAAGTCACGCTCATCGTGAGCCGGCACAGCCATAACCGCGCCATCGCCGTAGTGCATCAGCACGTAGTTGGCGACCCAGACCGGCAGCTTTTCGCCGGTCAACGGGTGCTCGACGAACAGCGAGGTCGGCAGGCCTTTTTTCTCCTGGGTGGCAACGTCGGCTTCGGCCACGCTGCCGCCTTTGCATTCAGCAATGAACGCTTGCAGTTCAGGGTTGTTCTGCGCCGCCAGGGTCGCCAGGTGGTGCTCGGCTGCCACGGCAACGTAGGTCGCGCCCATCAGGGTGTCCGGACGGGTGGTGAAGACTTTCAGTGTGCCGGTTTCGCCGATCGAGTCGACGTTGTATGGGAACTGCACTTCCATGCCGCGGGATTTGCCGATCCAGTTGCGCTGCATGGTTTTGACTTGCTCAGGCCAGCCTGGCAAATCGTCGAGACTCTCCAGCAACTCATCCGCGTAGGCGGTGATCTTGAAGTAGTACATCGGGATTTCGCGCTTCTCGATCAGCGCGCCGGAACGCCAGCCGCGACCATCGATCACCTGTTCGTTGGCCAGAACGGTCTGGTCTACCGGGTCCCAGTTGACGGTGCCGTTCTTGCGATAGATCACGCCTTTTTCGAACAGGCGAGTGAACAGCCATTGTTCCCAGCGATAGTAATCAGGTTTGCAGGTGGTGACTTCGCGCGACCAGTCGACCGCCAGGCCCAGGCTTCGCAGCTGGGTCTTCATGTAGGCGATGTTTTCGTAAGTCCACTTGGCCGGTGCGACGTTGTTTTTCATCGCGGCGTTTTCTGCCGGCATGCCGAAGGCATCCCAACCCATGGGTTGCAGGACGTTTTTGCCTTGCATGCGCTGATAGCGGGAGATCACGTCGCCGATGGTGTAGTTGCGCACATGCCCCATGTGTAGCTTGCCGCTGGGGTAAGGGAACATCGACAGGCAGTAGAACGTCTCCTTGCCTGGCTGTTCACTGACTTCAAAGGACTTTTGCTCGTCCCAGAACGACTGGGCGGCGGCTTCGATTTCACGGGGCTGATATTGTTCGTGCATGGCTACTTTTGAACTGAATAGGGGTGGCCTAATCCTCTTCAATGCGACGCTGGGCGGTGACGACGCCAAATGTGGCGTTTTCGGTGCCCAGTCGAGCTGGAAGTGGAGTTACAGGAAGCGCCGTAGCATACATGACCGCGCTCTACCGAGGGAAACCCTGATTGCACCCGGCAGGGCCTCAGGGGCCGTTGGTCGCGGCAACAGGCCGGTTTTCTCAGTGGGACTAAGCTCTTAAAGGGGAGTGAGTCTTATGTTCAATGAGGTGAACGGATGGTTGAGTCGCAGCGAAAAGAAACAAAACCCGAGTTGTACGAACGGCTGATTGATCGTCTTGGTCTGGCCCTGGATGCGGCAAGAACGGCAGGCCAGTTGCGCGATGAACGTCCTGTCGAGTTGGAGCTGCGTGGTTTGAGTCGCGCTGAGTTTGAGTTGATCAAGGCCTATCTGGACCGCAGCATACGTGAGGCACATTCAAACGTGTTGGAAGCCGTAAAACATAAAGAAGTACCACATACGGCCAAAATCATCTGGTTGAGAGGCAAAGCACCTGTTGGGGACGCGGCAAAGCTCCGGTCCCAGCTGTTCAAATAAGAGTCTGCAGCCCCGCTCAAGTGCATTGCATGACGTCACACGTTCAGGCTTTTCGATTGAAATGCCTACAGAACCTGTTGTTGCTTTGCTTCAACCCACTTAGGCTTCGGGCATCTTTGGAGATGCTCGATGCCTTTTCGTTATTTCGTCAAACAACTTTTTTTGCCGCCCGGCATTTTTTTGCTGTTGCTTCTGGCTGCCTGGTGGTTCCGTCGCTCCCGACCCCGCTTGGCAGGCGCTTTTTTTGCGCTGGGGGTTGGTGGTTTCTGGTTGATGAGTTTGCCGGTTGTCGTGGAATGGAGTGCCCGGGCGCTTGAACGCGATCCGCCACTGGCCCGTAGCGAATGGGCGACGCTGGCCGAGCGCGCGGATGCGATTGTGGTCTTGGGCTCGGGCCGGGAACGGGGCGATCCGGCGTGGGGCTCTGACCAGCCTACCGGCGTGGGGCTGGAGCGCGAGCGTTATGCGGCCCGCCTGGCCAAGGCCTCGGGTTTGCCGGTGTTGACCAGTGGCGGCTTGCATTACGGAACACCGCCCACTGAGGCGGCAATGATGGCCGAGTCCATGCAGGATGATTTTGGTGTGGCGGTCAGTTGGCAGGAAGGGCGCAGTCGCACGACCTGGGAGAACGCTCAGTTCAGCGCTGAGGTGCTTGTGCCGCAGGGTATCAAACGGGTGGTTGTGGTGACCCAGGCCTGGCATATGCCGCGTTCAGTGTGGAGTTTCGAGCGGGCAGGTTTCACCGTCGTGGCTGCACCGGTGGGCTTTTTGGGTGTTGATAATGCCCAGCCGTTCGGAGGCTGGATGCCCGAGTTCAAGTCGATTTGGCAAAGTGGCCTGTTGCTGAATGAGGCCGTAGGGCAGATCGGTTATTCGTTGTTCTACCGCTGAAAGTCAAAAGATCGTCCGAAGGCGTTCGGACGATCTTTTTGCGGGCACCCGGATCCTGGGTGTTAAACCGTCTTGGCAATCCGGCTGGCCAGTAGCGCCCAACCGAACAGCAGCATGCACAGAATGATCAGCGGCCACGAACGCCATTGCAGGTAAGGTGTCAGGTTGTGCATTGGCACCACTTCGCCGTAGAGGATGCCGCGTTCGAATTGCGGGATCTGCACGGTGATCTTGCCAAATGGGTCGATCAAACCAGTGACGCCGTTGTTGGTGGCGCGAATCATCCAGCGTCCGGCTTCCAGGGCGCGCATCTGTGCCATCTGCAAGTGTTGCAGCGGGCCGATGGAGGTGCCGAACCAGGTGTCGTTGCTGATGGTCAGCAGCAGGTCGCTGCGGGCCGAAAGGCTGGCTGCGAATTCCGGGTAGACCACTTCGTAGCAGATGAATGGTGCAATCTGATAGCCCTTGGCTTGCAGCAACGGCTGATCAGCCGGACCACGGGCGAAATCCGACATTGGCAGGTCGAAGAACGCAATCAGGCCTCGCAGCACTTCTTGCAGTGGTACGTACTCACCAAACGGCACCAGTTTCTGCTTGAGGTAAGTACCGTCGCCTTCGCCTACCACGGTGATGCCATTGAAGTAGCGTTTTTCGTGGCGCACTTGCTGGCGGATCGGCACACCGGTAATCAGTGTCGAGTTACGTTCGGCGGCGAAGCTGCCCATCATGTTCAGGTAGCCCTCGGCAGACTCCTTGAGCACCGGGACCGCGGTTTCCGGCCAGATTAGCAGGTCGACGCGTTTGGAGCTCAAGCTCATGTCGCGGTACAGCGCCAGCTGCTTGTTGAGCTGCGCCGGGTCCCACTTCATGCTTTGTTCGATGTTGCCTTGAATCGCCGCGACGCTCAGCGGGTTGCCCGAAGGGCTGGTCCAGGCGTGGCCCTTGAGCGACAGGCTGATGACCCATGGTGCGGCCAGCAACAGCAGGCCTGCGACGATAAACCCTTTGCGTCCGGCCTTGATCAGGCGTGGCAGGTTGTACACAAGCGCGGCGGTCAGCGCCAGGCTGAAGGAAATCAGCCACATGCCTCCCAATGGTGCGAGCCCGGCCAGCGGGCCATTGAGTTGGCTGTAGCCGGAATAAAGCCACGGGAAACCGGTCAGAAACCAGCCACGGAACGCTTCCTGGGCCAGCCACAACGCGGCAAAGGCCAAGGCATCGGCCAGCGGCGCTTCGTTACGGCGCAGCCAGCGCGCCCAGAGCCAGGCGGGCAGGGCGAAGAACCAGGCAATCGCAGCGGTGAAAGCCAGCATCAGCAACCCGGCCAGCAGCACCGAAGCGCCGCCAAAGTTGTGAATGCTGTAGTAGATCCAACTGGTGCCGGCGCCAAACAGGCCAAAGCCGAAACACCAGCCACGCCCCAGCGCCTGACGGGGCGTCAGTTCACGCAAGCCGGCATAGAAAAAACCGGCAGCCAGTAATGCCAGTGGCCAGATATCGAACGGCGCCAACGCCAGGGTGGTGAGTGCACCGGCCGCCACGGCCAGCAGGTTACCGGGCCAGCCGGGGCGGGTGATCCAACGCATTTCAGTCCTTAACGGGCAATAGGAGTCAGGCGCAGCAGGTGAATCCGGCGGCTGTCGGCATTCAGAATGCGGAAGCGATAGGCGCCAATTTCGGTAATTTCATTGCGTTTAGGCAGATGCCCGAACGCGCTCATCACCAGGCCGCCGACGGTGTCGAATTCATCGTCGGAGAATTCACTGTCGAAGAACTCGTTGAAGTTCTCGATCGGGGTCAGCGCCTTGATCAGGAAGTCACCGCTGGGCAGCGGCTTGATGTAGCTGTCTTCCTCGACGTCGTGCTCGTCTTCGATATCGCCGACGATCTGTTCCAGCACGTCTTCAATGGTCACCAGGCCAGCCACGCCGCCGTATTCGTCGATGACGATGGCCATGTGATTATGATTGGCGCGGAATTCGCGCAGCAGCACGTTCAGGCGCTTGGACTCGGGGACGAAGGTCGCCGGACGCAGCAAATCCTTGACGTTGAAGCTGTCGCCGTTTTCCTGAAGGATCAGCGGCAGCAGATCCTTGGCCAGCAGGACGCCCATGACGTCGTCGTGGCTTTCACCAATCACCGGGTAGCGCGAGTGCGCGGAATCGATGACTGCCGGGAGGAATTCGCGGGGTGTATGGGCCGCCTTGATGCTGATCATCTGCGAGCGCGGAACCATGATGTCCCGTACTTGCAGGTCAGCGACCTGGATGGCACCTTCCACGATGGCCAGCGCTTCGCTGTCCAGCAACTTGTTCTGATGGGCTTCGCGCAACAGCTCCAGCAGCTCCTGACGGTTTTTCGGTTCGTGGGCAAAAGCCTGGGTCAGTTTGCCCAGCCAGGACTTTTGCCCGCTGCTCGATCGGTCTTCGCTCATAGCGATTACTCTAAATCCTTGGTTATTACAGTTGGAGGTTCGCAGGTTTCGTCATCTGCATACGGGTCAGGATGACCCAGTTCAGCAAGCAACGTTCGTTCCAGTGCTTCCATTTCTTCGGCTTCATCGTCATCGATGTGGTCGTAACCCAGCAGATGCAAGCAGCCGTGAATGACCAGGTGTGCCCAATGGGCGTTGAGTGCCTTGCCTTGTTCGGCTGCCTCGCGGACGACCACGGGCACGCAGATCACCAGATCGCCGAGCAGCGGGATGTCCAGCAGCTCGTCCGGCACATCGGCAGGGAAGGACAGTACGTTGGTGGCGTAATCCTTTTGCCGCCAGGTGTGGTTCAACTCACGGCCTTCTGGCTCGTCGACCAGGCGGATGGTCAGCTCGGAGTCGGCGGTGCGTTGTCGCAGGGCCAGCCCGCACCATTGGCGGAACTCGGCTTCGCTGGGGGCAGGGGCATCGGTTGCCAGTTGCAGATCAAGCTCAAGCATCGCGGCGACTGTCCTTCGCAGAGGAAAATTTGACCGGCTCGCCTTCAGCGCGATGCTCGAAACGCTCGTAGGCTTCGACGATGCGTTGCACCAGCGGATGGCGCACGACATCTTTGGAGGTGAAGTGGGTAAAGCTGATACCCGGCACATCCTTGAGCACATCGATCACGTGGGTCAGACCCGAGCGCGTGCCTTTGGGCAAGTCGATCTGGGTGATGTCGCCAGTGATGACCGCGGTGGAGCCGAAGCCGATCCGCGTCAGGAACATCTTCATCTGCTCGACGGTGGTGTTCTGGCTTTCGTCAAGAATGATGAAGCTGTTGTTCAGCGTTCGTCCGCGCATATAGGCCAGCGGCGCGATCTCGATCACTTGACGCTCGATCAGCTTGGCGACGTGTTCGAAACCCAGCATTTCGTACAGCGCGTCATACAGCGGACGCAGATACGGGTCGATTTTCTGTGCCAGATCGCCGGGCAGGAAGCCGAGTTTTTCGCCGGCCTCGACCGCTGGACGCACCAGCAGGATGCGGCGTACTTGCTCGCGCTCCAAAGCGTCGACCGCGCAGGCCACCGCCAGATAGGTCTTGCCGGTACCGGCCGGGCCGATGCCGAAGTTGATGTCGTTGCCGAGAATTTCCTTTACATAGCGCTGCTGATTCGGGCCGCGAGGGCGAATCATGCCTTTTTTGGTGCGCAATGCGACGGCGGGTTCGGCGGCCGGAAAGCTGTCCAGCTCTTCCACCGCAGATTCCTGCAGGAACAGGTGAACCATGTCCGGCGACAGCTCGGTACCCTTGGTTTCCCGGTACAGACGGCGCAGGAGGTTTTCCGCGGAGGTGGTGTGTTTGGGTTCGCCGATCAATTCGAACTGGTTTCCGCGGTTGCGGATCTCGATGGTCAGGCGCTGTTCGATCAGGCGCAAATGCTCGTCGAATTGCCCGCACAGATTGGCGAAGCGGCGAGCCTCAAAAGGCTCGAGGATGAAACGATGCGGTGCTATGGGTGCGTTCAAGGTCGTTTTTAGCCGCCCTAAGGCAATTGATATGGAATCAAGGATAACGCCAGTGGCCTGGGTGCGAAAGCTCTTAAATGGATGAGCGCGTCCTCAAGAACAACGCAGTTACAATGTGGGAGCGGGCTTGCTCGCGATAGCGGTGTATCAGGCAACATCAATGTTGAATGAAAGTCCATTATCGCGAGCAAGCCCGCTCCCACATTCGATCTCCAGTGTCTTGACGATTACCGCAGCAGCGAACCACGCAGCGAGTGCGGTTGCGCGGCATCGATACGCACGTCAGCGAACTGGCCGATCAACGTGGGATTGTCGCAGCGGAAGTTGACGATACGATTATTCTCGGTGCGCCCCTGCAGTTCGCCCGGGTCTTTCTTCGAATAATCGGTCACCAGAATGCGCTGGGTGGAGCCAACCATTTGTCGGCTGATCTCGAAGCCTTGCTGGTTGAGACGATGTTGCAGGGCGTTCAGGCGCTCTTTTTTCAGCTCTTCCGGAGTCTCGTCGGCCAGATCCGCGGCCGGGGTGCCCGGGCGTTGGCTGTAGACGAACGAGTAGGAAAAGTCGAAACCGACGTCTTCGATCAGCTTCATGGTCTGTTCGAAGTCTTTTTCGGTCTCGCCGGGGAAGCCGACGATGAAGTCCGAACTGATGCAGATACCCGGCACGGCGGCCCGCAGCTTGCGCAGTTTGGACTTGTATTCCAGTGCCGTGTGGTTGCGCTTCATCGCCGCCAAAATGCGATCCGAGCCTGATTGCACCGGCAAATGCAGATGTTTGACCAGCTCCGGGACTTCGGCATGGGCCTGGATCAGGCTGTCGGAGAACTCCAGCGGGTGCGAAGTGGTGTAGCGAATACGTTCGATACCATCGACGGCGGCGACCACGCGGATCAGTTCGGCCAGGTCCGCCAGACGACCGTCATGAGTCTGGCCGCGATAGCCGTTGACGTTTTGCCCAAGCAAGGTGACTTCACGTACGCCGTTTTCGGCCAGGTGAATGATTTCGGCAAGCACATCGTCGAATGGCCGGCTGACTTCTTCGCCGCGGGTATAAGGCACTACGCAGAACGTGCAGTACTTGCTGCAGCCTTCCATGACCGAGACGTAGGCGCTCGGGCCGTCGATACGCGGTTCTGGCAGATGATCGAATTTTTCAATTTCCGGGAATGAAACGTCAACTTGCGGCAGCTTGGTGATGCGCGCGGCGTCGATCATTTCCGGTAGGCGGTGCAGGGTCTGCGGGCCGAAGACCACGTCGACATAGGGTGCGCGGTCGCGGATTGCCGCGCCTTCCTGGCTGGCCACGCAACCGCCGACGGCGATGACCATGTCCGGGTTGGCCAGTTTCAACTCGCGCCAGCGGCCGAGCTGGGAATACACCCGGTCCTGGGCGCGTTCGCGGATCGAACAGGTGTTGAGCAGGATGACGTCCGCGTCTTCGGCGCGTGCGGTGACTTCCAGGGCCTGATGTTCACCCAGCAGATCGACCATGCGCGAGCTGTCGTACTCGTTCATTTGGCAACCGTGGGTTTCGATGTAAAGCTTCTTGGCCATGGGAGTTCATCAAGTGATTCAAAGAACCGCGCATTATAGTGGTCACGACCCGAGGTTCCTAGCGTTGTGCATCGGGTGGCTATGCTATAGTTTGCGCCCTCTTTTATATCCCCCGATTTGTTACCCGCCCACCATGACCAAACGTGAAGCTCCAATCTACAAGGTGATTTTCCTCAACCAGGGCCAAGTGTTCGAAATGTACGCCAAGCAGATCTATCAAAGTGATCTGTGGGGCTTCCTGGAAGTGGAAGAGTTCGTCTTTGGCGAGCGCACACAGCTGGTCGTCGACCCGGGCGAAGAGAAGCTCAAGGCGCAGTTCGAAGGCGTGGTGCGCAGTTTTGTGCCAATGCATTCGATCGTGCGCATCGACGAAGTCGAGCGTCTGGGCACGCCGAAGATCACTGAAGCGCGCGGTATGAGCAATGTCATGCCGTTTCCGATGCCGATGCCGGAGAAGTAACACCCGAGACCGAGTCGCAGCCAATCGCGGGCAAGCCTTGCTCCTACGGATCACATACAACCGTAGGAGCGAGGCTTGCCCGCGATAGCGTCAGAAAGGCGATGCAGAGCTTAAGGCAGTGGCGAAAACGGTGAGCGCCCATCGGCGCTTTGCAGTTCCAGCAGGTATTTGCGGAAAATCTGCCCGAGCACCTGCGTCGCGACTTCCAGCTCGTCACGCTGCATGTGTTGAGCGACTTCGTCGGCAGTGTCCAGAGCATCCTCGGCGCCATTGACCGCCGCCATCTTCAGTACGATATACGCCTGAATGTTATTGGCCGGAACGCCTTCTCCGTGGAAAAACATGGTGCCGAGTTTGAATTGCGCCTGGGCATGGCCTTGCAGAGAGGCTTTTTCGAAGTAGCTCAGGGCTTGATTGAGGTCACGCGGCGCATTTTTGCCCTCGTAATAGAATTCACCCAACTCGTATTGTGCTTGCGCATCCCCGGCATCCGACGCTTTCTTGCAGGCGGCAAGCGCCTCTGACTGGTCTTGTGGCTGAGTATTGAGGGTGCAGCGACCCATCGCTGGGATCAACAACGAGTTGCCGCCTGCTTGTGCTTGCGCGAGCAGGGGCTGAAGGAGCAACAGGCAGCCCAATGCAAGGGCGCGGCCGGTGCGGTTCATGGGAATCGACTTACCTCTGAGGGGCGCGCGGACCCATCGAGGGATCCAATAAGCGCGCATTATGAAATAAGCAGGGCCAACCTTACAAAGTCTTTACTCGTTTTTCTGCTGCGCGGCCCGATATCGTCCGGTTTGTAGGAAATTTCGTGCCTTGAAGGGCGGAAAAGAGACGTAAAGACCTGGGAAAAATCCGGACGCCGCGCAAGCAGCGTCAGATTGGTCATTGGTCGGCTTATTTCAAAGCAGCAAATGCACGCTCAGCAGCATCCAGAGTCAGTTTCAGCTCGGCATCGCCATGGGCTATCGAAGTGAAACCGGCCTCAAAGGCACTCGGTGCCAGGTAAACGCCGCCTTCGAGCATCAGGTGGAAGAAGCGTTTGAACAGGCCGGCGTCGCTGGACATGACGTCGTCGAAGGTCACGATGTCGTCAGCACCGCTGAAGTACAGCCCGAACATGCCGCCGGCCTGAGTGGTCACGAACGGAATACCGGCTGCGTCGGCGCGCTGTTGCAGGCCATCGAGCAGGCGAGTGGTGTAGTCGCTCAACTCTGCGTGGAAGCCTGGACGGCTGATCAGGCGCAGGGTGGTCAGGCCCGCAGCCATGGCCAGGGGGTTGCCGGACAGAGTACCGGCCTGGTAGACCGGACCCAACGGGGCAATGTGCGACATGATTTCGCGTTTGCCGCCGAAGCAGCCCACCGGCATGCCGCCGCCAATGATTTTTCCGAAAGTGCTCAGGTCCGGGGTCACACCATAGTGCGCCTGGGCGCCACCGAGGGCGACGCGGAAGCCGGTCATCACTTCGTCGAAAATCAGCACCACGCCATGTTTGTCGCAGAGCGTGCGCAGGCCTTCGAGGAAGCCCGGCGCCGGTGGTACGCAGTTCATGTTGCCAGCCACTGGCTCGACAATGATGCACGCCACTTCCTGACCGACTTCACTGAGCATTTGCTCGACTGCGCCGATGTCGTTGAACGGCAGGGTCAGGGTATGTTTGGCGAACGCGGCGGGTACGCCGGCAGAGCTTGGAACGCCTTGGGTCAGTGCGCCGGAACCGGCTTTGACCAGCAGACTGTCAGAGTGGCCGTGGTAGCAGCCTTCGAACTTGATGATGCTGTCGCGGCCAGTGAAACCACGGGCCAGACGGATCGCGCTCATGGTCGCTTCAGTGCCGGAGCTGACCATGCGGACCATCTCCATCGATGGCACGATGGAGCAGACCAGATCGGCCATCCGGGTTTCCATCTCCGTCGGGGCACCATAGGACAGGCCGTGTTCGAGCTGCTTGCGCACTGCATCGAGCACCTCCGGGTGGCTGTGGCCAAGGATCATCGGGCCCCAGGAACCCACGTAGTCGACATAGCGTTTGTCATCCTCGTCCGTCACATAGGCGCCTTCGGCGTGCTTGAAGAACAACGGCGTGCCGCCGACGCTCTTGAATGCACGAACGGGCGAGTTTACGCCGCCGGGAATGTGTTTCTGGGCATTGGCAAACAGGGTTTCGGAACGAGACATGATCGGGCTCTCTGAATCAGGATTCGGCTATTTAGATATGAAGCAGGGCTTTGAAGGCACGGGCGCGACGCGTCACTTCCTGGGTGTTCTCTGCGCCGAACAGGCCGTGGACCACGGCCAGCAGATCAGCGCCGTGGGCCACTAATGGGGCGGCGTTTTCCAGGGTGATGCCGCCAATCACGCAAATCGGCAGGTGCAATTTGGTCCGGGCCTGGTCAAGCAACTCAAGGGTTGCCGCCGGCGCGCCGGGCTTGGTGTTGGAGTTGAAGAAGCGACCGAAGGCGACATAGCTGGCGCCTTCTTTGGCGGCTTGTTCGGCGAGTTCGAGCTGACTGTGGCAGGTGGAACCGATGATCGCCGTGCGCCCGAGCAGTGCCCGGGCCGGTGTCAGCGGGCCGTCGGTCTGACCCAGGTGTACGCCGACGCCAAGGCGCGCAGCCAGTTCGGCATCGTCATTGATGATCAACTGGGCGTTGTATCGCTCGCACAAGGTGCGCAGGGTTTCGGCTTCGCGCAGCCGACGGGCTTCGTCGCTGCTCTTGTCGCGGTACTGCAGCAGCGTGACGCCGCCATCCAGCGCCGCTTCCACATAGGGCAGAAATTTGCCGGCCAGCAGTTGGCTGTCGGTAATGGCGTACAGGCCACGTAGTTTCATCGAGCAAGCCTCATGCGTTACGAGCAAAAGTCCAGCGGCAGACGGCGCGGGACGAACTGGCCTTTGCCAAGCTGTTCGGCATCACGCAGGGTGCGCCAAGTGTAATTCAGAGCGGATTGCACGGCACTGGCGAGGTTTTCGCCCAAGGCCAGGCGACCGGCCAAGGCGCTGGCCAAGGTGCAGCCCGAGCCGTGATAACTGCCCGGCAAGCGCTGACAGGTATAGGTTTGACGACTGCCATCGCGGCTGTAAAGGCGATTATGCACTTCATGTTCATCGCCATGGCCGCCGGTGATCAGCAGGTGTTCGCAGTAGGCCAGGAGTTTCTCTGCGCACTCGTCAGGAGAGCCTTGCGGCAGTTCAGCGAGGATGCGGGCTTCGGGAAGGTTAGGTGTCGCGATAGTCGCCAACGGCAACAGTCGTTCGCGCATGGCGTAGCCGACTTCATCTTTACCCAGACGACCGCCGCCACCGGCACGCAATACCGGGTCACAGACCAGCGGCAGATGCGGGTGCGCCTGGAGTAGTTCGACCACGGTGTCGACCATCTGCAGCGAGCCGAGCATGCCCAGCTTGACCGCTGCGACGGTCGAATCGTTGAGCACGGCATTGGCTTGAGCCAACACCCACTCGCGATCCAGGACGCGGAAATCGCTGACGTTGACCGTGTCTTGCACGGTCAGGGCGGTAACGGCGGGAGCCGCATGACAACCCTGAGCGAGCAGGGCTTCGATATCTGCCTGCAAGCCGGCGCCACCACTTGGGTCGTGGCCGGAGAGACAGAGGACAACGGGGCGAGAGCTATAGATATTCATGGTGCGCGAGCTTACCACCAAACGCTTTTTTCCGGGGCAGTGGCCGGCCCTATAAAGATGGCGGGCGAATGCAAAACCGTAGGAGCAGCCGGTCGACGCTCGATTGCTCGCGATGGACTTGAAGCTGACGCATTTCGTCAGGAAGCACGCGTAATCGTTAACGACCATCGCGAGCAATCGAGCGTCGACCGGCTGCTCCTGCAAAGGCATGTAGCGACAGTTGCTTACACGGGCCTTATCACAACCTGCTCAGACAAACAGCTCTAGATCAACTGATTTCACTGAGAGGCCCGTTCTAGAGCCTTTAAACTAAAGTTTTTAATGGTGTTCAATGGCCATCAACGGCTATGCTAGAGTGGATCCAAACCAATAACAGGTAATGCCGGTTTTACGTCTACTCAAAGGGAATGGGGGGCTTCCTGACACAACCGGACAGGCCACGCTGGGGCTTTATGCGCTATTTGCTGATGTTGCTGTTGAGCTTGCCGATGCTGGCTTGCGCGACCGAGTTTGATGAGTTCACTCAAAGCCTCCCTTTGGGCCGGGTGATGCAGGTGTTCGAAGACGTGGGCGGCGAGGCCAGTATTGACGATGTCAGTTCGCAGGCGCTGGCCGGCAGCTTCAAAACTCACGATAAAGCCACCCTCAATGCCGGTTACTCTCACTCGGCATTCTGGCTGAAAATTGATTTGCATTACCGCCCGAACAACCCTGCCGCTCAGCGCAACTGGTTGTTGGAATTGGCCTATCCGCCCCTTGATCACCTCGACTTGTACCTCCCCGATGCTGCAGGCCGCTATCAATTGGTCCAGCGTACGGGCGACGCCTTGCCGTTTTCCAGCCGGCAGATCCGCCAGAATAACTATCTGTTTGACCTGGATTTCGCGCCGGATCAGCACAAAATCGTGTATCTGCGCCTGCAAAGCCAAGGCTCGATCCAGGCTCCGCTGACCCTTTGGTCGAGTACCGCCTTTGTGGAAGAGCAACCGGTGCGTCTGTATGTACTGGGCCTGATCTATGGCGTACTGCTGGGCATGCTGGTCTACAACCTGTTCATCTACCTCGCTGTACGTGACACCAGCTATCTCTACTACATCCTCTATATCGCTTCGTTCGGTTTGTACCAACTGTCGGTGAATGGTGCCGCGGTCGAGTATTTCTGGCCGAACAACCCTTGGTGGGCCAACGCCTCGACACCTTTCTTCATCGGTGCTGCGGGTTTGTTCGGCAGTCAGTTTGCCCGCAGCTTTTTGCAGATGGCCCGCCACAGCCGCTGGCTCGATCGGCTGCTATTGCTGCTGATCGCGTGCAGCGCGGTGGTGATTGCACTGTCGTTGATGACCAGCTATGCCCTGGCCTTGCGTTTGGCGACGGCGTTGGCGTTGGCCTTTACCGTGACGATCTTCGCAGCAGGGATTTTTGCCTGGTGGCGCGGTCTGCGAGTGGCGCGGTATTTCATCATCGCCTGGTCGGCGTTTCTGTTTGGTGGCGTGATCAACACGCTGATGGTGTTGGGTTATCTGCCTAACGTGTTCTTGACCATGTATGCCAGTCAGATCGGTTCGGCAATTGAAGTGGCATTGCTGTCGCTGGCGCTGGCCGATCGTATCAATTCGATGCGCGAACAGCAGGCCCAGACTTTGTTCGATGCCGGTCAGAAACTCGAAGTGTTGAACCAGGCGTTGGCCCACAGCAACCGGCTCAAGGATGAGTTTCTTGCGACCCTGACCCATGAGTTGCGCACGCCAATGAACGGGGTGATCGGTTCATTGGAACTCATGCAGACCATGGATATGGAACCGGAGCTGGAGCAATACCAACAGACTGCCGCCAGCTCGGCGCGGGACATGATGCGCATGGTCAATGGCATCCTGACCCTGACGGAGTTGCAGGCCGGCAGGCTCAAGGTGCAAACGGAAGATTTCAGCCTGCGTGGCGTGCTCGACAGGCTGCGAATGCAGTTCGCCGCCAATGCCATGAGCAAGGCGCTGGATATTGAGTTCGAGGTGGCGACGGGTCTGCCAGACCGCCTGCAAGGTGACAACACAAAGCTGATTCAATGCCTGGAGTGCTTGTTGGACAACGCCATCAAGTTCACCCGCGTGGGTGGGGTGGTGTTGCGGGTGACCGGAAAGTCGGCGGACGAGGGGCGGATGGCGCTGTCCTTCGCAGTGATCGACACTGGTATCGGGTTCACCGATCTGGATGAAGCCACCCTGTATCAGCGATTCTTCCAGCTCGACGGTTCGATGACCCGCGAGTACGGCGGGTTGGGAGTCGGTCTGGCAATTTGCCGGCAGTTGATCGAACTGTTGGGCGGGCGTTTGACCCATCAATCGGAGCCTGGACGCGGCAGTCGTTTCCAGTTGGACGTCGAGTTCGATGTTCGCAGCGTGCAGCCGTCCCCGGCTGAGCAAACCTTCAAAGGGCGTGCGCCGATTGTTCGTCGTGTGCCTCAGGAGTGCACAGTGTTGTTGGTCGATGACAACAGCATCAATCAATTGGTGGTGCGCGGCATGCTGCTCAAGTTGGGTTATCGAGTGCGCACGGCGGACAGTGGTCGGGCGATGCTGGAGCTGTTGCGGCGAGAATCCTTTGATGCGGTGTTGCTCGATTGTCAGCTGCCGCAGCTTGATGGCATCTCGATCTGCGGCCAATTGCGCGCTCTGCCAGGTAGCGCAGAGCTGCCGGTGCTGGTGGTGGCCCAGAGTGCCGAACGTGAGCATTGCCAGGCGGCCGGGATGACGGATTATTTGAGCAAACCGGTGAAATTCGAGGAGCTACAGGCGGTTTTGTATCGCCGGGTGCTGTGTCCTGGGTATGGTGAAAGCGCCGATATTTAGGCGCATATGCCACTTTGTTCGGGCGGGGGGCGGTGATTAACTGGAGTTCTGGTCCACCCCCAAGGAGCCCCGTCATGAACCTGCATCAGTTCGCCGAAACCCACGAGGTCACCAATCAGCCGCCACCGCTGGATGGCACTAACCTCTATCGTATCGACCTGCCGCTACAGGAGTGGGCGCGGCGATTTGGCGCTGGCTGGGCCGAAGCACGGATTGATGGCTATGGCGCGCTGGCCGGTGGGCCGTTGATGGCGGCGGGTTTTCTGGCCAATCAGAACAAACCCGTGTTCTCGAGTCATGACCGTTATGGCCATCGCATCGACCTGGTGGAGTTTCACCCGGCCTACCATGAACTGATGCGTACGGCAGTCGAACATGGCCTGACTTCATTGCCCTGGACCGATCCGCAGTCCGGTGCACACGTGGCCCGAGCGGCCATGAGCTACCTGCACAGCCAGGCCGAGGCCGGCAGCGGTTGCCCGCTGACCATGACCTTCGCCTCTGTGCCGGCGCTGCGACTGCAACCGGACATCGCCGAGCAATGGTTACCGAAAATTCTTGCCACCGAATACGACCCACGCAACGTCGGTATCGCCCATAAGGCCGGCGCCACCATCGGCATGGCCATGACCGAAAAGCAGGGCGGCACCGATGTGCGGGCCAATACCACCAAGGCTTATCCGGTAGGGGCTGCAGGTCCGGGCCAAGCCTATGAGCTGGTCGGACACAAATGGTTCTGTTCCGCGCCGATGTGCGATGCGTTCCTGACCCTGGCCCAGACCGATAAGGGCTTGACCTGTTTCCTGCTGCCGCGCCACCGTCCGGATGACACCCGCAACCAGTTCTATATCCAGCGCCTGAAAAACAAACTCGGCAATTGCTCCAACGCCTCCAGCGAAGTGGAGTTTCGTGGTGCTCTGGCCTGGATGGTCGGTGAGGAAGGGCGCGGTGTGCCGACCATCATCGAGATGGTTGCCATGACCCGTTTCGATTGCATGGTCGGTTCCAGCGCGCTGATGCGTCAGGCGCTGACTCAGGCCGCTCATCATTGTGCGCATCGAATGGTCGGCGGCCGTTTGCTTAGCGAACAACCCTTGATGCAAAACGTACTGGCCGATCTGGCGCTGGAAAGTGAAGCCGCATTGGCCTTGAGCATGCGCATGGGCCGCGCTCTGGATCATCTCGACGACTCACAGGAAGCCAGGTTCGCCCGGCTGGTGACGGCGGTGGGCAAATACTGGATCTGCAAACGTGCACCGGCCATGATCAATGAAGCCGCTGAGTGCATGGGCGGTGCCGGTTACGTCGAAGACAGCATCCTGCCGCGTCTGTACCGTGAGGCGCCGGTGAACTCGACGTGGGAAGGCTCCGGTAACGTGCAATGCCTTGACGTGCTGCGGGCTTTGTCGAAAGAGTCGGGCGTGCTCGACGCACTCTTTGCCGAATTGGGCGATGGTCATGGCGACAAGCGCCTGGCCGGGCATATCGCCCATCTGAAAGCCGCATTTCAGGACTTCAGCGACATTCAATACCGCGCTCGGCAGCTGACAGAAGACATAGCGCTGGGCTTGCAAGCCAAGCTATTGCTGGAAGCGGGCAATGCCAGTGTCAGCGATGCTTTCATTGCCAGCCGCCTGGGTACCGCCGGTCGAGTCTATGGCACGTTGCCGCGAGGCCTGGATGTGCAAGCGATTGTCGCGCGTTCTACACCTCAGGGCTTCTGATCGCGCTGACTTGCAGGCAAGATGAAGGCCTGCAAGTCAGAACACAGGATGCTTATCGTGACCGAAGCCTTTATTGTCGTTCAAACCGCCGAGCAGGCCGTGGATCGGCTTGCCGCTCTGCACGAGCGTGCCACCACCGCACTGAGCCAGGCCCTCAAACGCTATCTGAAGGATCGGGTCGAGCCCGATGCCGAGCAGCGCGCCTTGTTTCGTTACCCCGAATTGCGCTTGACCTACCTCTGCCAGGGCGAAGTCCCGCAGACCACTCGGGCTTACGCCAAAGTCCAGTTGCCAGGCACCTACAGCGTGACCGTGACCCACCCGGCAGCTTTTCGTAACTATCTGCTGGAGCAACTGGTGCCGCTGATGCACGACTTCACCGTGACGGTGGAAGTGGGTGTCAGCGAGCAGAACATTCCTTATCCGTACGTGGTTGAGCAGGGCGATGAGCTCGGCGGTTCCGGTGTCACCGCTGCGGCGCTGGCGCGGGTGTTCCCGAGTACCGATTTGTCGGCCGCCAGCGACGGTATCGCCGATGGCCTGTACGATTGGGAAAACACCGATCCGCTGCCGTTGGCGTTGTTCGACGCGGCGCGGGTCGACTTCTCGCTTCGTCGTTTGGTGCACTACACCGGCAGTGACTGGCGGCATGTCCAGCCGTGGATCTTGCTGACCAACTACCACCGTTACGTCGACCAGTTCATTCTTCACGGCCTGGAGCAATTGCGCACTGATCCGCGCTTCGTGCGCATGGTGTTGCCGGGTAACGTCATCATCGAAAAAAGCATGGATCACGGCGAAGCCTCGGCGATTGCCGCTGGAGTGGTCTGGCATCGCTACCAAATGCCGGCCTATCACCTGCAAGCCAGTGACGGTCATGGCGTGACCCTGGTGAATATCGGTGTCGGCCCATCCAACGCGAAAAACATTACCGACCATTTGGCCGTGCTGCGTCCGCACTGCTGGCTGATGATTGGCCACTGCGGCGGCTTGCGTCAGTCGCAGACCATTGGCGACTACGTGCTGGCTCACGCCTATATGCGTCGCGACGGGATTCTTGACCGGGTCGTGCCGCCGAATATTCCAATCCCGGCCCTGGCCGAGGTGCAGTTGGCGCTTCAGCAAGCAGCAGCCAACATCACCGGCGAGAAGGGCGAGGATCTGAAAAAACGCCTGCGTACTGGCACTGTGTTGACCTATGACGACCGTAACTGGGAACTGCGTTGGGCTCAGGAGCGCCCGCTGATCAACCTGTCGCGAGCCGTGGCGGTGGACATGGAAAGCGGCACCATCGCTGCCCAGGGTTATCGCCTGCGAGTGCCTTACGGCACCTTGCTGTGTGTTTCGGACAAGCCGTTGCACAGCGAAATCAAACTGCCGGGTTCGGCCAACGCGTTCTACGAACGTGCGGTCAGCCAGCATTTGAAGATCGGCATTGCTGCGGTGGATCTGCTGCGCACCGAGCTCAATTCGCTGCACTCACGCAAGCTGCGTAGTTTCGACGAACCGCCGTTCCGCTGATCGTTGCGATGGTCATTTGACGGTCAGGGCACTAGCATTGCCAGTCCTGACCGTTAGATGTTCTTTTTGCCATGTCTCGTCCAACTCGTCCCGCTTCCCGCCGCCCTGGTGCGAATAACTTGCAATCCTCCCTGGCACCACGCCGTGTCGCCAAAGCGCCGCCGGCCGAGCCGAAGCTGATTGTGTTCAATAAACCGTTCGACGTGCTGACCCAGTTCAGCGACGGCGAAGGGCGGGCGACGCTCAAGGATTTTATCGACATTCCCGGTATTTACCCGGCGGGTCGACTCGACCGTGACAGCGAAGGCTTGCTGCTGCTGACCAACGACGGCCAGCTACAGGCACGGATATCTGACCCAAAACACAAGTTGGCCAAGACGTATTGGGTTCAGGTGGAGGGGGAGCCAAACGCTGAGCAATTGCAGCGTTTGCGCGACGGCGTCGAGTTGAATGACGGCATGACTTTGCCCGCCGAGGCGCGGCAACTTGAAGAGCCGCAGCTGTGGCCGCGCAATCCGCCGGTGCGGTTCCGCAAAAGCGTGCCAACCAGTTGGCTGGAACTGGTGATTCGCGAAGGGCGCAATCGACAGGTGCGACGCATGACGGCCGCGGTGGGTCTGCCGACGCTGCGTCTGGTGCGCGTGCGAATCGGCGACTGGACGATTGAAGGGCTTGATCAGGGTCAGTGGCGGGAAGTGCCTGCCAGCCTATGAGGAGCCATTCTCGATATAAGCGATGACAACGCTTTTGATGATGAACGCGAGAATGCCCAGGCCCAGTACAAAGAACAGAATAAAAGTACCGAACTTGCCTGCCTTGGATTTTTTCGCCAGATCCCAGACGATGAAGCCCATGAAAATGATCAGGATGGTCACCAGACCGGTCATCATCCACTCTTCGAATACTGCAGGATCCATCGAAACTCTCCAGCGCAGGCAGGGCAAAAAAGGCCAGGAGAGTATACGCCAAGGGTGATTGCCGGTGCATTGACCTGTGTCGGCTGTAGCAGCTGCCGGCAGGCTGCGTTCGGCTTCGCAGCAGTCGTGAAAGGCCATACCGCGTTATCCAGCAACGATCGAGTTGTCTGGATTGCGACTGCTTCGCAGCCGAACGTAGGCTACGCCAACTGCTACGGGTCTTCTTCTGCGTTCAGCTGCGAAGGTGAGTCAACGGCAACTCGGTGCTGTTGAGCACCTGATTCAGCACAAAACTCGACCTCACGCTGGTCACGCCTTCGATGCGGGTCAGGTGGCCGAGCAGCAGCTTCTGATAGTGATCCATGTCCGGCACCACCACTTTGAGCTGATAGTCGGCGTCCATTCCGGTCACCAGGCTGCATTCGAGCACTTGTGGCAGACTGCGAATCGCCGCTTCGAAGTTCTCGAAGCGCTCAGGCGTGTGGCGGTCCATGCCGATCAGTACGTAAGCAGTCAGGCTCAACCCAAGCATCTTGCGATCGAGCAAGGCGACCTGGCGCGAAATATAACCGTCGTCTTCCAGCTGCTTGACCCGTCGTGAGCAGGGCGACGGTGACAGGCCGATGCGTTCGGCGAGCTCCTGATTGGAGATGCGGGCGTCACGCTGCAATTCCGCCAAAATGCTCAGGTCGTATCGGTCTAGTTTGCTCATGGATCAGGCCTTTGTCGTAACTATTGCGGCTAATTATCTATCCTTAGTTAAAAATTGCGCAAGCCATGTTTATTTGAGCAATCTTCGCAATCCTCTGCCGGCGCCTTGAGCCTATTCTTATTACCAGAATCACTGCCCGGACAAACAGTCCAGTGCGGCTCGCCGAATCAGGCCAGCTGCGGTCGCCAATCCCACAGGGTTGAGTCGGCCCCCGGGCTACACACTGTCCAGAAGACGGAGTGAGGTGAGCCGGCGTCATAAGCGTCGAGCACGGACGAAGTTCTCAAGGGGAGGCCGACGGGTTTCCCTTTTTTATTGCCTGCGAAATAAGTCTCGTGACTGATAACCTGTTGCAGAACCGGCCTACGCTTTTTCAGTCTTATGAGTAGGTCCTGAACCGCAGTGAGGAATAGCATGAAGTCGCGCATCTGGCGTGTGGCAGGTGTTGGATTGCTTTGCATGAGTGTCAGCGCGCAATTGCTGGCAGAGGCGCGAGATGATCCGCTGCAACCTCGCCAACATAATGGTCAAAATGACGGGGGACAACATGAGCATGGCCCTGAAGGGCGTCCGGAAAATAATCAACCGCGCCCGGAAATGAATCAGCCGCGTCCACAAATCGTTCAACCGCGCCCGGAAATGAATCAGCCACGTCCACAAATCGTTCAACCGCGCCCGGAAATCAATCAGCCACGTCCACAAATCAATCAAGCGCGACCAGAAAACAATCAGCCTCGCCTGCAGAATGAGATTATTCGCGGCGACAACAGCCGTCAGTTCGAACACAACGGCCAGAATCAGGGGCAGGGCGGCCAGTGGCAAAACCGTCCGCAGCATGATCCGAACGGGCAGGGTTGGCCGGCGCCGCAGCCGAGCATCAACCTGCCGATTCAAAGCCGACCGGATACCGTCCGCCAGACCCAGGAGCCACAGCGTGGCTACTATCAGGACGTTCCTCGGCGTAACGATCGCGATCAGAACTGGCAGGTCGGTGGTGCCGGTATGCGTGGTGATTTCGACCGCCATAATGACCATCGTTGGCCGGGTCGTCCGGAGGGGCACGGCAACGGTTGGGGCCCAGGCCCGCAGTATCGGCCTGGCTTCGAGACCGATCGGTTCCCTGATCGTGAATTCCGCGTGCCATATCGCGGCGAGGATTACTTCTTCTCTGGCGGTTACTGGTATCGCCCACATGGGGTGCGTTATGTGGTGGTAAGGCCTCCTCATGGCATCCGCGTGAGTTACCTGCCCGACTTCGCGCAGGAAGTGTGGATCGGCGGCGCACTGTTCTTCCTCGCGGCCGGCGCGTATTACACGTATGAAGAGAGCACCCAGCAGTACGTAGTGGTCGATCCACCTCAACCACAACTCGCCAGTAACGGCTATGACGTGGTCGCTTACCCGGCCAATGGACAAACGCCTGAGCAGGTCGATCAGGATCGCTACGATTGCTATCGCTGGGCGGTTGAGCAAAGCGGCTTCGATCCCGCGGCCGTCACCTACCAACCGGCGCCTGCGGTGGTGCAAGCCTACCGTCAAGCGCAAGGCGACTGCTTGAGCAGTCGCGGTTATCAGGTTGCCTATTAGGTCGAAGCACTCAGGCCTTCGCGCCTGTCACCACTTCTTGCGGGTCGGCGTGCACCAGCACCTCGGCCCGTGGGTAAGCGGCGTTGATCGCCTCGGCAGCGCGATCGCTGATGCCGTGAGCGACGGATAACGTCAGCTCCCCCGGCAACTCCAGATGCAATTGCACGAACCAGTGGCTGCCGGAAATGCGTGTGCGCAGGTCATGGGCACCCAGTACGCCCGGTACGCTGCAGGCCAGCTCAAGCATGTGCTGGCTGACGTCTGGCGGCAGTTCTTCGTCCATCAGCACCGCCACACTCTCCCGAGCGATTTGCACCGCGCTCCAGAGGATGTACAGGGCGATTGCCAGACCAAACCAGGCATCCAGTTGTTCCCAGCCGAAACTGGCCAGTACCAGCGCTACCAGGATGCTGGCATTGAGCAGCAGATCGGAACGGTAATGCAGTGAGTCAGCGCGTACCGCAGTCGAGCCGGTTTCGCGGATCACCCGATGTTGCAGCATCAGCAGGGCGACCGTCAGTGCCAGCGACAAGAGCATCACGCCGATACCGATCCAGGGGGCTCCCAGTGGCTCGGGGTGTTTCAGGCGTTCGATCGCTTGCACGGCAATCAATACCGCACTCACCGCAATAAACAACGCCTGCGCCATACCCGACAGCGACTCGGCTTTGCCATGCCCGTAACGATGGTCATCATCCGCCGGGCGTAGCGCGTAATGCACGGCCAGGAGATTGAGGAACGATGCCGCGCCGTCGAGCAGCGAGTCGGTCAGGCCGGCCAGCAGGCTGACCGATCCACTCAACCACCAGGCAATGGCCTTGGTCACGATCAGAATGCTCGCCACCGCCAGCGAGGCGCGTGTCGCCAGACGCAACAGGCGAGCGTGTTCCGGGTTACTGGTCATAGGCGTTTGCGTTCCTTCGAATACACGCGATCAAGCGGCGGGTTGCGGACCGTACATGGCCAGTTGCTGGACGCTGCCTTTGTATTGAATCAGACGCGGATCATCCAGCGCAAAGCTGCGGCCCAGTTCACTTTCGAGAATAGCCTGCAACTTGCGGTTATCGACCTTGCCGTCAGCATCGATGGCTTGCCGGAGTTTTTCCGGGGCGATCTGGACGGTCTTGCCCGGTTCCAGGTAAATGGCGCCGGTGGCGAAGTCCACGCCGAAAGCGATCAGCCCCGGAATGATATAGAACAACAGGCCTACAGCGTCGAGGGCGGCTACCACCGGGTCGATTTTGCCTTCGATCTGGCCACGACGATCCGGGAAGAAGATCGAGCCGCAAGCGGTCATTTGGGTCAACAGGGTGGCGAGCAGAACGCCGCCAACAATACGGGAGGGAATACGCATGTGAATCTCCTGATCAAATTCGAAACGAAACGATGAAAGAGCGTCGCTGGTATCAGTTCAGACCGTGATTAACGCCAGGCAGTTCGCCGTTATACTCGTGCCTCTGTTTTGGAGCCAGCATGATTTCTTTGCCGATTGATGAAGTTTTACCTGCGCTGCGTGAAGCCTTGGCGACACGCCACGAAGCCGTGCTCGAAGCACCGCCCGGCGCTGGTAAAACCACCCGCGTGCCCTTGGCTTTATTGAATGAGCCATGGTTGGCCGGCCAAACCATCTTGATGCTTGAACCGCGTCGACTCGCTGCACGGGCCGCAGCCGAGAGGCTGGCCAGTGAGCTGGGGGAAAAGGTCGGTGAAACCGTGGGCTATCGCATTCGCCTCGACAGCAAAGTAGGGCCGAACACCCGCATCGAAGTGGTCACCGAGGGGATTCTCACCCGACGTTTGCAAGATGATCCGGCGCTGGATGGCGTCGGATTGCTGATCTTTGACGAATTCCACGTTTTGCCATTTACACCAAAAATTGATGGTTTTTTGTCAAAAATCCCAGCTTTGAGCTCCTTCACCTCTCCTACTTCAATGCAAGCGTTTTCAGCGCACACACATTTGCACACGGAGCGGGATCGCGAGGAGAGAAATGATGCATTGGCTGATAGATCTTGTTTGCTAAGGTGAGGCGCGGAGGGAACAGAGCATTAATTAGGCGTTGGCTTAGTCGTAGTGCAGCTCTCCAAATGCTTGCATCCACTTCAAGTTTCCGTCTGGATGGTATTTGAGCGCGCGAATAATCCATCGATCCACCTAGTACCAGCGAAACGGGAAGATAGCGATTGAGGATTGGTGCATCCCGGCATTTGCGTAAGTTGCATCTGTTTCGCCCTGGGGCCGCGGGAGTCACGTACGCAATCTAGCGGTTTTTAATTTTTTTAAGCTCATATCGAGCCACATCCCAGCTGGGTAATTCGTAAGGGGCCGGCAAACACACCCTCCGAACTCCAGCACTAAGAATGTAAGCGTCTGCCCAACTCACCTTGCGTAAGTCAGGAACTCCACAACCCCTTGTGGCCTGTTACGCTTTGCGTATTAGACACCTTCAGCGAATAAGGACAACGCATGCGTCTTGTTTTGACCTCGGGCCCTGCCACAGTCGTGCAGCCTCACAACATAAAACTGCTGGACAGCAAGCTATTTACCCCTCTGGGCGAAGGGGTGAAGGTGTGCCAGGTAGAAGACCAGCAGGTTATTCTGGAAGGTGACTTCACGGGGTTTCACGCCTACATGATCGTCACCCACACGCGCTTCATCGTATCGCAGAGCAACGTCGGCGCGACCACGCCAGGAAGCTTCCGTGCGCAGATCAGCATGAAACTGGAACCTGACGTGCACACGTCTCATACAGTAAATTTCCTCTCGCCTTTATGCCCGCTTGAATATGTACGCGCGGCAAAGCTGGGCAGGGACTTTGATGGATTCGAGCTGGGCCTGCCTGGAGCAAAGAGCGAAAGGCTCAGATGCGACCTCTCATTCATGATTGGCCGTAAGCTGACCATGCTTCCGCTCATCCCTCTGAATATCGAGTACATCGGTATTGCTGCTACCAGTACAAGAACCGCACAGAAACGATTGGGCGACGGTCACGAAAAACTGCAGGACCTGTTGGCTCGCTTGCATGCCAAGGACAGTGAGCTCGCTGTATCCCTGCTGTTATACCGACCGGGCAAACTGGACGACAGCAACTGGACCTTCGAGGAAACGGTCGAGATATTTGAGGCCTGCCTGATTCAGCACTTTCGGCCGACCCCCTTGAATGTGGAGCACCTCGACTTTCCCAAAAATAAGACCAAGCTCACCGACAAACTCAGGTCGTTGGATATTTCCGAGATCGAGATCGAGCTGAAAGCGCCGAAAGAGACAGCGGTCCACTCTCGCCATGCACTAGCGCCCAAGGCCACACACAGTTTCATCGTGCTGGTCCCGCCGGGTCCAAAACGTTCCAGCAAGACACAGTGAGTCTACTTCAATAGCGTTGTATGCGTCTGGGCATCACGCCTTGCGTGATTAGACCGGTTGCCTTATGCGGCAGCAACTGATCGATTTCACTCGCCTGCTGTGTCGGCAGGCGTGTGAGGACGTCTTTCAAATAGCATACGGATCATGCCCGTTGAGCCGTGCAGACTGGATTAAACTCATGATCGCCGACGCCCGCTTGCCGCTGCGTAACGACCCTGCGAAGAGCCAGTTCTTGCGTCCAAGAGCCCACGGTCGGATCTGGTTCTCGCACCAGTTGTTATCAATGGGTATGACCCCGTCGTCAAGGTAGCGCGACAGCGCTGCCCAGCGTTGAGGCTGTAATCCAACGCTCTGCTGATCGCCGAACCTTCGGGCACGAGGTCACGCTGGGCGATCATCCAGGCATGCAGCATGCCCATCACAGGTACAGCTTTTTCTTGCCGTATTTCGTCGGCCCCTTAGGATCAGGAGGCCATTTTTTTCATCACCTTCATAACACTTCAAAAAAACCTGCATGGGTACTCATCTCCTGCGCAACCTCTGAGACCATGAGAATGAATGCAAGCCCTAATCTGCCACCCTATGCGGGCAAGACAACCGTTTATATAGATCAAAACGTACTGACGATGGCTGTCAAAGGCCACGACCCTGCATTCTTCATATCGCTATTTGACCGATTTCAGGTCATCTACTCGGACGAGACGCTCCGTGAGATCAAACGCAGCGGCCGGCCTGATAGATTCCTGGCAGCCCTCGACTCCCTGAACGCCATGCACTTCAGGTACCAGGTCAACGATAGCTTCGAGCCTACCGGGGAGATGATCCTCCATGAGGTTCCTCCCGTCCAAGCCTATGGCAATTATCTCCAGGCGGAGCCGGTGTACGACATCATGTTGGCGGCAGCCCATCAAACCACGCTCAAGCTCTACGGGGGGCGCAGCGACTCGACTTTCACCGAAATAGCCTCTGAGCAGATCGACGCGTTTGATGGCCTCATCAAAAGTCTGTCTGCCCCTCTTGCCCCTCTTGCCCAACTCGACCATACCCATCCTCATCTGCGCGCGCCCATCGAGCAATACCTCCAAACCCTACAGTTCCAGTACGAACAAGCCTCTGCGATGGCCGCCGCCGAGATGACGAAACACATCAGCGATGAGACAGGTCAATCGGGAGTGAAAAATTACCGGGCATCGGTTGGAATGGGCCCGAAGGAACTCAACAACATAAAGCCTCCCCGCGTCATTGAGAAAATATGGCAGGCCTACCAGAACCTTGATGGCTACCGCGATCAGGGCTACTCGATCGAAAACTTCCTCGGCATCGCCGCCACCCCTCTGTACAGCCGAGACATGCACGTGCACGAAAAAGTTACGGCCATTTACAACCTGCTAAACGTCATTGGCTACAAGACCGACAGCAAGCTCAAGCGTGAGCCCAGACATGTCGCCGCTATCAGCGATGCTGCCCATGCGGCAATCGGATCCCGCGCTCACATCCTGCTCAGCGCAGACGAAGTTTTTGTGGGCAAGGTACGGGCGATTTACGAGTTTCTGGGGGTGACCACCGAGGTGGGGCTGGTGTCTTTGGTCGACGGTGGAGTCCTAGTAAAAAGCGAGTAGTAGGCCATCGACTACACACCAGCGATAAAGCCCGGTCAACAGGCCTTAACCAGTAAACGTCCGCCAATACATCTTGGGGTGTCAAACGATCGCCTGAATGCTCTTCCTTCAAACTTACGCCGGTTGATCACGCCAGTACGCAGCCCGCAGAGCAGCAACATAGCGAGGCGGTTCACGAAGACGACCAAGGGCGGCTATTCACTCCACGGAGCCATCAGGCATATTAACGCATGTTAATTTTGCTTCGCGACAAGCTGCCGTGGGGAGCGTGCGCGGCGAGTAAAGCCTCAACCAGCTGCCGTTGCGGCTCGTTGACCTTGGGCCCTAGCAATACTTCAATCTGACTTAAGCACGTTGGGTCTAGCGGCACATCAAGCCACTTTTCACGTACAGGGAACCTCACAACATCATAAATTGGGTGTGATAGGGGGCTGGGCTCTTCCAGCTGAACCTCGAACGGGGCCGCAATAATCTTGAATCGCCACTCATCTTCATAGGCCCAATAGGTATTTTTTACCATTCCCAAGTCATGTAACTGAACCGACCAAGCTCCCCGGTCGGATAGCAAACACGATCCATTTCGGTACGAATGATCATCTGTGTAATAGATTTTATTCGGGCCGAAGACCATCGATGAGCTAGTTTTCCAGCCGCCATCTTCTCGTGTGAGAGAAACCTGCCCCTCAAATGTCTGCATGGCTCCTCCCTTTTCGTACACGAGAGGCACATCACGCCCCCTAAACGGATTATTGGGGAGTGAGATCCGCACGCCTGCCAAGTCGGTGTACATACTCCACATCGGCAGCGACTCTCTGGATTGAGCCGTCCAGGATGATGTGAAAACCAGTTGAGAGGCAAAGGGTAAATCTTGTGACGTAGCCTCCTCGGGATCGTTCACGCCATCGAGCCGGCCGAAACGGAGGGTCTGATTAGCTAATATGAGCCCCAAGGTTTCTACCGAAGTGTAGTGATACAACGTGTTAGGGAGTTCCTCAAACCCCATCACGTCATACATAAAGTCGTCCGTGTAAAACATGGTGCCTCTTGGCTGTCAGATACCCCGAGGCTAAGCGTAAGCCAGACCAAAGGGGAATACCCACTCGACCATCGCGGAAGCTGCTCCGAGGTTATGTATTCATGGGTTGGGTAGGGATGTCATACCGCCAATTGTGCTAGAGCAGGGAGTTCGCTGCAATAAACCGTTGGGCAAATAGCAGGTACTGCATCAATGTGATCGAGCCAACTGTGCCCACCCGCTGCCAGTGCTTCCGATGGTCGTTGACGTTAGGAACGAGCGCAGGGAGCGCTGACGACTTATGCCGGTAAAGCGGCAGTCATTTGCAAAGGGCGGTTGCCCAAGGCCAGAGCCCTTACCGAACGCCCCCAGCAACATCGACGTGCCCAAGGCCTTAAGTAACGAATTGGTATTGAAGGCTCGCTGCCCTTTTCACTGGCAAGGCATTGCCAGTCGAACGTGAGTACTCGACCAGTCGCGTTCTGATGGGCAAGGTCGCTCCCACAGTTCGGCGTACGGATCCAGGCAGATTCCAAGGCCCATCTTGCGCGCCTTTCGTAGACAATCCAGCTACCAGCAATTTCTTGAAGCCGAGAGCGGCTACATCAAAAATCTCTCAAACATCCTACGTCGGAGGCTGATTCAGGACGGCTTCTAACACTGCGTGATGATCGACAATCAAATGGCTTACGATCTGGTTGTAACGTTATAGGAGGCCACCAACATGATGAGGCTGGAGCGAGACTGCTGCTTTTTTTGGACTATGTCCCAGGGATTCGCCTTATGAGCAAAATGAAGCAGCACTTCTTCGAGGTTGAGCAGGAGCGGTTTCTTGAATGGGCTCGGGGGCGCTTTGGAGGTGAAGAGCCTGATGAAGAGTCCGAGGCCTACGAGGCACTTGCCCAAGAATACTCGGACATGAACGATGCGTTCGAACAGGAAGCAGAGTACAGGTGGCTCCAGCGGCAGTCGTTCCACGAGCAATACATCGAGTTTAGTTCTGAACTTGATAGAGCTCATGTCCTGCTAAGGGCCAGTGTGAGTGGCCCTCATGTCCAGACGACCTGCAAGCTTGTGTATGCGCATACCGTCACATTGCTGGAGAGCATGATCAGTACTTCTGTGCAGGCATTGGTTCTGAGGGACAAAGCGTTCCTACTCAACATTGTCAGGCAGATAGAAAGCATTCTGAAAGGCAAGAAAATTCCGCTGGTGGAGATCGCTGAGCACCCCCGGGGCGTGGAAGGTGTGATTCTGAAAGCCCTTTCCGAAATTACATTTCACAACCCTGCCACCATCAAGACGGTACTGGTCGCTTTGATGGGTGACCGCATGAAAGATCTGGACGTATCGAGCATTGCCCCCATTTGCAAGGTGCGACATGACATTGTTCATCGAAATGGAAAGACGATTGATGATGAGCCGATAACGCTGAAGCCCGAGCAGGTGTATGAAGCGATGAACACCATCGACGCTTTGGCTTCGGACATTAGTCGCCGGATTTTCGACGCACTCAACAACACGAACGATGGGTTTTGAGCGTACCCATCCGGATGTGACAGCATGACATGCCCTGTCGTTCTCTTCGCCCGCGAGCTACAGGCGCTGACGAGTCGGCGTCTATCCTTTAAGTGAATCAGATTGATTGCCGGGTGCTCTAAGTGCCATGGCATTTCTTAAACTTCAGACTAGAACCACACGGGCAACGCTCATTTCGACCTACCACGTTCAGTGATACCTTGGCCGGCACGCGCCTGCCCCTGTCGATGATCTGAGCGATATGGTTGGTTTGGTGTAAGCCTCCACCCAACACACCTTTGATTAAGCGGGCGCCCACCCAAAGCGTCGTGGACATGACCGGCCGAAACCGACCGGTTCTGTGGCGGGCGCTGTCCGCGGGCCCAACCTTGATTTTCAGCGGCTCCGGATAGAGGAGATCAGTTAGATCCCTATTTCTGCTAACTCGATTCGAATCCTTTCAAACAACTGGTCCTTGTTGGCATCCTCGTTTGATGTGAGGTAGCCAGCGAAGATTATGCTCATGGGATGAACCCCGAGAATATCTGCCATCTGCTCGATTTTATCTATCGACGCACTGCCTTTTGCTGATTCGATGCTGCTTATGTATGGCTGGCTTGGACCTAAGCTTTCCTGAGGAATATCCCTCTTAAGTCGATATGACTTGATGGCGGTACCAATGGCCCGCTTGAGTTCCAATCGCATGAGTGCTTCTCGCAAAAGGAACGATAAGGCCGGTCAAAGCTGTTTTGTTCTATACTGTGAACAGTATAATTCGACATCTAATTCTGATTTTTTACTGAGCGGGTATGAAAACGAAGTCATCACGTTTGCCCATCTACATCGAATTGCCGGAGCGCATGTTGCTTGAAGACGGAACGTTTTTTGTCCGCTTGAGAACGCTCGATCAGTTGGATGAGTTTTGGCGTAAGCATCGGGATAAATTTGCCTTCGCCTGTGAGGGAAAAATCTCCAATAATCTGAGCTTTTTATACGAATATGAATGGGTGTTTGGCTCGGCGAAGGCTGCGGTGATACGCACGGTTTTGCGCTGGGGGCAGTCAGGCATCGGCTGCGAGTTTTATGATTGGGCGAAACATGATTCTCAAATGCACGAAATGTTTTTCCTGGATCGCGACGCAGAACGCTACTCCGAGATTGAAAAGGGTATCTGGTCAGAAAAGGACGAGATGGATTTTCGTGCCGATTGCGTTCGTCGATCTGTCGAGACATACCGCGGATGGTGGCGCTTTTGTAATCTGCCCAATGACTACAGTTCTAACGAATGGCTGAATGGCGGCCAGGGTCACGAGGAGTTGATTGATCCTCACATGGCCTATCAGGAGGTTGCAACCACACTCCAAGAGCAAGCGTTCGATGATTGGCGACAATCCGATTTTTGGGAACTCGAATCCCATGACAGTGAAAGCATCGACGAGCTTATCCAGTACTGGAAGAATGAGCGTGCGAAAGGAGAGGGCTATTATGGTGACGAAAACGAATTTCCTGAGAGCATTAGCTGAGTTCGACTGCGCGTGCTTTGATGCGTGCTCGGCTACCCGTTCCCCTTTCGGAGCTGTTTATTGCTCAATGTCAGTTCCTCGTTGAGAAAAAAAGCCATATTTCATTTGAGAGAAAAAATTCATTTGGAGGGAGTGTTGATGGACACTTCAAGTGAGGCTAGACGGCCGGTAAAAAAGAAAAAATCAACTCGGGAGGCTGAGATCGCTGCCTTTTGGCGATTCAGCGCCCATCGAGAGTCGCTGAAGGATTCGGAGAGGCTGCACCAAATAAAAGTGGGGTTTCCCGCTGAACTCATCCATGCGTTTCGATTGGCCTTCGACCTTCAAGACCACCACCTGGAAACGCTATTGAATGCATCAATTTCGACGCTTGAAAGACGGCGTCGAGAGCAAAAGAACCTAGATCCTGTCGCCTCTGAGCGTTTGGACAGAATTGCTACTGTCAGTCACTTGGCCGAGGAGATATTTGAGACACAAGTGACTGCCACACATTGGATGTCAACACCAAATAATGCGCTCGGTGGGACTGCACCGATTATGCTCTGCGAAACTGAGATTGGTGCGAAACAAGTTCGTCGCGTTCTTCAAGCCCTTGGGAGAGGAGGTCCAGCCTGATGAGGATATGGCACGGCTCCCAATCACATAGGTGAGCTTATGTCTTTCACAACTGACCGGAAAATGGCCGGTTCCTGCCGGTAAAAAACCTAAAAGGGCTACGTTTCGTGGCCACGGAGGCACGACTGCTTCGTTCTAACCCCCTTTAAATGCCGGCAGAAAGGAAAGAAACCTTTCCTCTAAGAGCTTAAAGCAGCGTTAAGGACAATAATTCTTTACTTAATACCTAGCTAGGCAGTAAGCGTAAGCAGCGCACCTAGGCGACGGCCTGCTCGGGTGCCACTGCACAGGCTTTTCGGCTCGGAAGAGCCTCAAGTCTCCACTTTGCCAGCCCGACATCGCAAGTCCGCTCTTCGCCTTGAGCTGTAGTCGATAGAGGTTCACGGGGTCAACGCGGTGGTGGTCGAAACGACGTCTTTGCCGGTAAGCGTGTACGTCCGGCGCCGGCTGGGGGGCCTGGCAAGATTTATTTAGTAGTGAGGATTTTTGAAAGCGCCTTGGGGCGTGTCGCGGTTTATACCGGTTATATCCATCTAGCTATAAATTATAGCTGTGAGGATATATTCGGATATTGCACCCGATGCTATCGGTCTATCGCTCTGCTTGAAGGCATGAGTCGATCTCGATAAGTGCAATAAAATGAACAAGACGCTGTCGCGGTTATTTCCGAATTGTTGCATTCGCTTCGACATCCTACAGCAGCAACAGTACGCCCGAGATAATCGAGCCGTTACAGATTGAAAGCTTGGTCCTCCAGGCATTACGACCCGTCGGTTTTCGCCAAAAGCAGACGGTCAGCGCGGTTCTGGTCTCGCCCGGTAAGGATCGCAACAAATTGCAGAATGGTCCCCCACGCAATCGCGTAATGAGCCATGTGCCACCCTTCAAATGCTCACAAGAGCCAACGCAGTTCTCATCCAGTCTGGCATTTGGCAAGCCCGGAGCGTTTTAAATTCGTCTTCGCTAAGCGCTTTTTGAATATGTGACGCTACCTTCAAAGACAAAGCTTCCTTGCCGATGTAGTGGAGAGCCGTAAGAGCTAGGCCTACCTTGGTTTCTGCGTGCTGAAAGCGATCCCTTGACGCGTGTTGTAAACGAAACATGGCATTACCAACGTGGATTTGGCGTGTAGTGCCGCTGGTGTAAAAAATGTGCAACGCCTGCATCTGTGTACTCAGCCCAAACAAGCGAACAGCTTCAGCGCCGTGTATCTGAACCGTCTCTCCGTTTGCCTTAGTCATCAATCTCATCACCGCCAGAGGACTAGCGCGCACCTTGCCTGAGTACTTGCTCGTCTTAGGCCGCATGTAGACACCACGAACTACACGCTCAAGGGCGCCGGCCTGAACAAGTCTGGAGAGCGCTTTATTTACAGATGTGCGACTGCCAGATTGCGCGAACAGACTACCGAGGAAAGGACGCCCCCTAGGCATGTTTTGGATTCGTTTGGCGATTGACTTAGCGACGGACATTAAGAGATCCAGAGCCATGAAGACGTTGGGTTTTCCCCGAAAAGGTGCGCACTATGCGAAATTGACCTGTCCATTCGGCTTCCTTGAAGCCAGATCGAACACCTTACGGCGTTCGTCTAATGGCTTTGACACGGCCGCGGCTTGCACTCAAGTTCAGATCAAGCGCGAGCAGCACACTGCTTTTTCCTATCTCGTTATCCCCAATCAAAACGGTGCCTGGATCAAAGTCTAGGGCAAGCGCATCGAATTTCTTAAAGTTCTGCAGGACCAATTTCTTGAAGGATGGCATCTCAGTTCCTTCTATGCCAATTGAACGTCAGTGTTGGTTTGGTGGTTCGTACTTTCTAGATCGGTCGAACTCTCTCCACCGTTATACTGCTCAGTCTGCCTAGGAGTCACCATGAAATCTTTGCCAATCGATGCCGCTCTGCCGGCACTTCTTCAAGCGTTGAAGGATCGCAACGAGGTCGTTTTGCAGGCACCGCCCGGTGCCGGTAAAACCACCCGCGTTCCATTGGCAATGCTCCGGGAACAATGGCTGGGTGATCAGACCATTCTGATGCTTGAACCTCGCAGACTGGCAGCTCGTGCCGCTGCGGAGAGGTTGGCCAGTGAGTTGGGGGAGAAAGTCGGAGAGACTGTCGGATATCGAATTCGCCTGGAAAACCGCGTTGGTCCACGTACTCGCATCGAGGTAGTGACCGAAGGCATTTTGGCTCGTCGACTTCAGGAAGACCCCGCTCTTGAAGGAGTAGGGTTGGTCATTTTTGACGAGTTCCACTCGCGAAATCTTGATGCGGATCTCGCTTTGGCGCTCACTCTCAATGGTCGTGAATTGCTGCGAGATGAGCCACCCCTGAAGGTGCTGGTGATGTCAGCAACACTGGAAGGTGAGCGCCTTTCTCGATTACTCGACGACGCCCCGGTGATCACTAGCGAAGGCCGGATGTATCCCGTATCCAATCTCTGGGGACGGCCATTTCAGGCGGGTGAGTTCATCGAACCGCGAGTCGTCCAGGCATGTCTGGATGCGATTGAAGAGCAAAGCGGCAGCATTCTCGTATTCCTGCCAGGGCAAGCGGAGATTCGAAGGATCAATCAGCAGCTGGCTGAGATGCTCGGCGAGCGGAGCGACATACTTCTCTGCCCATTACACGGCGAACTCGACCTCAGTGCTCAGCGTGCTGCAATTGATCCTGCGCCTGAAGGTAAGCGCAAGGTAGTGCTGGCCACCAACATCGCCGAAACCAGTCTGACCATCGAAGGGGTAAGAGTTGTAATTGATGCTGGGCTCGAACGCGTACCGCGTTTCGACCCGCGCAATGGGATGACTCGCCTGGACACTCAACGTATTTCCCGAGCAAGTGCCACGCAACGTGCTGGGCGTGCAGGGCGACTTGAACCTGGGGTCTGTTATCGATTGTGGTCAGAGGATCAGCATGATCAGCTTGCTGCTTATAGCAGCGCCGAGATTCTCCAGGCTGATCTCGCCGGGCTGGCATTGCAGCTGGCTCGCTGGGGTGTGACCCCCAGCCAGTTAAAGTGGCTCGACCAACCGCCTTCAGCGGCGTTCTCTCAAGCACGCGACTTGTTGCATCGGCTGGGCGCCCTGCATTCCGATGGACGTCTTAGTGCCCATGGTCAGGCAATGGCTGAAGTGCCCGCACATCCGCGCATTGCTCATCTATTGCTTCGTGGTCATTCGTTAGGTTTGAGTGACATGGCCTGCGATGTTGCCGGCTTGCTGGGTGAGCGAGATATTTTGCGCGGAGCGGGTGCGGACCTTCATAGTCGCCTGATGATGGTTTCGGGTGAGCAAAAAGCTCAGCGCGGAGTTCAGGGCGGCATGCAACGGGTACGCCAAATTGCGCGTCAGTATCGTACTTATCTGCGTGGTCAGCCCACTCAGTCAGTATCGGACGCGGGGCACTCGCGCTGGCTTGGTTGTTTGTTGGCCTTCGCCTACCCGGATCGAGTAGCGCAGCAGCGTCGTCCGGGCGGTGCAGAGTATCGACTGGCGAACGGGCGTGCTGCCTTGTTCAGTGAGGCTGACGCGCTCATGAAATATCCTTGGCTGGTCATCGCCGACCTCGGCAGCCGTCAAGGGCAACGAGAAGAGCGTATCTATCTGGCCAGTGACTTCGACCCGGCGTTGTTTGACTCCGTTCTGGCTGAGCAAGTGCGAGTTGTCGATCAGCTGGATTGGGATGAGCGCGAGGGCGTTTTACGCGCAGAGCGTCAGCGCAAAGTGGGCGAGCTGGTTCTCGCCACCGAGCCCTTGGCTGGACTCGATGAGGCCACGAGAACACAGGCTCTGGTCGGATTAGTACGCCGCAAGGGTCTTGAACTTTTGCCTTGGACACCAGAGATTCGCCAGTGGCAATCGCGTGTAGCGTTGTTACGTGAACTGGATCTGAAACAAGATGGACAAAGCATTTGGCCAGATTTGAATGACGTTGTTTTGCTCGGATCTTTAGAGGCCTGGTTGCAACCTTATCTGAGTAATGTGAGCCGTCTGAGCCATTTTGGGCAGCTCGATTTGACGTCCATTCTGCGCAACATTCTCCCCTGGCCTTTACAGCAGCAACTTCAAGAAATGGCGCCTACCCACATCACAGTGCCGTCGGGTACGTCGGTGAAGCTGGACTATAGCGAGGTACCACCGATTTTGGCTGTGCGGTTACAGGAGCTATTTGGGTTGGCTGACACTCCATGCATTGCCGGTGGCCGTCTGACGCTGAAGCTGCACTTGCTATCACCAGCACGCCGGCCGGTGCAGGTGACACAGGATCTGGCGAACTTCTGGCGCAGTACCTATGTGGAGGTAAAGAAAGATTTGAAGGGGCGTTATCCAAAGCATTACTGGCCAGATGACCCGTTGGTGGCAGAGGCTACTGCGCGTGTCAAACCGCGTAAGGTTTAGCGATCACGCGGTTCTGGTTCGCCTGCGAAATTGCACTCCACTTGACCACCCCTTTGCATTCGACTTGACCAGTCATTTGCATTCGTTCTGACCACCGTTTGCATCGGATTTGACCAGCACGCTTTGTGACCATGATCGGCAGAGAACGGCCAAAAGGAGCCAGTCGAAGGCGTCTAGGAAATTAGGGGCGATTCACATCTGCCCTGCAAAAAACCTATAAGGCCTCCCAAACTATCACTTGATGATCCACAATGGATCTGACTCCTAGAGCTTTGGTGAAGCATGGCCGCTATCTCGAATCGCCGTTTTATCCTACCTATCCTGATAGCGTGCTCGTTCGCGACTGGTTTATTTTTCGGACTAGTAGCAAAAGGTTTGTTAAATCCTTCAGGCTGGGCTGAGGCCCTTTCCGGAATCGCTACGGTAGTAGCTCTCATTCTTGCTGTCGTCACATATATAGGGTGGCACAAACAAAAGATTAGAGAAGACGCATACTCAACAAAGAAGCTATATATTTCAACACTTGTTCAGATCGAATCAACCACAGTGCAAATAGCAAACCTGCTGTTCAATCTTGTCCCGGAAGCTGGTATGTTGGTGCCTAGTGATTCTCAAGCAAAGTCTAACCTAGAGAAAGTAGTTGATAAGAACAACGAACTGAAACTCTATGCCCAATCTCTTACTTCCGTTAATAGCGAGCTTGGCTTTTGGGGGGCTTCATTGACTCAGGACTCAGCCGCCGAGCACGTCAAACTGATGGACTCAATAAACGAATACTTAACGTCTCTCCATTACCTTCATAACTGCCTGATAAACTTTTACGTCCACAAATCAAGCGACAATACCATTCAGCAATGGAAAACAAGATTTATTGAGGCTAACAAGACCATATTTGATTTATTCAACTCAAGAAAGAGAAAAAGCATGAGCACAGTTTTTCTAGACTAGGCTCTATTTCAGATGTTCTGCGGAGATGTAGGTCAAGGCATCAACGCTTTTACGTAGGCCTGACAGGCCCGTAGCGCGATCAACCCGCTATCCCCCGTCTCTGTGATTGCGACAATTCGTTGAGCATGCGCAGGGTCAAGTCAGACGCAAACGTCGCATGAGCCAGGCCGATGACTTAAACGATTGCTGTCGCTTATCGGCCAAAAGCAGTCGATAGTGCCTGGCTGCTAGCGACCCAGGCTGTGTGAAAACGTTTTAGAGCAAGTTTGACAGTCAGAGTCGGGACGAAAGTCGCGCTCCTACGCAAATTTCAGGTCTGCTGACTAACCAAGCGCTGGCAGATTTTACATAGCAACGCAGACTACAAAATGGTGCATGCGTTTTCACACAGCCTGGACCCGTTGCGGACAGTCAATGTCTACGGAAGACTGGGCAGTTCATTACAACCTCAGACCAAAATCCCAGGGGAACGTGCTAATTTCTGAAGTTGCCGACACCGCAGCCCAATTGATCTTCACTTGATCGGTGGGACTTATAAGCACGGCTTCGTCCTTGTCCCAGCGAAAATCACTTTCCAACAGAGGTCCCGGGATGTGCGGACTTAGCACTCCGAAAGCGATGTAGTGCCAAGCCCCTCGCGGACCCTCGCGGCCGCTGATGAGTAGCTCACTGTGTCGGGTCGATTCGTTGAATTCTAATGAAAGATGATCCATCTCAAGGTCAGACAGGACCATCTTCCCCAGTGGCGGGCAATCGAAATGAATTGCTGGAAACTCGAAGGTCGTTGTTTCATCTGTGAGTGCTACCGCGAGCGTTAATAGAGAATGGCTTGCGTTGAATGTAAGAGAAACCAGGGAGTCGGAAAATCGGTAGCCCCACCAATTTTCGGCGATCCTATTCGGAGGCCCTAGTTGCTCCTTGATCCATTCCGCAGGGGCTCCCAATTCGATGCCCGTAAAGATATTTTCGGGCGTTTTGCGGGCCTCTAACATAACGGTGGGTCGTGCGAATCTGGATCTCAAGGTTCTTATACCTTGCCTTCCCATTGCTAGCCACAGCAGTATAGCGCTGCCGAGGAACCCGCCGACGGCATTAATGGCAATATCAGTTAAGTGCAGAGATTTAGCTAATTCAATAAGTGTACTCATGGCAGTACTTTAGATCAGTTGAAGGCTTTAGTGGTAGCCGTCATTGCCTTGCCCCGTAGACCGCCGAAAGGCCGCTCTTGGCCGATTCTGTTGAAAAAGTAGCTCCCCTGTCTGGCCTGCGGCAAAATCTCTGCATTGGCCGGCGGGGGATCACACAGC
>NZ_JBWKVA010000018.1:0-34321 GCF_059421425.1 Pseudomonas sp. GW821-FHT02H09
GTGATCCCCCGCCGGCCAATGCAGAGATTTTGCCGCAGGCCAGACAGGGGAGCTACTTTTTCAACAGAATCGGCCAAAAGCAGACATTGATGACGGCGTGAACCAACTGCTGGAGGTAGTCAGTCAAAAACGATGACTATCGTCATCCAATACAGGATCTGCCCATTCCCCTACCCCTTGTATCGTAGAGCGTTGGCTACAAGTGCGAAGGCTGGCAAGGACTGCCTCCGGCTCGGGTAGTAAAGGTGATATCCGGGAAAAGTCGGCGACCAGTCTTCAAGAACACGGATTAACCGGCCATCCTCGACATAGCCCTGGACAAGATCCTCCGGCGCATATGCCAGCCCGTATCCTTCCACAGCTGCGGCCATTGTTTGGGGTGAGGTGTTAAAGATCATCTGCCCAGACACCTGAACATGCAGCGCCTTACCGGCCTTTGAAAACTCCCAGGCATACAAACCACCATGAGTGGGCAAACGCAGGTTCGCGCAGTTATGAGTTGTCAGATCTTGGGGAATCTGTGGTTTTGCACGATGAGCAAAGTAACTCGGCGCTCCCACCACAGCCATTCGAAAGTCAGGGGAAATCCTGACTGCGATCATGTCCTTTGCCACTTGATCGCCTATACGCACTCCGGCGTCGTAGCGTTCAGCGACGATATCGATCAACCCGTAGCCAATGTTGATCTCCAGAGTCAGATCGGGATATTCCGGCAGCAACCTGGAGAGTTTCGGCCAGAGAATGGTAGAGGCCGCATGGTCGTGCGAGGTTATCCGGATAGTTCCGGCCGGCTTGTCGCGCAGCTCTCCTAACGCGGCAATTTCGGCTTCTATTCCCTCGTAGTAAGGCACAAGGCTGACAAGCAATCGCTCGCCGGCTTCGGTCGGCGACGCGCCGCGTGTGGTGCGGGTCAGCAAGCGGATACCAAGACGTTCTTCAAGACTGCGGATGCTATGGCTGATAGCGGATTGGGACACACCCAGATGGGCCGCGGCTCTGGTGAAACTGCGCTCGCGCGCAACGGTGATAAACACCGCAAGGCTGTTGAAATCGCTCTGTGCCATTATGAATTTATCTCATACCGGTTATCGCAGTATGCCACTTCTTGAATGGATCAGATCTTTTTAAAGTAGCTGCATCCCCAATAACCAAACAGTTTGTGGGTTGGTTTCCAATACCCTCAAAGGAGATGGATGATGCAAAAGCGAAAAATCGGCAGCAACGGCCTCGAAGTTTCAGCCATTGGCCTGGGCTGCATGGGCCTGACATTCGGCTATGGCCCCGCCACTGACAAAGCGGACGCAATCAAACTCATCAGGGCGGCCTTTGAGCGTGGTGTCACCCTCTTCGATTCGGCAGAAGCCTATGGGCAAGTCAACGAAGAAATGGTGGGCGAAGCCGTTCAACCATTTCGCGAGCAGATCGTCATCGCGACAAAATTCGGTTTTAAGGACGGCAATCCCGCCGCTGGGCTGGACAGTCGACCTGAGCGCATCCGTCAGGTGGCGGAAGAATCACTCAAGCGCCTGAAGACCGACTGCATTGACCTGTTTTACCAACATCGCGTCGATCCCAATGTCCCTATGGAAGATGTTGCCGGGGCCGTGCGCGACCTCATTACCGAAGGCAAGGTCAAATACTTTGGCATGTGTGAAGCTGGCGTAGACGCTATCCGTCGTGCCCATGCAGTGCAGCCGCTGTCGGCACTTCAAAGTGAGTATTCGATGTTCACCCGTGAGCCTGAACTGGAAATAATTCCAACTCTCGAAGCGCTCGGGATTGGTTTCATTCCCTTCAGCCCGTTGGGCAAAGGTTTCCTGACCGGGAAAATAGATGCCGGTACGACCTTCTCTAGCGGTGATGTACGGAATAATCTGCCTCGATTTGCTGACGGTGCCCGCGAGGCGAACCACCATCTCGTCGCCCTGATCGGTGAAATCGCCCAGCGCAAGCAAGCAACCCCCGCCCAGATTGCACTTGCCTGGCTGCTGGCACAAAAGCCGTGGATTGCGCCTATCCCCGGCACCACCAAGCTGCATCGCCTTGAAGAGAACGTAGGCGGAGCAACCGTGCAATTGACCGCAGAAGACCTTCGTGAACTCGGTGAGGTTCTGGCCAGGGTGCCTGTACAAGGTGAGCGCTACAACGCGCAGATGATGAAAACCATCAACCGCTAAGCGTTCTTCAGCGCCTGACGGTGTTTCTTCAGAAGCACCGTCACGCACTCGTTTCCCTCTATTCACCTGCACGAGCGATTAATCACTATGAAGTCAGACGAAGTGAACTTCGCCGTACCGGCATTTGCGCGCTCCACCCAGGACGTGCTTTTGGAAGAGATATGGCAGCGTCCGCAATTGCTGCCCCGGGATCGCAGCATCGTGACTGTAGCCGCCTTGATTGCGCGGCATCAGCCAGCCGAAATGGCTCGCCAATTCGATTTGGCGTTGAACAATGGCGTCACGCCCACCGAACTGAGTGAAGTCATCACTCATTTGGCATTCTATTCAGGCTGGGGCAATGCCACATTGGCAGCATCCATCGCCAAAGACGTATTTGAGGCCCGCGATATCGTGCCAACCGCATTGGCGGATGTACAAGACAACATGCTCCCAGTCGACGAAGCCTTTGAGCAGATGCGCGTGGCGGCGGTAGAACAGATGATCGGCCCTGCATTTGAAGCGCTTGCAGGCTATACAACTTCGGTACTGTTCCATGACCTGTGGCTGCGCCCGACACTCACTCCCCGTGATCGCAGTCTGGCCACGGTCGCAGCCCTGGTTGCAGTGGGGCAAGCCGCGCAAATTCCCTTTCACGTAAACAAAGCCATGGACAACGGCCTGACCCAAATTCAGGCCGCTGAAGTCATTACGCATCTGGCCTTCTACGCCGGCTGGCCGAACGCAATGTCGGCGGCAGCCATCGCCAAAGGAATATTCGAAAAGCGCTCCGAGTAAATCGCTGGGCAAATCCGGCGCTGCACGTCGAATGGCCGGCCGTGAATCGGTCATTTCGCGCCAGCCAAGGGTTCCTCTACATACAGGGTAAAAACATGCAAAGCACCAAATCCGAAGAGCGGCACATCATCTGCGAACTTCGCTGCGATGATTGCAACACCGAGCGGGTCAAAGCCTTGATCCTGCAATTTGTTGAGCCGGCAAGAGCGGAACCCGGTTGCCTGTATTACGACCTCTATCAGAGTTTCGAAGCACCCAATACGTTTTACATTATCGATGGCTGGACAAACCAGCAGGCGGTGGAAAAGCACGCTGGCAACCAACATGTCGCCAGCGTTATGGAAGAGCTACGTCCACTGCTCACTTACGGCCCCGTTATTACCCTTAATGCTCGTGTCAGTGACTGAGGCCAATCGTCTGATGGTACTTATGGCAGCGCTAACGGTTATGCACCTCAGATTTCACCCATAGCGGTCGCTGGATAGTGTCCGCTATGGGTCGCGAGTTGCCCTTCACTACCGGCGGCTCTCGTTCCGAAGTGGTCATCGTACCTCGTGGCATCCATTTTTCCCCCTGCTGACTCTTTCAATCCCACCTTCAAGGACCGAACCTGTGATCGCATCCCCCACCAAACTCCTCTTCCTGCCCGGAGCCTCAGGTAACACCCGGTTTTGGCATCCGGTTGCTGAGCGCCTGGCCCACCCGGCGCAGCAGGTCCATATCGGCTGGCCCGGCTTTGGAGACACTCCGCCCTTGCCTAGCGTGACTGGCATGGATGATCTGGTGGCTCGCGTGCTGGCCGAGATCGACCGGCCCACAGCGCTGGTGGCACAGTCCATGGGCGGCATAGTCGCTGTGCTTGCGGCGCTTGAACGCCCTGAGCTGATCACGCACCTGACGCTGACCGTTACCTCTGGTGGGGTGGATATGTCTGCTCTGGGCGCGCATGACTGGCGCCCGGATTTTGCTGCCGCCAACCCGACACTGCCGAGTTGGTTTCTCGACGACCGCACCGACCTCACGCTCCGGTTGGTCGAGTTGCGCACGCCAGTCCTGCTCCTCTGGGGAGATTCTGATCTGATCAGCCCTGTTCGCGTCGGCCAGCGCCTTGCTCAACTGTTACCCCGTGCTGAACTACACGTTTTCCCTGGCGCCGATCACAGTCTGGGCTTTACTCACGCAGCCGAAGTGGCGAGGTTGATCGAGAGACATCTGACCTGCTGGTGAGCGGAGCATTTGTTGCCACCGCGTCGGACTGATTGTGCGGCCCCGTGCGTTTCAAGACCTCTCGGATAGCGGACAGACAACCGGAGGCATATCGCTCCTAACCTCGCCGGATACTCTGCGCAAACCGTGTAGAGATGAAAAAAAATCAAAGCATAGTTAAAAGAGTACGAACCAACATTGAGTCTATGACATGTGATTTCGCACCACGTTGACCACCTGCCATGGGTCGTTTTCTGCCGACTGTGACAAGCAACAATCGGCCCAGGCTGTGTAAAAACGCAGGCGTCGTTTTGCGGCCCTCGCTTCTACGTTAAATCTGCAAACGTCCAGTTAGTTAGCAGATTTGGATTTTGCGCAGGAGCGTGTTTTTCTTGCCGATTTTGATTGCTGCACCAGCCCGGAAGTGTTTTTACACAGCCTCGACCAATAGCAGCCTCTCATGTGAGGCTGCGAAACCTCGGGGGCTCAAGCATCTGGATTGAGCGTCTCCCTAAGTTCCGCCCATTGCAATAGTGCATCCAATGCCGGACACAGCGCCTGGCCCCACTCTGTCATGCGATATTCCACTTTAGGCGGTACTTGCGGATAGGCGGTGCGATGCACGATGCCATCCGCTTCCAACTGGCGTAACTGCTGGGCGAGCATTTTCTGGGATATCTCGGGGATTAGCTTTTCCAGCTCGGAAAAGCGTTGCACCTGGCCACCAAAGAGGTGGAACAGGATCACCAGCTTCCAACGTCCTTCGAGTTGCTTGAACACTGCTTCTACTTCGCTAGCCGCAGTAGAGGGCGTATAGATTTTTCTCATATTTCCCTAGCTTACTTTTTCGTGGGTTCTTGCCATCGGGTATGGCCGAAAGCGAACATGTGGATGAAGAAATCCTTACATCAGTGAGGTGAAATCGCCATGAAAATCGAATTGCCTGAACCGCTCGCCAGCTACCTTGCGGCCGAAAAGATTACTGACACCGAGGTGTTGGAGCGCTGCTTCGCCAAAGATGCCACCGTGCGTGACGAAGGCCAGACGTACAAGGGGTTGGAGGCCATCAAATCCTGGAAGCAAGCCTCGCAGGCCAAGTATCAATACAGCATCGAACCATTGAGCAGCTCGCAGGAAGGACAGACCGTGACCCTGCTCGCTCGGCTTACGGGGAACTTCCCAGGCAGCCCTGTCGAGCTCTCTTACACCGTTGTACTCGTCGACGACAAGATCGCATCCCTGGAGATTCGCTGATGAGCATCGCACTGGAACTCGAAGACCTCCGGGCGCTGGTCACCGGCGGAACCAAAGGCATTGGAGAAGCCGTCGTCTCCCGACTTCGCGAGGCTGGCGCAAAAGTCCTGACAGCTGCGCGCTCGCGTCCCGAGCACCTTCCCGAGGACCTCTTCGTCGCGGCGGACATCACCACCACCGAGGGTTGTGCCAGCGTCTTCGATGCCGTCCATGATCGTCTCGGCGGGCTCGATATCATCGTTCATGTCGCAGGTGGATCATCGGCTCCCGCCGGTGGCTACGCGATGCTCGATGACCAGGAATGGCAGCGGGCTCTGGACCTGAACCTGCTCTCGGCAGTTCGCATCGACCGAGCACTACTGCCCATGCTGCTCAAGCAGGGTTCGGGCGTCATCATCCATGTCACTTCTATCCAGAACCAGTTGCCGCTACCTGAATCCACCCTGGCGTATGCCGCTGCCAAGGCCGCGCTTTCGAACTACAGCAAGGGTCTTTCCAAAGAGGTCAGCCCCAAGGGCGTGCGTGTGGTCCGGGTGTCACCGGGATGGGTCGAGACGGAGGCCTCAGTCGCCTTTGTGAAGGAAATCGCGAGGCAGAACGGCACCGATTATGAGGGCGGCCGCCAAATCGTGATGGGCTCGCTGGGAGGTATCCCGATCGGACGCCCCGCCAGACCAAAGGAAGTCGCTGATCTGATCGCATTCCTTGTCTCGCCGCTTGCAAGCTCCATTACTGGTACTGAATACGTCATCGATGGTGGAACGGTTCCCACAGTGTGATGCCTTCCTTTAGTTAGCATGAAGTAAGGCAGTGAGCGTGCCCCGCACTATCTTATAGCCACCCATATGAATGAGGCGAAAACTAGCCCGACATAGAGGGGAAGTGAAAAAAGTGAGTCCGTGTCCTTTTGATTGAGCGTCCGCAATGGGTCGACTGCGGCCCTTGGTGACAGGCAGAAATCGGCCATGAGGAGACATTCAACTCCGTCTGCGAAACACGGGACGACTCACTGAATCTGCTCGCTAGAGTGTTCATCCTCGCTCCCCTTGGGTTTGTAGGACATCGGTTAGCCCCAGCGCCAAAAAGAACCGCAACTCGGCGGCCCGGAAAAAATTTCCGTCCTTTCAGCAGCATCAAATCCTCCTATTGATGTTGAGCGTGGGCCCCGAAATTTCCGCAACTTTGGTGGAGCCTCCAGAACTGCGGGAAATATGGACAGCAGCCTAACTCACTACTAAAAAGTAAATAAAAACAGCCAGATCGGATTGTGGCTACTGCAATAGACAGAACATTGACAGTCGGTAGAGTGAGAATCTGCCTGCATACCGGCGAACAAACGGGTTCCCCTCGAATAAACCTTGCATGGTCGAAATAGATCGCAGGAAAGCCATCCTGGCCGGTCGATTTCTAGGCGCCAGTTGGCGAGTTTTTTAACACTGTACTACTGTCACTTCGTGCTGGATGCTCGGGGTCGTGGGCTTTTGATCTCACTCAATCTCATGGAATGAAAACTCCATCCCTGTGAGCGCGCTAGTGTTCCAACCGCTGCGCATACGACGTGTACGACGAGCCAAATTTTGGCTCTGGTTCACAGGGAGGTGCTTATGGTTACTTCAGGTTTACTACAGTCCCAGCAGCAAATGCTGGGCACTCTCCAATGGGTTGATCCGAAACACTGCGTTTTCCGCCCCTATCTCCTCAGGTATCGCAGCCCCCGGCTTCAGCCCCCTCAGTACAAGTACTGAGCATGCGCGTCGTGCATTGCCTGAGCATGTGCCTGGTGCTGTTGCCTGCTGGCATGCCAATGGCCGACCCTCTGCCTCGATTCTCGGCGGCGTGTGCCGAGCAAGCCGCAGATAATTTGCTGGGTCTTCCACCAGCACAGGGCGTCTCATCGCCTAATCACCTGGCGGAAAAAGTTCAGCTCGGCAAAACGCTGTTCTTTGACAAGCGTCTGAGTGCTGACGACTCGATCAGTTGTGCCTCCTGCCATATTCCCGAGCATGGCTTCATCGATGGTTTGCCGCGCGCCCAAGGTATCCACCGCCAGTTGGGGTCGCGTAACACGCCCACTCTTTTCAATGCGGTATTTGCCCAGACCCAGTTCTGGGATGGACGCCGCGACAGCCTTGAGACGCAGGCTACAGATCCACTCTTTAATCCGATCGAACACGGCCTGCGAGATGAGGCGCACTTACTCCACGCCATTCGGCAGGATGACCATTATGTTGCCGCCTTCAAGCAAGCATTTGCTACCCCTCCTGAGACGTTAACGGTCGCGCAGGTTGGGGTTCAAGCAGGCCTCAAGGCTGGAAATGATTGCGGGTGTGGAAAATGAGACCAAAATCAAAGTACTTTTCGGACATTGTCATAACATTAGTTTTGGTCGTCGTTGGCTGTTTCGTGGCAGCGAAAGGCAGAGATTGGCTTATTGAGTGGTGGGGCATACGAGTTTCGCCGGGGCTTTACTTTTGCATGGCGTATCTATTTGTAGCCTTCGTAGTGTGGATAGCGACAGTAAAGCTACTTAATGAAATGCGGGCTGAATCGATGGTACAACAAGAACGACAGGTATCCTTCGGTGATATGCCGGCTCTCGCCCAAAATGAAGGGAAGGCTGTTTATCGATACCCCTACCATGCTGTATGTCTGGCAGTTGCCGTTTCTGCGATTTTCATAATCGTCCCAGCTATTTCAGATAATCCTGCGAAACCGATTTCGTTGGCCGGGTACCTGATGTGCTTTGGGTTTTCCACGATTGTAATTATATACGCAGCCTATCTTTTAAAATTTTCAGTTCGCATTGATGGGACAAGCTTGGAAATTCACGGATTCACGAAAAAAACCTTCCTGTTGAGTGATGTTTTGGAAGTCCAGTTACGCCGAGATAAAGGCAACCTACGCGCGGTGGTAAAGCTTACCAATGGGGAAATATTTTCTTTTTCTGGAATGCTTAAAGACTTTTCCAGTTTGACAAAAACGTTGCGAGCGAAAACCAGATAGGACGGAACTGTACCGTCGGATTCAAAGGGGGCGGACTCTGAGGAATCCCCCACAAATCTACTCCAACGCCAGCGCTTGTTGATATACCTCGTTTCGCAATGCGCGTTCAAGTCTCTCCAAGGTTTTTCGAGAGCTTGAGCCGGGTCAGCAACGCCAGTATTCCAAGCGTTTGGTTCCGTTAGTGCGTCCGGTGGCGAGGGCCCAATTGTCGGAGGAGAGGGATATACCGGTAGAGGCTCACAAGGTCAATCTGTAACCGGAGGTAATCTGTTTATAGGCGGCGGAGGCGATACTATGGCTTCTGGAACTGCCGGCGCGACAGACACGTGGATAAAACCATGGTGAAAAATGGACGGTCGAAAATCTGGGAGGCTGGAGAATGAATTCACTTAAACTCGTCGTGGGAGTACTGGCCTTAGGCTTTTGGTTTTCATCATTTTTTGTCTGGAAATACTTTGATGCTCACGGGCTGAGAACACCGGATCCTCAAGGTGGAAAAATCTACCCGCTGAATACGCATGGATCGGTTGTATATCTAACGCTCCGTGAGCATTACTTTTTGTACGGTTTGATCATCGCTGGCATAGTGTTCTTCCTGCTCAGCGTTGTTTTTTATTTTGTTGGGAGCAAGCGACCATAGTAACAATCCTAGCGCAACTACCATGGTCGGCACTGGTTACGCAGGAAACGATGACGGTCGAAATAACCCTGCGATGCAAGGCGCTACAGATGTGGGTCCAATTCCTCAAGGGACATACGATATAGGACCCGATCTTTACAGCCCTAACACGGGGCCAAGCACTATGAACTTAACGCCACAGCAAGGAACAGACACCTTGGGGCGGGACCTCTTTCGTATTCATGGGGACAACGCTACGAATATTGCTTCACACGGTTGTGTCGTTGCTGGCCCCCAAATTAGAAATCAAATCAACAACAGTTCTGATCACATATTGCGGGTGGTGCCATGAGTAGATTTTTTCTATATGCTTTTGCTCTTCTGATCTCATTTTCTGTTGAGCCAACTTTTGCGGAAAATACGAATTTTGAAGAAGGTGTCGCAAAAACCAGTATGGTTCTAGGTGGTTCGGATATAGTGAGTGTTTCAGTCGAAACAATTATACTACCAAATGATTATGCCTACAGCAAAGCGTACATGTGGGGAGGTGACGAGACATCTCCGCCAAAGAGAATCATCAAGACAATTACAATATTGAGAAACGGCCAAGCGTTTTTTATTCCACTCTCCACATATGCTGATCTCGCCAACCCCAGAAACTTGCGTTTAGAAAAACTTCCTGCGCACGGGTTTCGATTGACCATTAATGGAGGTGATGCTGCCGGTTCATACAGCGCAATGCTAGACTTCAAGAAAAACGAGATTTTTCGCAGAAAAGTTGTAAGTGGCGAGTTTCCAAAAGAGGCATGGGAGGAAACAACTTTCTCCTTCAATCACTTGAACAATTAACTATACCCATATGAATTTTATTATAAGGACAGACACGCCGGACTTATATGACGCTACCAACAGACGCAGCCAGAAAACGATTGCCGGCCAGACCACCGGCTATGTCTTCGACGGCATCAATCTGGTGCAAGAGCTGACCGGTGCCGTCACCCCCACAGTACAGGCCAACCTCCTCACGGGCGGCATCGATGAAATATTTAGCCGCACCGAGGCCAGTGGCAGCACCTACAGCTACCTGGTTGATGCACTGGGCTCAACCCAAGCGCTCACCGACAGCACCGGAGCACCCGCCACGCAATACACCTACGCCCCTTATGGCCAGACCAGTAGCAGCGGCTCCGCCAGTGCTAACAGCCAGCAGTACACTGGGCGGGAAAATGATGGTACGGGCCTCTATTATTATCGGGCACGGTATTACTCTCCGGGATTTGGGCGTTTTATCTCAGGAGATCCGATTGGCCTTTCCGGAGGGGTTAATACGTATGCCTATGTGAAGAGTAATCCAATCAACTTTCGTGATCCACTTGGACTTTGGACATTGCAGCTTGGGCTCTCATTTTCGTATTCAGCTACGATATTTGATGCGGGCATTGGTGGCACGGCTGGGTTTGGGGCTGCCATTGATGGTAACGGAAATATAGCTGCATATGGACTCTATGGTGGTGGGGGAGCGCTTGGCACGCCTGGGGGTTACGCTGGAGTGCAAGTCGCAACATCTAATGGCAATAGCGTTTGTGATTTGGCGGGGCCTTTCAATAATGTAAGTTTGGGCGGTGGTTGGGGTCCAAGCACGACCGGTGATGCATTCTGGGGGGCTGGGTCTCAAGGTCAAACGGTGATTGGAGCGGGATGGACGGTAGGTCCTGGGTTTGGCGGGGGAGCTTTTTCTGGAAAAACGAATACGATTCTGAGCCCTGTCGGACATTTATGGTGATGAATATGAAAATAGTTATTGTCATTTTTAAATTTATCGCTGGAGCCTCTGGTGTTTTACTATTTTTTTATCGAAGTGAATTGTTTGTTCGATATGCGGGGGAAGGCCCGAAAAATCCAGATGCAATACATCAGGTTTTGGTCAATAATCATGGAGCCTATTCATATATAACCTCGATGCAATCCGATTATCTTCACTTGTTGGATTTTTGGTCTGTGTCTTTAATTGTGCTAATGATCGTCATCGATCTCTTGCAGCGTAAGTACTTCCATTGAATTAGCATATTAATGTTCGTGGGCATGGTAGGCATCCAAGTGTTTTAAATTTTTAAACCTAATGTAGAGTTAACAGGCGGCATCGATGAAGTATTCTGCCGCACCGAGGCCAGTGGCAGCACTTTCAGCTTCTTGGCTGATGCGCAGGGTTCAACCCAAGCGCTCACCGACAGCAGCGGAGCACTCGCCACGCAATACACCTACGACCCTTATGGCCAGACCAGTAGCAGCGGCTCCGCCAGCGCTAACAGCCAGCAGTACACCGGCCGGGAAAATGATGGCACGGGCCTCTATTATTATCGGGCACGGTATTACTCTCCGGGCTTTGGGCATTTTATCTCGGGAGATCCGATTGGCCTTGCGGGAGGGATAAATACGTATGGTTATGTCGGTGGGAATCCGGTTTCTTACATTGATCCTTTAGGGCTATGGCGTCGTCCAGATTTCCTCTCAGCGAATTTAAATGTCGCAATTCCAAACCCATTAACGGGCACGGTTGTTGGCTGGTCAGGAACTGCAAGTATTGATCGATATGGGAGCTGGTACTGGAGCCCTTTAGGTGCAGGATTTGGGAAGTCTGCTACTATTATATCGGGAAGCGTTACTGCAAACTGGATAAATCAGTCATGCAACCCTACTGAAAATCAGCTCAATAATTTCTTGTCGGGAAATGGAATTAACGCTACTGCTGGCTTCTGGGGGGGGCGTTTCTGAGTCGTGGTCACCAAGTAATGGGTCCGCATCAGGGGTTGGATTGGTTACGCCACAACTAGGCGCTAGTTACAATTACTCCTTCCAGGCTGCTGGGAAGATTGGATCAGGATGGTGAGAATGAAAAGTTTTGAATTGTTAGTCTTTATTGTTGCACTGTGTTTACTGGGGGTAATGTGCTTGTTTTTTTCTGAGAAAACGCAAGGCATTATAATCAAGTGGGTTGACTGGACATACGCATCAAAAAACCACCCACTCAAGACCCTGGTTAGATCAAGCAATTACTTGTATATTCTTAGGGCGGTTGGCGCACTAGCTCTTTTAATGTCTTTTTTCTTAACATGGGGGCTGATAAGTAACTTATAAAAAGACATATATGCATATATGGTGATCATTCCTACCCTCTGCGTGAATACCTTGCTGGACACTCGGGGGGGGGAGTTTAGAAACAAACATCGGAGGATTATTTTCAAGACGCCTGCGATAGCGCTTCGGGCCGTGACCAGATCTACAGACTACCCAGGTTTATGTTGGCAATGGCCAGATAGAGCAGATACGCGACGCCGCGATACCACCTCCGGCAGTTTCAGTTATGACGCGGCCAACAGACGCAGCCAGAAGACGATTGCAGGCCAGACCACCGGCTATGTCTTCGACGGCATCAATCCGGTGCAAGAGCTGACCGGTGCCGTCACCCCCACAGCACAGGCCAACCTCCTCACTGGCGGCGTCGATGAAATATTCAGTCGCACTGAGGCCAGTGGCAGCACCTACAGTTACTTGGCTGATGCGCTGGGTTCAACCCAAGCGCTCACCGACAGCACCGGAGCGTTCACTACCCAATACGCCTATGACCCTTATGGCCAGACCGGCAGCAGCGGTCTTGCCAGCGCTAACAGCCAGCAATACACAGGGCGGGAAAATGATGGTACGGGTCTCTACTATTATCGGGCACGGTATTACTCTCCGGGCTTTGGGCGTTTTATCTCGGGAGATCCGATAGGTCTTGCTGGAGGGATTAATACGTATGCCTATGTAAACGGGAATCCGATTGGCCTCAAGGATCCTCGAGGAACCGATCCTGTTATTGGTGTAACGGTTGGCGCTATTTCAGGAACTGTCCAAGGCACTATAGGTGCGGCAGTGCAAGGTGGAGATTGGAGCTGGAGCGTTGGCGGGGGGCACAATTGGAGCCCTTGTTGGTTTGATTGATCCTAGTTTGGGCGTTGGTACATTGGCCATTATTGGAGGTGTCGCCGGTGGCCTTGGTGATATTGCCGGGCAGGAGATCGCGAAGTATGGCAAAAATTGCACGTCAATAAATTTGGGTTCTACCGTCGGCGCTGTCGCTGGAGGCGCGATGGCTGGTTGGGGTACTGGTGTATTTAGCGGGTTAAGTGAAGTATTCGGCGAATGGGGCGCTACTAGCATTGGGGCGGCCATAACATCCGGCCCGGCGATTGGTTTGCCTGCAATTGGTGCGGCGCTAGCTGGCGAAGGTGAGTCATCAAAGTGAGGGTGTTAAAAATGACCAACGGAAGCGAACACTTATTTATCGGAAGGCTGGCAATCCTACCACTTGCCTTTGTTGAGTGGGGAGTTTTGCTTTGGTATCTAAGTTCATTGCGGCGATTTCGTGACAATTTTCTGAAAAAATTTATAGGCGGATCTGTATCTATTGCGACCGTTTTCATAGTGATATTTGGACAAATGGAAGTCTACACAATAATCACTTCTATACCGCGCCCAATGACTGACAACTTTTTCTTTATTGTATTTTCCATTGAACATGTTGTATCCGTCTTTTTTATCTTCTATGCTGCAATTAAAAGCCGAAATCAGTAGGACGGCAATCACGAGTGTATTGTGTTGCATTTATCGTAAAGTATCTGTGGCCATGTTGGCGGGAATCCGATTAGCATGACTGATCCATATGGCCTCGCATATAAACTTACGATTTCTGGCGGTGTCGCTTTGATAGCCCCAGGATCGGGAGGAAATCTTAATATGGTCGGGGGTGTGAATTTCGATGGAATGAACTCATCAGTGTATGAGCAAGGTCAAGCCAATGGGGGGCTCGATGCTGGCTATTATGCCGAATGGGGAGGCAGCGCCGTTGGTGGAAAGGGTGATGCCCCCACTACAGGTTTTGACCACACTACGTATGGTGAGCTAGATGTCGGTTGGGGGCCTGCTTTCGGTATCAGTGCCTCAGGAGACAGTTGCGGGAAAATATCAGGAGTATCTGGTGCAGTTCCATACAAACTTGGGTCTGGTGCGGGGGTTGGTGCGTTTGCTGGTGAATCAGGGACTGCAACTGCGGTATCTCCAACACTCCAGACTATTGCCAATTGGTTTAATTCATTTGTCCACTAACGTGGAATTTAAAAAAAACATCACACAGCCCGGGATTAAATGAAAATGACACCCTACGATAAAGACCCCCTTATAAAGGAAATACGCCGGCGCCGTAACATGTTCCTGCTCTGGCTGCCCATTGGTTTTTTGATTGAATTAGCAGTCATAATAACAATATATATTTTTGGGGGCAAACTACCTGGATGGATGTTTACCGCAATGAACGCTGGCTGGATATTCGTTGGTTCTGTACTACTAATAAACATCTCAAATGTGCGCTGCCCTAGGTGCGGAAACAAGGCACTTCGATTTATCCCGTTCACCACCATGAAGTATGTTCGCTGTCGATGGTGCAACTATCCAGAAAAGGATTAATTCAACGCAGGAAGGGGGTTGTCTTTTTTGAGTTAAAAATGCTATTGAATATTTTAACGGCAATGTACTCCTCAGCAACAGCTATGATGCCAATAGCCGGGTCTCCCAGCAAACCCTAGGTTACGGCAGCAATCCATATGGGGAGGTGCCCCCTTGCTGTATGACGCCAATGGCAATATGACCAGCGGCAGCAACACCTGGGGTTCGCTACTCATCGGTGCCAATATCCTCCGTCCACGACTGACCGTATAGGGTCGTTCCCTGCCGGTCATTGCCACGAAACGAGTTGGTCAAATCCGATGCAAATGGCTGGTCAGGTGAAATGCAAACGGGTGGGCAAGTACGTGCAATTACCCAGCTCCCGGCCCATTTCCTGATGAGCTGATTAAAGCAAAGGGTTTTGGGAAAGCAATCACGACACTGAAAACCGCTCCCCCAGCCTTTCATCCTGCAAGATATCGAATAGCGCCTGAGCCGCCGCCGATAGCTCATGACCCGGTTTGGTCAGCACACCGATCGCTCTCATCAGCGGATCGCGCAGGGTGATGCAACGCGCGCCCAGCTCATGCATCTGCCCGGCACACAACGCCGGCACCGCGCTCACCCCCAACCCGCTGGCAACCATCCGCCCGACCGTCGCCAGCTGGTGACTCTCCAGTTCAACCGGGAGTTTCATGTTGCGGGCCTGCAGGTGTTCCTCAAGCATGACGCGCACCGTCGAGGGCCTTTGCAAGGTAATGAAGGGCAGCTTCAACAGGGATTCCCAGTCGGTTTCCCCGCAGTCGGCCAGCGCTGAATCACTGGGCACCACGGCCACGAACCGGTCGATATACAAGGGCGTGAACGCCAGCGACGAACTCTGCTGCGGTTCGAAGGCCACCCCCAGCTCCACCTGACGATCGCGGACCATCTCCAGCACCTGCTCGTTGATCACGTCGTTCACCGTGACGTTCACATTCGGGTAGCGGGCGCGGAAGTTTTTCAAGATCGACGGCAGCAAATTGCCGGCAAATGAGGGCATCGCGGCAATGGTCACGCGGCCGCGCTGCAGGGTGAAGCGTTGACGCAGTTCGTCCTCGGCATTATCCCAATCGGCAATCAGTCGCCGAGCCAGCGGCAGCAGCGCTTCGCCTTCCGGGGTCAGCGTGACATTGCGTGTGGTACGGCTGAACAGTCGGCCACCCAGGCCTTCTTCCAGCGCCTTGATCGTCAGGCTGAGGGCCGACTGCGAAAGATGCAGACGCTCGCAGGCCACGGCAAAACTGAGGCTTTGCGCCACGGCGAGAAAGGCGCGGATCTGCTTGACGGTCATCAGTGACGCCTCTAGGGATCGATTGTTTAATTTTATCTATTAATCAACCTTAAAAATCAACTTAACAAATAAATTCCCCAGAGCAACACTCTTGCCCATACGGCTAGCCAGCCGCCCACAAAGAATAAAAGAGGATGGTGCATATGGCAGGTTTCGATAAGCGCGTGGCTTCCTACGAGGAAGCGTTGGCCGGCCTGGAAGACGGTATGACCGTCATCTCCGGCGGCTTCGGTCTGTGTGGTATTCCGGAAAACCTGATCGCCGAGATCAAGCGCAAAGGCACTCGCGAACTCACCGTGGTCTCGAACAACTGCGGCGTCGACGGTTTCGGCCTCGGCGTGCTGCTGGAAGACCGGCAGATCCGCAAGGTGATCGCGTCCTACGTCGGCGAAAACGCCCTGTTCGAGAAGCAACTGCTCAGCGGTGAAATCGAAGTCGATCTGACCCCGCAAGGCACCCTGGCTGAAAAAATGCGCGCAGGCGGCGCAGGCATCCCGGCGTTCTTTACCGCCACCGGATACGGCACCCCGGTTGCCGACGGCAAGGAGACCCGCGAATTCAAGGGTCGCCCGTACCTGATGGAAGAATCCATCACCGGCGATTTCGCCATCGTCAAAGGCTGGAAAGCCGACCACTTCGGTAACGTGATCTACCGCCACACCGCACAGAATTTCAATCCGCTGGCCGCCACCGCCGGCAAGATCACCGTGGTCGAAGTCGAAGAAATCGTCGAACCGGGCGAGCTGGACCCAACGCAGATCCATACCCCTGGCATCTACGTTGACCGGATCATTTGCGGCACGTTCGAGAAGCGCATCGAACAGCGCACCGTGCGTTCCTGATCCCTTCCCTTCCAGCCCGAAGCTCTTGATAACAGAGCATGGAGAAAAACAATGGCTCTTACCCGCGAACAAATGGCTCAGCGCGTCGCCCGCGAAATGCAGGACGGCTTCTACGTTAACCTCGGCATCGGTATTCCGACCCTGGTCGCCAACTACATCCCGGACGGTATGGAAGTCATGCTGCAATCGGAAAACGGCTTGCTCGGCATGGGCTCCTTCCCCACCGATGCTGAAGTCGACGCCGACATGATCAACGCCGGCAAGCAGACCGTCACCGCCCGTATCGGTGCGTCGATTTTCTCTTCGGCCGAGTCTTTCGCGATGATTCGCGGCGGCCATATCGACCTCACCGTGCTCGGCGCTTTTGAAGTCGACGTGCAAGGCAACATCGCCTCCTGGATGATCCCCGGCAAGCTGGTCAAGGGCATGGGCGGCGCAATGGACCTGGTGGCCGGTGCCGAAAACATCATCGTCACCATGACCCACGCCTCCAAGGACGGGGAGTCAAAACTGCTGTCGCGCTGCAGCCTGCCGCTGACCGGCGCCGGTTGCATCAAACGTGTACTGACTGACCTGGCCTACCTGGAAATCCATGACGGTGCGTTCCTCCTCAAGGAACGTGCACCCGGTGTCAGCGTCGAGGAAATCGTCAGCAAGACCGCCGGCAAGCTGATCGTGCCTGAGCACGTCCCGGAAATGCAATTCGCCTGAACGCCGACTGAATGAGGAGAGATTCGATGCAAGAAGTCGTCATTGTTGCCGCAACCCGCACTGCCATTGGCAGCTTTCAGGGCTCGCTGGCCAGTATTCCCGCGCCGGAGCTCGGCGCGGCCGTGATCCGCCGTCTGCTGGAACAGACCGGCCTTGCCGGTAGCGAAGTGGATGAAGTCATCCTCGGCCAGGTGCTCACCGCAGGTTCAGGCCAGAACCCGGCACGCCAGGCGTCGATCTTCGCCGGCCTGCCCCACGCAGTACCGGCGCTGACCCTGAACAAGGTCTGCGGTTCGGGCCTCAAGGCCCTGCACCTGGGCGCCCAGGCGATTCGTTGCGGCGATGCGCAAGTGGTCATCGCCGGCGGCATGGAAAACATGAGTCTGGCGCCCTACGTCCTGCCCGCAGCCCGCACCGGCCTGCGCATGGGCCACGCAAAAATGATCGACAGCATGATCAGCGATGGCCTGTGGGATGCCTTCAACGATTACCACATGGGCATCACCGCCGAGAACCTGGTGGAGAAATACGGGCTCAGCCGCGAAGAGCAGGATGCCTTCGCCGCAGCCTCCCAGCAAAAAGCCACGGCGGCCATTGAGGCCGGTCGCTTCGCTGACGAGATCACACCGATCCTGATCCCTCAACGCAAAGGCGATCCGCTGTCCTTTGCCGTCGACGAACAACCCCGTGCCGAGACCACTGCAGCATCGTTGGCCAAGCTCAAACCGGCGTTCAAGAAAGACGGCAGCGTCACCGCGGGCAACGCTTCGAGCCTCAATGACGGCGCCGCGGCGGTACTGCTGATGAGCGCCGACAAGGCCAAAGCATTGGGCTTGCCAGTCCTGGCGCGGATCGCCAGTTACGCCAACGCCGGTGTCGACCCGGCGATCATGGGCATCGGCCCGGTATCGGCGACCCGCCGTTGCCTGGAAAAGGCCGGCTGGAGCCTGGGTGAGCTGGACCTGATCGAAGCCAACGAAGCCTTCGCCGCGCAGTCACTGGCGGTCGGCAAGGAGCTGGAATGGGACGCGAGCAAGGTCAACGTCAACGGTGGCGCGATTGCCCTCGGCCATCCTATCGGTGCCTCGGGATGCCGGGTGCTTGTGTCCTTGCTGCACGAAATGATCAAGCGTGATGCCAAAAAAGGTCTCGCCACGTTGTGCATCGGTGGCGGTCAAGGCGTGGCGCTGGCGATCGAGCGCAGCTGATTCAACGAGCAACTTGGACAAGGCCCGGCTCCACGATAGCCGGGCCTTTTCTTTTCCCACTCGACACACGCCAATCCCCCCGTAGCAGTTGCCGAGTAATACGAGGCTACGTTCGGCGGCGAAGCCGTCGTAAAACCGGACACCCCGGTCTTTCTGGAACACCGCGCGTGCAGACTTGGCGACGGCTTCGCCGCCGAACGCTGCCTCGCATTACTCGACAGCTGCTACGGGGGGATGCAGGCGGGGCTGTCTTCCATCATCCGCATCGATGTTCACCATCGACCCAATGAAGTTCTCATAAAAATCCTGACGCGTAACATCTGCTCCATACCCAACCAATAACACCCCGGAGCACACCATCATGAAACGCCAGATCATCCTCAGCATCGCTTTCTCGGTACTTGCAGCCAATGCTTTTGCCGCTTCCTCCACTCACCCGGTCATCGCTGAAGGTGGCTCGGACCGTCTGATCGAAAGCCGCGTCGCTGAAGGTGGCTCGGACCGTCTGATCGAAAGCCGCGTCGCTGAAGGTGGTTCGGACCGTCTGATCGAAAGCCGCGTCGCTGAAGGTGGCTCCGACCGTCTGATCGAAAGCCGCGTCGCTGAAGGTGGCTCCGACCGTCTGATCGAAAGCCGCGTCGCTGAAGGTGGTTCCGACCGTCTGATCGAAAGCCGCGTCGCTGAAGGTGGCTCCGACCGTCTGACTCAGAATCGTGCATGAATAGCCTTACTGCGGTACTCAATCAAAAAGCCCGGCTTGATCAGCCGGGCTTTTTTTATGGGTGCTACTTGATCGTTCCCACGCTCCCGCGTGGGAACGATCAAGACCATGAACGTCGCGTAAGGCGAGTTCAGCGTCATCGAGCGTTAGGGTGAAACAGGTGTAAACCTATTTCAGGACTAGACATGTTCCAAACGTGCAGGAAGCCGCTCACCCCCGTCAGCCACCCGAAGCCTGTGCCATGCAGCGCTGATGGCGTTCATCGACCCGTTTGGCAAACCAGGCCGTGGTGAGTTTGCGGGTGATTTTCGGGCTTTGCAGAACGATACCTGGCAGTATCGCCCGTGGCAGTGGCTTGCCTTCGGCCTTTTCGGCCAGAGCAAAGACTCGCTTGTAGAGTGTGCTGTCTTCGAATTCAAGACTATTGCCCTGCTCCAGCTGGCTTCTGATGGTCGGGTTACGCATGTCCAATTGCTTGCCCAGGGTTCGCACTGCCAACTCGGTCGTTCCGGGCATGATGGACCCAAAGGCAATCAGGTCGCCATCGAGTGCCAGCCCGATCCCCGAAGCGCGACTGACAGCGCTCTGGAAGGCGGCATTGCGGCTGGCGTACCAACCGGCATTGAAATCGGCGAAGCGGTACAACGGTTTGGAGTAACTCACCGGATAACCCAGCAAATGTGCAATGCCGAAGTACATGCCGCCGCGACGGCTGAACACTTCGTGGCGAATCGTGCCGTCCACGGGATAGGGATAGGCTCGCGTCCGGGTTTCGGCAAACGCGATGCTGACTTGCATCGGCCCGGCGGTGTGCACCGGATTGAAGTTCCCGAAGAGGTTGCGCCCCATCGGCACCATACCAATGAAATCGTCGAAAATGGCGCTGAGATCCTTTTCGGTACGCGCAGCACTGAGCCGATCACTGTAACTCTTGCCGTTTGGCGAGCGAACCTGCAAAGCCGCGCTCACCAGTAGACTGGGGACATGCACCTTCGCCGCACGGCGGTCGATTTCATCTCGCGCAATTTTTCCCAGCTCCGGCACTGGCGGGTCAACCTGAAAAGTGGACTCCTGCTCGGTCACTGCCAGTACTGAACAGAGGTTTTCCGTGGTCGGGGCAATGCCTTGCGCCGCGAACGCGGCGTAGATGTCGGTGGCCCAACCCTCTCGATCAACCGTCTTCGCCGGTAACAGTCGAACAATCTTCGCCCTCACCTGCTCCGGTCGCGCAGGCGACTCCTGAGTGCGCTGGCTACCGCAACCGGCCAGCACCAGCAGTGTGGCGATACTCGCAATGAGTCGAATTGATCGCATGCTTCCTCGAATGATCGCGTTGGGCTGATGGAACGACTATGAACAAAGCCGCCGCGGATATCGACCCTTGAGTCGAGCCGCTGTTCAATGCCGGTCAGTCAAGTAGTTTGTGGCTCCGCACATTCTCCGTAGCAGCTGCCGAAGGCTGCGTTCGGCTCTGCTCCCTTAATCATCCGGGATTCACACGTTCCCTCACAAACCGCTTTTACCCAGCTGTCAGCTGCTCAACATCGGCGCACACTCTACGGCATGAAATTGATCTCTACCGGAGGGCAACGACATGAAGCGCTGTGACGTTCTGATCATTGGGGCCGGCCCGACCGGTCTGGTTCTGGCGCTCTGGCTCAGCAAGCTGGGGATCAAGGTGCGGATCCTCGACAAGACCGCTTTGCCAGGCACAACATCGCGAGCCCTGGCGGTCCAGGCGCGAACCCTCGAGCTCTACCGTCAGCTCGACCTCGCAGACGCCATTGTGCAACGCGGTCACACGGTGCCTGCGGCCAACCTCTGGGTCAAAGGCGAACCGGTTGCGCGTTTGCCGTTCGAGACTATTGGCAAGGATCTGACGCCTTATTCTTTCCTCGAAATGTACCCTCAGGACGAACACGAACAACTGCTGATCGAACGTCTGGAAATGTTCGGCGTTTCGGTAGAGCGCGAAACCGAACTGAAGAGCCTCGAGGAGGCCGACGGATACGTCACCGCGCACTTGATCAACGCTCAGGGGCAGGAAGAGACCTGCGAAGCCCGTTACCTGGCGGGTTGCGACGGCGCCCGTTCGACGGTGCGCAAAACCCTTAATACGGGTTTTCCCGGTGGCACCTATCAGCAGGTTTTCTACGTCGCCGATGTGGACGCAGCAGGTCCGCCGATCAACGGTGAACTGCACGTGGACCTCGACGAAGCAGACTTCCTCGCAATCTTCCCCCTGGCAGATGCAGGTCATGGACGTGCCCGGTTGATCGGGACGGTACGAGACGAGCGCGCCGAACACTCCGAGACGCTCAAGTTCGAGGACGTCAGCCAACGCGCCATTGAGCATCTCAAGGTTCAAGTACTCAAGGTGAACTGGTTTTCCACCTATCGTGTGCATCACCGGGTGGCGGACCACTTCCGCAGCGGACGAACGTTCCTGCTGGGCGACGCCGCGCATGTCCACAGCCCCGCCGGCGGTCAGGGGATGAACACCGGGATTGGCGATGCGATCAATCTCGCCTGGAAACTCGCTGCCGTGCTGAAGGGCAGCGCTTCGGACACGCTGCTGGACAGTTATGAAACCGAGCGCATTGAATTTGCCCGACGACTGGTGGCAACCACCGATCGGGTGTTCAGCTTCGTCACCGCCGATGGGCCCATTGCCAATATTGTGCGGACACGCCTGGCACCGTTTCTGCTAGCCAAGGCCACCTCACTGGCAGCGGTACGCGAGTTTATGTTCCGCACGATTTCGCAGATCACCCTGAACTATCGAGCAATGCCCCTGAGCGCCGGCAGCGCCGGCGACGTTCATGGCGGTGATCGGTTGCCCTGGGCGCACGATGGCGATATCGACAATTTCAATACGCTGTCGGGGATGTCCTGGCAGGTCCATGTATACGGCCTTGCCAGCGACGCACTCGTTGCATGGTGCGCTGATCACTACATTGCGTTGCACATTTTCCCTTGGGGACCTGTCCATGAAGCCGCCGGCCTTGCGCGCGATGCGTTCTATCTGTTGCGGCCCGATACCTACGTGGCGCTCGCTGAACTGTCCAGCGACCCAACGGTTCTCGAGCGCTATTTCAGTGAGCGCGGGATCCGGCCCGGGCCTTAGTCATCATGGCGCAGACCTTGGCTGCAGCCACTTGCTGAACAGCCGGGTCACCGGTGGCATGAACACATAGACCACCAACAGCACGATGCTCAAGGTGATCAGCACGTTGCTCTGCACGTAACCGCCCAGCCACGGCTGCCGGACGAACAGTGGCGTCCACAACATCGGCACCAGAAAGCTCAAGGGCAGGATCACCAGAAAGGTGACGCAGGCCTGCTTCCAGCGCGGTGGTGGAGCCTGCCCGTCAGCATCGACCGGCGTAAACCAGAACTCACGGTCGGCGTTGACCTCGGTCTGATCACCATCGGCCAGCATTGGCTGCGCTTCCGCTACCAGACGCTGACGATCTTCGGAGTCCAGCCAGTGCTGCAATTGCCCGGTCGTGGCGAAGCGCAGCACACTGGTGAAGAGTGCCAGCCCACCGTCTTGCCCGCGCACCACATCGATTCCCAGATGCCCCGGGTAATTGCGGGCAATAGCGATAGTGCGGCGCAACCAGGCTTCATACTTCTCATCCTGGCCCTGTTTGACTCGGTGCCGCACCAGCAGCGTTACCACCCCGTCCGACGGTTCGATGTTCATGCCTGGCTCCTCCCGATCGTGAACGTGGATCAGCTTAGTCCAAGCCAGGAGACATCAGGCTTCAAATCCCGCTCAGCGCCAGATCCATCGCAAAGTAGCTGAAGATCAGGTCCGCACCCGCGCGCTTGATCGCGCCCAGGCTTTCCCGAACGATACGTTCCTCATCTATAGCACCCGCCGCCGCGGCGAATTTGATCATCGCGTATTCGCCACTCACCTGATAAGCCGCCAACGGTAGCCGCGAGGCCTCGCGAATATCGCGGATGATGTCCAGATAAGCGCCCGCTGGTTTGACCATCAAGGCGTCGGCGCCTTCTTGTTCATCCAGTAGCGACTCGCGCACCGCTTCGCGGCGATTCATCGGGTTCATTTGATAGCTTTTGCGGTCGCCCTTCAGCGCACTGCCGCCGGCTTCGCGGAACGGGCCGTAAAGCGCCGATGCGAATTTGGTCGAGTAGGCCATGATCGCCGTGTTACTGAAACCAGCCTCGTCGAGGGCACGACGGATGGCCTGGACCTGCCCGTCCATCGCCGCTGACGGTGCAATGACATCTGCGCCGGCGCGCGCGGCGGCGACCGCTTGCTTGCCCAGATTGATCAGCGTCTTGTCGTTATCGACCTCATCGCCGTGCATCACGCCGCAATGGCCGTGATCGGTGTACTCGCAAAAGCAGGTGTCCGACATGACGATCATGTCCGGCACGGCGTCCTTGCAGATGCTCGCCATGCGCGAGACCAGACCGCGCTCATTCCAGGTGTCGCTGCCCACGCCATCCAGATGATGCGACACACCAAAGGTCATCACCGACTTGATACCTGCCCGCGCATAACGCTCGATTTCACCTGCCAGTTTCGACTCGGGAATGCGCATCACGCCGGGCATGCTTTTGATCGGGACAAAATCATCGATTTCCTCCTCGACGAAAATCGGCAGCACCAGATCATTGAGCGTGAATTCGGTTTCCTGGAACAGGCTGCGCAGGCTGGCGGAACGTCGCAGACGACGTGGACGTGCTTCTGGGAACTGGCTGGACATTGGTTTTCCTGAAGGTAGGCCAAGGGTGTAAACGAGACGAACGTCTAAAGGGATGAGAGCTTATGCCCGCATCCCGGAACGACACAAACGTCACTTCAGAAAGAGTTTGTTACAGACTTCACAACAATGACGAGTGAGGTCGTAGGGACGGTCTCGTGCTCATGCGCCGATACCCAGCGAAGCAATCCGTCCCTGCTGCAGGACAAAGTGGTAAGTGACCTCGACCGGGCTACCCGGAAAATTTCCGACGAGCCGGGCGCGCACCAGCGTAGTGCCTTTCTCTTGCGAGACGCTCAGAGGCTCGACGCTATATTGGTACTTGGCCTGTGCCGCTTGTTTCCAGGCTTTAATGGCTTCCAATCCCTGATACACCTGCCCTTCATCGCGGACGTTGGCGTCGGTGGTGAAACAGCGTTCTAATGCAGTGGAATCTGTGGTTTTCTCGCCCGAAAAATAATCGGCAAGGGGTTCAGGCAGCACGATGCTCATCGTCTTTTCCTCGATTGCTCAGTGAAACCGCCGAGCAGCTGAATATTCGGCGGCGCCTTGACGTATGTCTAAAGCACTGACTTAGGGATTTCCAGCCCCCGCACAACCGCCGGCCGCGCCACAAATCGCTCCAGCACCCGTAACACGTTGGGATAGTCGTTGATTCCCACCAGATCCCCGGCCTCATAAAACCCGATCAAGTTGCGCACCCACGGGAACGTCGCGATGTCGGCGATGGTGTAGCGCTCGCCCATGATCCAGTTGCGGCCGGTCAGCCGCGCTTCAAGCACATTCAGCAAACGCCTGGTCTCTGCGACAAAACGATCGCGGGGGCGCTTGTCTTCGAAATCCTTGCCGGCGAACTTATTGAAGAAGCCGACCTGGCCGAACATCGGGCCGATCCCCCCCATCTGAAACATCAGCCACTGGATCGTCTCGTAGCGCGCTGCCGACTCCTGCGCCAGCAGTTGCCCGCTCTTGTCGGCCAGGTAGATCAGAATCGCCCCGGACTCGAACAGTGCCAGCGGTTGGTCGCCCGGGCCGTGAGGGTCAAGGATCGCCGGGATCTTGTTGTTAGGGTTGAGCGACATAAACTCGGGAGACAGTTGATCGTTGGTGTCAAAGCCCACACGGTGAGGCTCGTAAGGCAGACCGATTTCTTCAAGCATGATCGACACCTTGACGCCGTTAGGGGTCGGCAAGGAATAGAGCTGAATCCACTCAGGGTACCGGGCAGGCCATTTTCGGGTGATGGGAAAGGCAGAAAGATCAGTCATGGTGAACGTCCAGTGACGGTGTCGTTTGAGGATTGTCCGCTCGTGCCTGGTTATCACGGCGGGCTGATTATAGATGCAGCCATATTCGGCCAAGCCAGTCAGTTAAGGAATTTCAGGTTCAGCACTGTCCCCCGTAGCAGCTGCCGAAGGCTGCGTCCGGCGGCGAAGCCGTCGCAAATCCTGCTTCCACGATTTGTCTGGAATACCGCAGTGACTGTTTTACGACTGCTGCGCAGCCGGACGCAGGCTTCGCCAGCTGCTACGGTTCGCGCAATGTCTTGACTGACTGGCATCAGCCATATTCGGCCCCTCTTGAATCCGAAACATCTTGTCGCTAACCGTTCCGTTCCGCCACCCTCCGCCCCGGATAAAGTGCGGTGAATTGACCGGGAGCGAACCAAAGGCTTTCCAGGGACGGTGAGAAGGACCTTCCGGTACACGAACCAGCTGATACTCTGTCAACGCCATGGACAACCACACACAGCAGGAAGCTCGCGGTGGTGAGGTTTGTCAGCCTTAATCGAATGCGCTGAAGATCGACTATTCAATGAACAATCCTCTGAATTCAGTTAAACGTTTGAAACATCGCCCCTATGTTTTGGGAACTGCGCTGCTGGTAGCCGGTGGAGTGTTCCTGGCGCTGCAAGCCCGTGAACGCCTTGCGCCGCCGGCTGATGGAACCCAGACCCTGGTGTTCCTGCGCCACGCGGAAAAACCCGCCGGCGGCCTCGGGCAGTTGAATTGCCAGGGCCTGAACCGCGCCATCAATCTGGCGACGCTGCTGCCGGAAAAGTTCGGCAAGGCCAATTACGTGTTTGCCGCCAACCCGACGCGTAATGTCCAGGAAGGCGAAGATGATAACTCTTACAGTTATATCCGGCCGTTGATGACCATCAGTCCCAGCGCGATAAAACTCGGATTGCCGGTGAACATCAACTACTCGGTCAATGACATCGGCGACCTGGCTGACGAGTTGCTGCAAGACAAGTACCACAACTCGACTATCTATACCGCCTGGTCCCACGGCTACCTGCCCGAACTGATGAACAAAGTGGCTGAAGAAGCCATCGGCGAAAAACGCACTATCACTGAAGACTGGCCGTCCAACGATTTCGATTCGCTCTATGTGCTGACGCTGACCTGGCATAACGGCAAGGCAACCTTGCTCAGCAACAGCTATAAGCAAGGGCTGGACAACGGGCCGCAGGACTGTCCGATATAACCGATTGGCTGCAGCCCACACGCAGTGGGCTGAACAACGTTAACGACGGTGAGCTATCATGCACCGTAATTCCCTACTGCCCGGACCCCTGCCATGCCCATCTCCTCCGCAATCCCCGCCCGGGGCTTGTCGCTCTGGTGGAAACCCGCCCTGTTCTTGCTGGTGGCCTTCATTGGCCTCTATTACGTCAAATGGTCTCCCTACTACCTCAAAGCCTTCGTAGCCGCCGACAATCACAGCATTGGCGCCTCGATCCTCAACGATGAACAGACGGCACCACTGGCCGCTGCGTTGACCTACGCCAAGGTGTATTTCCTGGCGATCTGGAAAGCCGCCGTACTGGCGGTGATCCTCGGCTCGCTATTGCAAGTGCTGGTCCCGCGAGACTGGCTGCTGCGGTTGTTCGGTCGCGCCGGCTTTGCTTCGACCCTGCGCGGTGGGTTGTTCGCGCTGCCGGGGATGATGTGCACCTGCTGCGCCGCACCCGTGGCGGCGGGCATGCGTCGCCAGCAAGTGTCAGTGGGCGCGGCGCTGGCGTTCTGGATCGCCAACCCGGTGCTGAACCCGGCGACGCTGGTGTTCATGGGCTTCGTGCTGGGCTGGGGCTTTACCGCACTGCGATTGGTGGCTGGCATCGTGTTGGTGCTGGGCGTGTCGTTGGTGGCCCAGCGCATCTCTCGCCCCGAAAGCGTGCCTGAAGCGGCGCTGGAAGCCGTGGCTCAAGCCAGCACAACGGACTCGCAATCATTCCTGGTGCGTTGGGCGCGAACCTTGTGGCAACTGTTCTGGAGCACCATTCCGGTCTATATCGTAGCCGTTCTGGTGCTGGGCGCGGCCCGGGTCTGGATGTTCCCCCACATCGATGGCGCGATGGCCAACAGTCTGCTCTGGCTGGTGCCGCTGGCCATCGCCGGCACGCTGTTCATGATCCCCACCGCCGCAGAAATCCCGATCGTGCAAACCATGATGGCCCTGGGCATGGGCACCGCCCCGGCAGTCGCGCTGCTGATGACCTTGCCGAGTGTCAGCCTGCCGTCGCTGCTGATGCTGCGCAAAGACTTCGACACCCGGGTGCTGGTGACCGTGGCGGTGCTGACCATGTTGATCGGTGTGATCTGCGGCCTGGCAGGCGCAACGCTGCTTTAACCCTCAGCCACGCTGGCTGCCGCGCTCACGCAGATACTCGAGCACGGCAGCCTGCTCGCCGGCGAATTCGATGCGCTCGCCTTTGTGCTCCCGCTGGAAGGCGTACATCGGATCGTAGTATTCGCTCAGCAATCCTTCGATCCAATCGCGGTGCAGATCCACTGCCCCGCTACGCGCCTGCTCTGCCAGCGCCGTTTCCATGAGTGCCAGCATCCGTTGATGACGCTCGCCACCCAAGCGCTTGTGAATATTATTCAAACTCGCCAGCATTCGCTCGCAGAAGAGTGCGAAGCCCTGCTCGCCATGCACCGCAGTGAACTCCGCGCACAGATTGACCACGTAATCACGCAGAATGCGCTCGACCCGCCCTTGCCGGCTGTCTTCGAGCCAGACGATGGGGAACTGCTGCATGCCCTGATACAGCGGGAGCGGCAAGGCGCAGCCGCCGACCATGCGACTCTCATCCTCCAGGACGAATCGCTCGATGCCCCTGGCGCGCTTCTTCAGCACATCCACGGCCAGACTGTTTTCAAAATCGATGTTGGAGGGTTGGCCGGTCGCGCGCTTGCCGAAACTGGAGCCGCGGTGATTGGCGTGGCCTTCCAGATCCAGCGCGTTGCTCAACTGAGTGAGCACATCGGTTTTGCCCGTACCGGTCATGCCGCCGAGCACAATGAAATCGCACTGCGCGACCGCCTGATCGACCGTTTCCAGCAGGAAGGTACGCATCGCCTTGTAACCGCCAGCGACGCGCGGGTAATCGATGCCAGCCTCGTCCTTGAGCCATTGCTGGACGATCTGCGAGCGCAAGCCACCGCGAAAACAATACAAACAACCATCGGGATTGGCCCGGGCAAAATCAGCCCAGGCCTGGACACGTTTGGCTTTGATTTCGCCGGACACCAACTGATGGCCCAGGACGATGGCCTCCTGCTGACCTTGCTGCTTGTAGCAGGTGCCGACCTGTTGCCGCTCGCTGTCGGTCATCAGCGGCAGGTTGATTACCCCGGGAAAGGAGCCCTTGGCGAACTCGACCGGCGCACGGGTATCCATCATTGGCCGGTCGTTGAGGAAAATATCGCGGTAGTCGGTGATGTCGATGGGCATCAAAACACCTCTACCGCGTTGGTCTGTCGTTCAACCAGTTCACCGATCGGCTCGAGCGCCAGGCCCAGTTCGGCGGCAACCGCCAGGAACTGCTGTTGGCCCTCAGGCGTCACGGCGACCAGCAAGCCGCCACTGGTCTGCGGATCGCAGAGAACCCGCTTGTGCAGCTCTTGAACGCGACCGACCTTGCCGGCATAGCTGTCGAAGTTACGCAGGGTTCCGCCCGGCACGCAGCCTAGATCGAGGTAGTACTCGACGCCGGGCAGGCGCGGCACGCGCTCATATTCGATGCGCGCGGTCACACCACTGCCATCAGCCATTTCCACCAGATGCCCGAGCAAACCAAAACCGGTGACATCGGTCATTGCCGTCACGCCGGCCAGCTTGCCGAAGCGGCTGCCAGGTTTGTTCAGGGTGCACATCCAGTCGCGCGCCAGGCCGACATCGGCGGCGCGCAGTTTGCCCTTCTTCTCCGCCGTGGTAAGGATGCCAATGCCCAAGGGTTTGGTCAGGTAAAGCAGGCAACCGGCGGTGGCCGTGTCGTTGCGCTTCATATGGCGCTTTTCCACCAGCCCGGTCACGGCCAGACCGAAGATCGGCTCTGGAGCGTCGATCGAATGACCGCCGGCCAGCGGAATTCCCGCCTCATCGCATATCGAACGTCCGCCGCGAATCACTTCCCGGGCGATCTCAGGCGCCAGGACATTGACCGGCCAGCCAAGGATCGCAATCGCCATCAAGGGATCGCCGCCCATGGCATAGATATCGCTGATGGCGTTGGTGGCGGCAATACGCCCGAAATCGAAGGGGTCGTCGACAATCGGCATGAAAAAGTCGGTGGTCGACACCACACCGCGTTCTTCGTCGATGGCATACACCGCCGCATCATCGCGGGAGGCATTGCCCACCCAGAGTTTGGGGTCGAGGTTCTGCGCACCACTACCGGCCAGAATCACCTCCAGCACCTGGGGCGATATCTTGCAGCCACAACCCGCACCGTGGCTGTACTGGGTCAGGCGAATCGGCTCGCTCATAGGAATACCTCTTGATTTCAATGTGAGCGATTCTAACAGAGCGGTTGCGGCGAATGGCGTGCCAGAGGCCTGAATGAAGTCTCCTGTAGCAGCTGGCGAAGCCTGCTGCTACAAAAACCGGACCGATCACGGCAATAAGATCACCTTCTCACCGCTGCCCTGATTCACCTCGGCATACCGCTCCAGCCCTTCGGCCAGCGGCGATTCAAATAACCCTTCAGGCAATGGCAGCAGCCCTTCATCGAAGAACCGACCGAACTGCTCAAGCATCGCCGCACAGGCCTCAACGCCGTACAACAAGGAATTGATCCCGACCACCGAACCACCCCGGCGATACAGCGCCAGTGCCGGCAACTGCACATAGCCGTCCACCGGAGCAGCGATAATTGCGATGCGCCCGAAATTGGCCAGTGCCGGTACTGCAGGCGGTAACCAGAAACCTGTGGTGTCGAAAATCACGTCGGCGCCCCCGGCATAGACGGCATTGACCTGGGCCGCCAGATCTTCCGGCTTGTCCAGGTGGATCGCGTTGAAACCCTGGGCCTGCAAGGCCTTGACCTGTTCGGGCCGACGGGCCGCTGCCAATACCTGCGCGCCACGAATCTTCGCCAACGCCAGTGCGGCGCTACCGACCGCGCCGCTGCCAATCACCAGCAAACGCGTCTGGGCAGTGACCAGGCTGCGTTCCAACGCATCCCACGCCGTGGTGTATGGCACACCGAGGCTGGCGGCCTGGGCAAAGCTCAAATGTGCAGGCTTGCGCGCCACGCCCTTGGCCGAAAGGGTCACGAATTGCGCATGGGAGCCGTCGGCGAAAAAGCCCAGCTCTTTACCCGTGCCCCAGACTTCCTGACCCAGCAGCGCCTGCGGGCCTTCCACAACTACGCCTGCAAAGTCACGACCGGGAATCCGTGGCAGGGTGGTGTACGGAAAGCGCCCCAGTACATTCTTTACATCGCTGGGGTTCAGGCCTGCGGCTTTGATCTGCACCAGCACCTCGCCGGCGCCCGGTACCGGCATTGGCACGTCGACGTACTGCAGCGCCGCGAGGTCGCCGGTTTTGGAGAATTGCAATGCGTTCATGGGGATTTTCCACCGAAGTTAAATGAGATCACTCGCCCCCTCAGGAGAGCCAGCCGGCAACCAGTTGCCGACCCATGGGCCACAACTGCTCGCCCGCCAACATGCCCAGTAACCCTACCAGCGCAATGGCCGGTGGCGCGGGCGAACGGAAGTCCAGCGCGCCGTAAAGCAGGCCGACACCCAGCCCGATAGCCAGTGAAATGAGGTAGTTCATGCTCGAGTCCGTGCACAGGGCGTCGCCGCCCATGAGGGGCGTGCGACGATGTTAAGGTAAGCACAGAGTGTAAGAGTCAGCCGCCGAAGGGATCGGCCAAGGACTTCTGGTTTTCGGTCAAAAACCGCTGGCCCGACGGTTTAGAGCGGGCGATTGCCCAGCGGGTAGTGCGAAGGTGGCATGCCCAGTTCGCGACGGAACATGTCGCTGAAACTGCTCGGGGAATAGCCCAGCGAGCGCGCAATCAAGCTTACTGGCACCCCCTGAATCAACTCAGCCACCGCCGTCGCCAGCTGCACCTGCCGCCGCCACTCGGCGAAACCCATCCCCAGCCCGACCTTGAACAGCCGTGCGAGGGTGCGCACGCTGGCGCCGGCATTTTCCGCATGTCGTTCGAACGGAATATCCAGCGAAGGCGCCGACATGACCGCCTGACACAGGCTTGTCAGCCGCCGGTCGGAGTCGTCGGGCATGGGGATCTTCAGCACTGAACGCCTGGCTCGTTTGAGCTCCAGCAATGCCAGGTGGACCAACGCTTCGTAGTAATCCTGTTGCTGATCGTCACCCTGCTCCACCAGCCCGAGGATCAGTTCACGCAACAATCCGCCCACCTCGATCACCTGGACGCTGCTGTCCAGCGTCGCGGCCAATGCCGGTCGCAAATAGATATTGCGCATCTGCAGATCCGAGACCACGCGGATCCCGTGCACCACCCCAGGCGGTAACCAGACCGCTCGTTGCGGCGGCACCACCAACGCTTCGTTTGGTGTTTCGACCCACATCACCCCGCTCATCGCATACAGCAACTGGCCCCAGACATGCTCGTGCGGCTCGATATACAAGCCACGAGGATAGGTGCGCGACAACGGCTGCACGGGCACATCGGTGTCACTGAGATCGGGAGGCGCAGCAAGGGCCATGGCGAAAGATCGGGATCGTTTGAAGGATGCCCTATCGTAACGAGGCCTCAGGATTGTTACCACTTGGCGAAAAAAAACCGGATGCCACTCAAACGGATGTTAAATTCAAAAAAAAACCATTTGCACAATAAAAAGTCATGACACTGGCCAACCAGCCTCTGCCAATGGAAGTGGAGCCGCCCCAGACTCCACTTCAGCCTGCACTGTCAGCCATGGGCGCCCTTGGCACACTGGCAGCCTTCAGAGACACAAGGTTTACCGTCAGCATGATGTTCGGCGCACGCCTGGCAGCAATAGTGCTTGCCGTGGCGGACGATGGAATGCTCGCCGATTTTGCAGGTGCAGCTTTTACAGGCGCAGGTGTCATTTTTCATAGGTTGGACTCCATTGTTGTGGTCGTCGAAGCGTGGCCGCAACGCCACACTTTACGTAGTAACCGCCCACGCCGAAGTTTGCTTGCAGTAGTTTGCGCGAGCGCTTTTCACTCATGGGTAAGGTTAGTCGACTGTGGCACGGTTACTGAGAATGCAAGGCGGGTATCAGGGCTAGCCCCCTCGCCAAAGCAATTGCTTCCACACAAAGCATGGGGAGGATCAAACCTGAAAGTGAAACGCTCAAAAACATCTCACTGGAGTGATTCACTGCGCCCATGGGATGATCGCCTCCACAGCGCGATTACCCTGGAGAGTTGGAATGTCATTGTTTGGTAACAAAGCCATCGTTTTGCTATTGGCCGCCGCAGCCAGTTTCGGCGCCATGAGCGTTTACGCGGCGACCCAGCCAGCGGCAAAAACCTCGACCGCGCAAAAGGTCTCAACCTTGGGTGGCAAATTCACCTTCAACCTGCCCCAGGGCTTTGAGGCCAACTCATTGCCCCCTGGCGACTCAGCCAATGGCACGGCCGGTGCAATGGGCACCATGTATACCAACCAAACCAGCAAAACCGTGGTGATCGTTGCCGAAAACATCCGCACCGACGGCGTGCAGACCAAAGACAACGACAGCGAATTCCTCGACGGTGCAGTCGAAAGTTTCCTGCAGAAACAAAGCACGGCGCTGCCTGACTTCAAAAAACAGGATGAAAAGAAACTGACCATCAAAGGCCTGGGACTGCGTCAGATCGACAGTGCAGCCACCATGGGCGGCGGCAAGACCCTTGGCACGACCTTACTGGCGGGTTCAGGCAGCCGCATCCTGGTGATCCAGATCATCTCGCGCGCCGATGACCAGGTTGGACACACGGCGCTGGTCAAACAGATTACTGGCGAGAAATAAGCCGGACGCGAGCGCTAAACACCGCTCCAGGCTCACCGATTGAGTGTCAGCAGCCAGTTGTTCAAGTCTTGCATTTCGGTTGCGCTGATGGTGTGGCCGATACCCGGATAGGCATGGAACCTGGGGTTCAGCGCCAGGTGTTGCAGCAGGCTGTTGGCATCGCTGCCATCAGTATACGGAAGCCGTTGATCGGCAGTGCCATGGCCGATAAAAATCGCCAGCTGCTCAAGGTTTTTGTCGGGTTTAAGCTCAGATTTCAGCACCGGTAAAACCTTGCCGCTCAACGCGGCGATCCCGCGCACGATCTCTGGATGGCGCAGGCCAACCTCGTAGGACATGATCGCCCCCTGGCTAAAGCCCACCAGAAAGACCTTGTCGCTTTGGGTGTGATACTTCGCGGTGGCCTGGGCGATGAAATCGACGATCAGCCTGGCGCTACTGTTCAGGTCATCGGTTTCGCCGTCGTATGCACCCTCGCCTTTTTTGTGAAACCACTGATAACTGTCCGCATCCAGCGCCTGCGGCGCCCGCACCGAGACATAGGTGTACTGCGCGGGAAGTTCATCCTTGATCCCGAACAGATCCTCCTCGTTGCTGCCGTAGCCATGCAGAAAAATCACCAGCGGCTGGTTGCGTGAATCGGGGTCGGCCTGCTCCAGATACTGCAACGGCAGATCGGTTTGTATCTCGGTTTGCGCCTGCACGGCGGTGGATGCCAACAGCAGCGCCATGGCCAAAAACTTGAACATATATCTTCCTGTTACTGAGCAGCGGATTCGCGCAAGAGCCTAGCACTGCGAAGGTGGATCACGAAGGTTGATCGTTCCCACGCGCAGCAAAGGAATGCAGCCCGTGACGCTCTGCGTCACAGAAGCGGACGCAGAGCGTCCACAGAGGCGTTACCACGCGGAGCGTGGGAACGATCATTCAACGATCAGCTTTGCCCTGTGCCCTCAATCACTACTCAGCTTCCCAACC
>NZ_JBWKVA010000018.1:34419-149555 GCF_059421425.1 Pseudomonas sp. GW821-FHT02H09
AACGATCATTCAACGATCAGCTTTGCCCTGTGCCCTCAATCACTACTCAGCTTCCCAACCCGTATCGCCTCCCGCCCTGCCACTTTCGCCAATCAGATCCCCGGTTGTGCATTGATCGCTCCCACGCTCTACGTGGGAATGCAGCCCGTGACGCTCTGCGTCACAGAAGCGGACGCAGAGCGTCCAGAGAGGCATTACCACGCGGAGCGTGGGAACGATCATTCAACGATCAGCTTTGCCCTGTGCCCTCAATCACTACTCAGCTTCCCAACCCGTATCGCCTCCCGCCCCGCCACTTTCGCCAACCAGATCCCCGGTTGCGTATAGCGCCCGCGATCAATGGCAAACAACACGCCACTGGTCCCGGCGCAGACGGTGCTGACCCGATCATTCAGTGGGTCGACCACTTCAAACAGTGCATCGCCCTTCTCGACCCATTCACCGGCACTGCGCAGGAAGCTGACCACACCGTGATGTGGTGGGAACAGGTACTCGGTGCCTGCGAACGGCATGCCTTCGCAGCACTGGCTCGGGGCTACGGGCCATTGACCTGCGATGAAGCCTTGTTCGGCAAGGAAACCGAGGATGGCTTCGCAATTGGCCTGGGCCTGGTCGATGCGGGTGTCGCCTATGCTGCCCAGTTCCAGGGTAGTGGCGAGGTTGGCCGCAGGGATAGCGGCGTGCGGGTATGCCTTCGCCAGTCGCAGCCAGGGCGACGAGCAGGATTCGTCGAAGGAGTTACCGCCGGAGTCTTCGGCCAATAGCGCGACACCGGCCTGCAAGCGTGCAGCCAGGGATTGCCATTGCGGCCAGTGCTGCGGCAGTGCGTAGAGGTGAATCGCCGCGTCGAAGTCGCAATGCAGGTCGAGGGTGATGTCGGCGTCGCAAGCGTGGCGCAGCAGTAACCGCTGCAGGGCTTCGAGTTGTGAGGCCGGCGTGGGCAAGTCGTCGAGCACCTGGCCCATGGTTTGGCGAATCAGCGCGATGTTGGCCTGGGCATCGTTGCCCAACCGGTCACCGATCAACTCACCAACCGGGCCGCTGAGTTCATAGAAGGCGCGGTTGAAGTTTTTGCCGCTGCCCAGCTCGAAACGCCCCAAGTGGCTGCCTTGCAGGTGCTGGTCCAGACCGATGGGGTTGGCCACCGGCACCAGTTCGACGACGCCCTTGAGCTGGCCTTGGCTCTCGAGTTCGGTCAGGCGTTTTTTCAGCTCCCACGCCGTGCGCATGCCTGGCAGTTCGTCCGCGTGCAGGCTGGCCTGGATGTAGACCTTGCGGGTGCCGGCGCCGAAACGGAAGACGCTGAGGCACCGCTCCGTGCCCAGGTGGCTCCAGGGGAGTGAGTGGTCGATGCGTTGCATACGTAAGACTCCGAATGATGGAGATAGGGATGTCCTAGAAGATCGTAGCCTTTGGCAGCTCCTTCGGGGCGCGACTCACAGCACATGGAAAAGGTGGCAGCCGCGTTAACGATTGCCACCTTTTTTTGATCGGGGAGATTACTCGCCGAATACGTCGAACTTGAAGTACTTGTATCGAGGTTGACCGCGTCGGCCATGGCGGACAGGAACAACACCGACAGTGCCGGAGCACCGAACAGTGCTAGCTTCTTCATCTGTAGTTCCTGGTGCGCAGGTTCTTATCAGGACTTTTCGATTGGCAAACATCGAAGTGACCGGCAGTCTAGAAAAGCGCAATCAGCGCAAATTGTGCCGATACGGCAATTAGATATAAAAAAATAACGTTCGTATCACCGACTGAAACTGAGGAGTTGCCGTGTCGAACAATCCGACTTCATTGAGCCTGATCCAGCACCATCCCGCCGAGGGCCCCGGCGCTATTGCCCAGTGGGCCGAGGCTCGCGGGCTGACGCTGAACATCTATCGCGCCGACCTCGGCGAGCTGCCGCCCATCAGCGCCGCACCGGTGATTATTTTGGGTGGGCCATACGAGTCCAACGCCGGGCCGCAATGGCTGGCCGAGGAACGCAAATGGTTGGCCGCAAGCCTCGCCCAGGACGCGCCAGTGTTCGCGATTTGCCTTGGCGCGCAACTGCTGGCGCGGGGTCTTGGCGCAGATGTGCGGCGGATGGCCGATACCGAGACGGGCTGGACCGAAGTGACCTTTGCCGATGGCAGGGTGTTGAAGGTGCTGGAATGGCATGAGGATGCGATCGATCTGCCTCCAGACGCTCGCTTGCTGGCCAGCAGCGCCCGGTGCGAGCAGCAAATGTACTCGGTCGGCCCGACACGGGTGGGTTTGCAGTTTCATCCAGAGTGGAACAGTGAGTCGGTTGCGGCACTCAACGCCCACTTCGCCGAGGAATCGCCCCTGCCCCGCGATCAGGATGACAGCGACGCCTACGAACAGGTTTTCGACTGGCTGCAGGAGACGCTGGATGGCTGGTGGGCGGCTCAGCAGTTCTGCTGATCGGTGAAAAGCCGTGAGCTTGAGCGGTGGTTGACTGAAAAGCGCCAAAGCCGACCGTCGCTGAAGTTGCCGAATACCTTGCGGGGCGTAAAATTCATACGAGGTAGCGGCCCTCGCTGAAGCCGCGCCAGGAGGTGTGTTATGCGCGTCACAGGCGCTTGCACCGCGGTCCTGCTGATGCTGATGAGCAGCATGGCGCAATCGCTCGCCGCAGCGACCTCGGTCGAGGTCAGCTTCAAGAATCCCGAGACGTTCCGTGATGCCAGCCTCAACGTTGCAGGCTATGAGCGCGGCGCCGACGATTTCGTCATGAAAGAGTTGCGCAGCTATTTTGAACAGCTCGGCAAACGCTATCTGCAATCGGGCCAAGTGCTGCAGATCGAAGTCCGCGACATTGATCTGGCCGGTCGCTATGAACTCTGGAATACCTATTCCAGTAATGTGCGCTTTATGCGCGACATTACCTGGCCATCCATGCAACTGCATTACGTACTCAAGCAAAACGACCAGACGCTTCGCCAGGCCGATGCCCATCTAAGCGACAAGTTCTATCTGCAGCGTCCCGGCCGCGCCACCAGCAGTGACCGGCTCTACGCTGAAAAAGCCATGATCGCAGACTGGTTTCGCACTCAGTTCAAGCAGCCAGGGTCTTAGCGGTCTACATTGATAATCCATACCCTGCTCGCCCAAACCTTGATGTGCAAAGGCGTTGGGCGCACCAGGCAAACGTGGGAGCCCGGTCATGTCCAATCTTCTACTCGCGACCTTTTTTGTACTGGCAGCATTGGCGGCTTGCGCCCCCCCGCAAGAGCAGATTTTCCGGGACCAGCCGTTGGTCGCGCGGGTCAAGGAAGGCATGAGCAAACAGCAGGTCCTCGACATCGGGGGGCAGCCTGCATCGGTGAGCAAGCGCACGGTAAACCCCGGGGCCTGCCTCGACTACCTGCTCATTCAGGGCGGACAGCAACAGACCTACCACATCAGCCTCGATGCAACCGGCAAAGTGGACCACAAGGGTTTTATCAGCTGCGCCGGTCGGGAAAGCCTGGAACAGGCTGCCAAAGAACGCTCCGAGCACAGTGGCGGGGGCTATTGACCCGGTAAGGCCGTGGCGCGCGGAGGTTTCAATCAGGCATTCGCTGGTCGATCCCGGAGTTATACGGTCTGGGTGATTAACCGCGCAATGATCTGCTTGAGCTCAGGATGTTGCGGAACACGGATCCCGAACTCGCCTTGTAGCAGCTCGATGATCTCATCGGCGTCAGTGAGCTGCCGTCGTTCACTCTCACCCCCCATACGATGGAGGGCATAACTGCCATTGTTCAGCGTACGGCGCAGCCCTTCCCCCGTCCTCGCCACCACCAACTGCCCAAGAAACGGCGAGTCCTTATGAGTCGAGACGTACCAGTTACCCACCTCGTAATCGATCGCTGACTGCGCTTGCAGATCAAATACATAGAGGGCACGCCAGTCGCCGGCGACCTTCGCACGCAGGGTATAACTGCCTTCATGGTGCGTTATGCGGTACGGCTCATGGGGTGTTGCCTGCTCTTGTTCAGTGTCCAGTCGAAGTGGCGTCGTGGGCACCATGCCGCCGAAACCGACGTCCGAGATATAACGGGTTCCGTCCAGCGTCAACAAACTCAAGCGATGAGTGCGGGCAGTCAAAGCGTCTTCAGGACCGCCCATCACCACGCGTCCGGTAATGCCTCTGGCCTGGAATCCAAGCTGTTGAAGCAACGCCAGGAATAGGTTGTTGAGTTCGTAGCAATATCCTCCACGCCCCTCGTGCAGGACTTTGCGTTCCACCGACGCAAGATCGATTGGAACCGGAACCCGCAACATCGTAGAAAGCGTTTCAAAGGGAAAAACGCTGGTGTGGCGCAACTGAAGCTCGCGCAGTGTTTCCAGCGTCGGTGGCGGCGGCGCGTCGTAGCCCAGGCGTTGCAGGTACAAATCAACGTGGGTCAGTTGTGGTTGGCTCATGACTCAGTCCTTATGCATGGGGTCTCATGGACAGCGCTCATCATCCGATCAGGTTCTGATGGATGGAGAACGACCTGTCGATGCGCGCCAGGTATAAGCCATAAGTGCGCAGGGCCGACAATTGATTTATCCAATCACCTCGAAAACCAGAGCAATCCTTCATCCGCCACTCAACGCCGCCTTCGCGATGCCAAACAGTTCAGTCGTATTCGGCTTCCTGGTGCTCTCCCAGCAGGCGCAGTTGTCGCGGCGTGGCGGCGGCCAGCACGGCAGGATTGAAGCACCAGTGCAGGTATGGCGCGAACTTCTGCGCCACCATTCGCCTGCCGTAGTGCACCTGTAACAGGTAACGGGTGCGGTCTGGCGTGCGGTTACTGCTGCCGGCGTGCCACAGTTCACTGCGAAACATCAGCACATCGCCAGCCCGGCACAGCACTGGCTGAGCCGGGCGGCCCTGCCACTGGCTCTCGCCGGCGATAGGCGGTCGTCCGGCCCGGTGGCTGCCGGGGATCACCAGGGTGGGACAGAGATCGGCGTCGATATCGTCGAGGTAAAGGTGCGCAGTGCAGATCTGCATCGGCAACTTGAATGCGGGATCGGCCAGCAGACTTTGTGGCAGTTCCAACACCAGATAGTCCAGATGCAGCGCGGCACCAACGAAGCCCGGATGACAGCGCCAGGCGGTCTGGCCGATCACGTGGCAATCGGCACCAAGGGCCATTTCGGCCAGCTCGATAATTGCTGGCAAGTCGAGAAACGGCAGCCACAGCGGATCACGATTGAACACGCATTTGTAGTGCTCGAGCAGGCCGCTGTAGTCCCAGTGTTGTGGCTTCAGGCGGTCAATGGCATTGCGCAGGGTTTCGATCCGCGCGCTATCGAGCACCCCTGGCAGCAGGACGAAACCTTCTCTATGCAGAGCCCGCAGACGGTTGGCGGTCAGGCGTGGCGAACGTTCGGTGGTAGCCATGGCATGCACCCCGGCAAACGCAGATGACTCCAGACATACTTGCACGGTGCACGGTGTTTGGCCACGCAAGGGTATTTGAACCTGACGTCGAGTGAGTACAGATGGCGGCAGGTTACACGGGCGGTCCACCTGAGAATGGCTCTCGCCTGCAAATCAACCGAGGTCGTTCCCTGCGATATACTTAAACAGTCATTACCCTCGATGCGAAGCGCAATCGTGTTCAATGCCCCTGCGTAGCGCCGCAGCCAGGAAATAGATAAACAGCAAGCGAGCTCAGGATGACGACGCCCACGCTTAGATTAACCACCGTCACACTCGTCGGAACCCTGGCCTACCTGGGACTGGCCATTCTCGGCGAAGGAGGATTTGCCGCGTTCTTTGCACACGGGGCCTTGACCGCTCTTACCCTGGTACTTTTCGTCCTCTATGTTACGGGGCTTTTTTCCGAAGGAAATCTCAGTTCCGGAGAGTATGAAGATCGCTCCAACCGCTGGGTCATTGTCGTCATTTCGCTGATCGGATTGCTGAGCGCCTATCTACCGGCCTATACCGATCGCCAGGACCTATGGACGTTGGGTGCAGAGACGATGCGCTGGTTCGGCGTCGTACTCTTCACCGTCGGTGGAGCGCTACGACTCTGGCCGGTATTCATACTGGGTCGACGCTTCAGCGGGCTGGTCGCCATCCAGCCGGGGCATCAGTTGGTCACCGATGGCGTGTACAGCGTCATTCGCCATCCCAGCTACCTCGGTTTTCTCATCAATTCGCTGGGATGGGCGCTGGCATTTCGCTCCGTCATCGGCGTGCTGCTCACCGCGCTGATGCTCCTGCCGCTCATCGCGCGCATACGCGCCGAAGAAGCGATGTTGAGCAGGCACTTCGGCGACGAGTACGCGGCCTATCGTGCCCGCACGTCGCGGCTGATTCCCGGAATCTATTAAGGCAATCCCCCGCCCTCTCCCTGATAACAGCGGCGAATTCCGTGAAGAACCTTTTTTCGTGGCCATCGCTGTATTCACTGACGGCCTTCACCTACTACGCGCTCGGACTCTTCTCCGGTTCTCTGGCCGATCGCATCTCGACCCGGGCCGTCGCCTGCGCCGGCATTGTCTTGCCGGCGCCGGGATGCAATTTCGCACCTGAAAGCTATTGGATGCTGATTGACACCCCAAGGGGAACTGACGAGATGCGGGATTAATGCAACAGCGAGCGGCATCTCGCATAGGCGAAATAGATCACCAGGCCAATTGCCAGCCACGCTCCAAATGCCAGCCAGGTCGTCTGCTTGAGGAAGGTCATCAAGGTCACGCAGAACCCGATAGCGAGCAACGGGACAATGGGCACGCCAGGGCATCTGAATGCGCGAGGAAGATCGGGGCGGGTCTTGCGCAATACGATCACTGCCACCGAGATCAGACTGAATGCTGCCAACGTACCGATATTGATCAGCTCGGCCAGGACGTTCAGCGGAATCAGTGCCGAGATCAGCCCGAAGATTATTCCCACCATCCAGGTGGCGAAATATGGGGTTCCGAATCGTGGGTGAACCCTGGAAAGGCGCTGGGGAAGCAGTCCGTCCCGCGACATCGCGTAAATGATCCTGGTTTGACCGTAAGCCATCACCAGAATGACGGTCGTCATGCCAACGATTGCGCCTAAATCAACGAACCCGGCAACCCAGCTTTCACCGGCATATTGCAACGCCAATGAGACCGGATGATCAACGCCAAGGAATTGGGCATAGGGCACGATGCCGGTCATGATCATTGAAACGGCAACGTACAGCACCGCGCAAACGGCCAGGGAACCGATAATGCCGATGGGCAGGTCACGCGCCGGTTTTTTCACTTCTTCGGCGGCAGAAGAAACCGCATCGAAACCAATAAAAGCAAAAAACACCAAGGCCGAAGCGCTAAAAATGCCATGGCCGCCAAAGGGTGCGAAAGGTTGCCAGTTGGCCGGCTGAACATGTCGCACACCAACGGCGATAAAGAGCAGGACCACGGCGATTTTGATGATCACCATCACGTTGTTTACACGTGCCGATTCCTTGATGCCTACCGAAAGCATCCAGGTGATTGCCAGCATGATCACCAGCGCTGGCAGGTTGAACCAGGTTTCCACACCGGGCAACGAGCCTGGAGCCGCGGTCAGTACAACCGGAAGACCCAGCCCAAATCCGCTCAACAGGGACTGGAAGTAACCCGACCACCCAACAGACACCGCCGAGCTGGCCAGTCCGTATTCGAGCATCAGATCCCAGCCGATCATCCAGGCCACCAACTCTCCCAGCGTCGCGTAGCTGTAGGTGTAAATCGAGCCTGCTACCGGCACAGATGAGGCGAACTCGGCATAACACAGCGCGGCAAATGCACAGGCCAGCGCCGCTATCAGGAATGAAACCGTGAGGGCCGGTCCCGCAGTCAATGCGCCGGTTCCGGTTAATACAAAGATGCCCGTCCCGACGATTGCACCGATACCAATCAGGACCAGATCCATCGGCCCCAGCACTTTTTTCAACCCGGCAGGAGCTCGGGCAGCAGCAATCATTGCGTCCAGGTCTTTTGTTCTGAATATGCTCAAAATTGCCTCCGTTTTTACTTGTTTTTATTGTCTGAGCCAGTGGCTTGGGTGTCGGAAACGACAAGAAATTGTATTTCAGGGTCTTAAAAATTAGCTTTCGAAACGCCTCTGTAATGAATTATTTTTCAGACGTTAATTATCCAAAATGTGTTCTTCAGGTAATTTTCTTTCTAATATTTTCAATTTGCAGAAATGGATGCTTGATCAAGGGCCCACGAGGTGGGACCAATCGCCCTACCACGTACTCATTGTTAAATGGAGAGAACACATGGCGGAAATGGACAAGGTTGATCGTTCAATTCTTGAAATTCTGCAGATGAATGGCCGCCTGACGAACGCCGAGATAGCGCTTCGTGTTTGCCTGTCGGCGCCAGCCTGCTGGAAGCGCCTAAAGCGCCTGGAGGAGGAGGTGATTATCGGGTATCACGCGCACTTGAACCCAAAGAGCATGGGGCTGGGGCTTTTTGCGTTCATCAGCGTCACCCTCGATAGTCACTCCCAGGAAGCCATGGAGCAATTCGAGGCGGGTGTTCTGGCGCTGCCCAACATTGTTGCCTGTCACAAAGTTTCGGGGAAATACGACTACCTCTTGCAGGTAGTCGTCAAAGACATGGAGGCATTCCATGAACTCGCCATGCATCGCATACGTACGCTTGGCAATATCAAGGAAATGTACACCGGGTTTTCACTCAAGGAGATCAAACACTGTAATACCTTGCCCCTGTAGGTGCCTGGACTTGCCCGTATTTTTCACACCAGCCGAATGAGCAAAAATACCAAAAGCACATTCAACACCGCCAGTGAGCTCAAGCCCGCGAGCACACCACCGGCGCCCAGCGTCTGCAAAAGGTAACCGCCAGCGAGGGGGGTCAGCGCTTGTCCGATGAGTGACGGTCGAGCCATGCGCCCCATCAGCAGAACATACTGCGATGGCGACATAAGGGTCAGTGGCAGCAGACCCCGGACGATCGCACGCAGCCCATTACCAACGCCATAAAGCACAAGGCCAAGGGCGGTCAATGCCGGAGCCAGGGTCACAAGCAACAGACCCATCGCCACAAATACGACACAAATCAATGTCGTCCAGATGGGGTGTCGCTTTCGCGAAAACACCTGGAGAACACGCGAACCCACCTGGCTGGGACCCAGCAAAGCGCTAAGTCCAATGGCGGCTGCGAGGGAATACCCCTGCCCCTGCAATAATGAAACAAGCTGGACGGAAAGCGCCGTCATGATCACTGCGCCCAGCGCAAAAATCATCGTGAGGAGCGCATAGATCCGCCGGTCGATCGAGGCGCTCTCATCAGCGAGTCCATTGCTTTTTGCCAGTGGGCCCACGCCTCGGGGCAGCACCCACAGATAAGTCGGTGCAACGGCAATCGCCAGCAGCCCCCCATAGGCCAGGCAGGTGTTGCGCCAACCAAAGTGTTCGATAACGAGCGCAACCGCCGGCCAGCAAAGCGTTGTCGCAAATCCTGAAATGAGCGTGATCCCCGTAATCGCACTCCCCGCCCGTTCCCCATATAGAGCGCCCAAAGAGGCGAATAGCGCTTCATACAGCCCCAGCGCCATCCCCATACCGATCACGGCCCAGGACAAAAGAAACATTGGCAGTGAGGCGCAGTTGGCCATCAAGAACAAGCCGATTGCGACACCCAGGCCGCTGCTGGCCAGTATGGTGCGACCGCCGTAGCGGGCAATAAGCCTGCCGGTCAGCGGTGCCAATACTGCCGAAACGAGAATGCTCAGAGAAAGTGCGCCATAGACCCATTGGCTGGCCCAACCCGTCTCTTTCATGATCGGATCGGCCATGACGGCCATCAGGAAGAAAGAACCTCCCCAGACCAGAATTTGCAGCATCCCTAATAGAAAGATACCCACTACGCCAGGTAATCGAGTTTGATCGTTCAAAACAGTGTCATCAGTGGTGGAGAACATGAAAAGCCGCGAGGCAATGAGCAACTGGATGCTCATCGTCAAGCCACCGACTCAGCAGCCGGGTGGTGAGTTCCGGATGTTCCAGAGGCGGCAGGTGCCCACATTGAGCAAGCACAACCAGGCTGGAGTGCGGTATGCCTCGATGAATGATTTCAGACTCTACCGGGGGGGTGATTTGGTCGTCTTCACCCACAACGATCAAGGTCGGTACAGCAATCGTCTCAAGGACCGGCCGGTAGTCAGGACGCTCCAGGATCGCCAGTTGCTGCCGAACGAATCCCTCCTTTCCTACTGCTTCGGCCATCGCCTGGACGGTATCCGCAATCGATGTTCCGATGCAGCGTGGATGCATGAGTCTGGGCAGCAGTTGCGGTGTCACGCCCCTGAACCTGCCCATCTGCGCCAGCTCCAACAGGCCGCGTCGAGCCTTGGCTCTGGCTTCATCGTCGGGTCGCACCATGGTGTCTATCAGGGCCAGCTTCGTTACACGCTCAGGCGCCTGCCGCATGATTTCCATGGCCACATATCCGCCCATGGACAACGCAGCGAGGGCAAAAAACGGTGGAGCTTCGTCCAGTGTTCTTTTGGCCATCTGCGCAATACTGGCGTCGAGTGAGACATCTGGAATGCAGAGGTGCCTTGAGTGTTCCAAGGCAACTTTTTGCTGTGCCCATAGGCGCTCATCGCAGAGCAATCCGGGTATGAGCACGAGCGGGGTGTTTTCGAAAGCCAACGGTGGCCTCCCTCTAAAAATCCGGTCAAGGTTGTGCGGCTGTTGCATGGGGAGGTACCGACGAATCGGTTTCGTCGGTTGCTCAGAGCATGTGTCCCGCCCAGATCTTGCGATTGACCAGATCGGCGGCAATCTCGATGAAGGCATCCCCGACAAATTTGGCTGCCGGACTGACTCGCCTGTCCGCGGGAAACACCTGAACCAGTTTGCGCATGGGGACGGGGTCGACCAACGGGGCCGCACACAGCACGCCGGATTCGACTTGTGTGTAAATCGACGCAAGAGGCAAAGCCGTCAAACCAAAGCCATTGCGGACCAGGTCGATCATTGCGCCGAACGAGTCGGCTTCAACACTGGTCTTGAGCTTGATCCCGACCTCACGAGCACAGTTATCCATAATCACGCGCAGGCCGTGTCGAGCGCTTGGCAATACCAGTTGCTGCTCGGCCAGAGCCTCAAAGGCTACCGGCGTATCGATGCGCAAGTTTGCGCTGGGGGGACCGACCAGAAGGAGGTTCTCCATCATCACCGGCACGATTCGCAGCGTATGCAGGGGTTGGGGGTCATAGGAAATGGCCAGTTCCAATTCGCCGCGCTGCACCCAGTCCAGCAGATAGCCGCTGAAGGCCGAGGAAAACCTGACGGCCAGATTCGGATGGGCCTCTCTGATCTTGCGCACCAGGGGCACGGTAACGATTTCCGCGACCGTCGGGGTGGTACCGATGACTACCGTTCCCCGAAAAGAAGACCTTCCGCCGACCACCGAACTTCGAATGGACTCCATCTCTTCCATGATTCGGGTGGCATGCGCCAACACTTCTCTACCGACATCGGTAATCACCATCCCTCTTCCGTGTCGCTCGAACAGGTAGGTGCCGAGTTCTTTCTCCAACAATCTGATTTGTCGGCTGAGTGCCGGTTGCGCGATGTGCAGCCGATCCGAAGCTTTGCTGAGACTGCCTAGCTCGGCGACATGAATCAGGGTTTTGAGTTGAACGACATCCATTACCAGGCCAGCCAGGGTCGGGGGGTCGGCGCGTTATGCGTCGAAGGGTAGTGTGAGTGTAAACGCATTTGCGAGCCCTGGAATGCCCTGCAAACCCCGTGGCATGCGGCTCGACGTCTTTTGAGCCGGCTGTATCCCCTAGCCCGCCGGGGCTGCGGGCCAAGCTATAGAATTTAGGTATATCAGTTAGGCCTGGCTGACGGCTTATTACCCTCCTCACTCTGCGGTAGCTTGCAATCAACGTCGGCGCCAGGAGCGCTCGACTCACTACAAAAATAAGATACGAGGACTTGCGCCATGATTTTTCATCTTTCGCCTGACCTGACCTGTTCGATTTACGCCGACAACGAACAGCAGGACTCCCACGTGTATCCCCCTTCGGTTCTCTCTTCAGAAAACCTGACCGTCAGCAGGTTCATCCCCCTGCGCTAAGCACATCAACTCATCGAGCCAACTACAGCGCAGACGCCTCAGTGTGCTCCTCGTATCGTCTCGCCTTGAAGAAAGGGTGAACACCATGTCCGCATCAAGCACAAACCAGACAGACCGCGCTGCCGGGACCGATCCGGTGAAAAGTCCAAATCGCGTCAAAGCCATCATGGGTGCCTGCTCGGGCAATCTGGTGGAGTGGTACGACTTTTTCATTTACGCCTATACCGCCATCTACTTTGCCGCTTCGTTTTTCCCCAAAGGCGACACCACCAGCCAACTGCTCGCAACCGCCGGGGTATTCGCCGTCGGCTTTTTCATGCGCCCTCTCGGCGGCTGGATCTTCGGCTGGATTGCTGACACTCGCGGCCGCAAGGTCTCGATGATTATCTCGGTGTTCATGATGTGCGCAGGATCGTTGCTGATCGCGGTCATGCCGACGTACCAAACCATCGGTGTGGCTGCCCCGGTTCTGCTCGTGGTCGCCAGGCTGATTCAGGGCCTGTCTGTCGGCGCAGAGTACGGCACCGGCGCCACCTACATCAGTGAAATCGCCACACCGGGTCGTCGTTGTTTCTATGGATCCTTTCAGTACTTCACCATCATCGCCGGTCAGCTCCTGGCCTTGATGACCGTGGTCATTCTTCAACAAACCCTCACCGCCGAGCAATTGAGCGCATGGGGCTGGAGGATTCCATTCTTCATCGGCGCCTTGAGCTCGGTCGTCGTGGTTTACCTGCGACGCTCCATGCATGAAACCGCCTCCCGGAAAGATATGAACCACAAAGATGCCGGCTCTCTGCGCGGAATGTTCAAGCACAAACGGGCGGTCGCGCTGGTGGTTGCTTTCACCATCGGAGGTTCGCTGTACTTCTACACCTTCACGACGTACATGCAGAAGTTTCTGGTGATTTCCGCTGGCTTCAGCCCAGAAACGGTCAGCTTTATCATGACCGCGGCCCTGGTCTGCTTCATGTTCTGCCAGCCACTCTTTGGCATGCTGGCCGACCGGATCGGGATCAAGGCACACATGCTGATGTTTTCCGGGTTGGCCATGCTGCTGGTGATCCCCCTGCTCTATTCGCTGCAGTCGGTCAGCAGCCCGTTCACGGCGTTCCTGCTGGTGTTTGGCGGCCTGGCCATTGCGTCGCTCTACACCCCGATTGCCGGGATCGTCAAAGCCGAACTGTTCCCGCCTGCGGTGCGTGCACTGGGCGTGGGCTTTCCTTATGCAGTCGGCAATGCGGCATTCGGCGGTACCGCCGAATACGTCGCCTTGTCGCTGCGCTCACAGGGTATCGAAGAGTATTTTTTCTTCTATGTCGCGGCCGTAGTGACCATCACCTTCATCGCAGCGATGCTGATGCCGAACCTGTCTCGCTATGGGTACATCAGCGGTTGCGGCGAGGTCGAAGAGCGTACCGGTTTGAAGGGCTGTGCAAAGCCGCACGCTGCGAGGGTTTGACAGGCACAGCTGCACTATTGAAGGAAATGAGGCCCCTGTAGGAGCGAGCTTGCTCGCGATGGACGTTAACGATAACGCGTGTCTTCTGAATGAACGCGCTGCCCTTGAGTCCATCGCGAGCAAGCTCGCTCCTACAGGGGCCCAACGGGCCCTTTTTGCATCACTGCGCAGTGCTCGCCTGGAACTCGGCGATCTGCTGCCACATGGCGATCGGATTGGAATACATGGGGAAGTGTCCGCAGGCCGGAATTCGCGCCAGCCGGACACCTTCGGCCTCGATATGCGATAGATAGGACAGTGACGCGTTCTGTTCGCCGTACATGAACATACGGGGGCACTTCAACCCGAGGAATTTGCTCATCAGGTCGCCGTTATCGGAAAGCTCGACCATCGACTGGAAAATCCCTCGCACGGCACCGGCGCGAACCTTGTGCCTCAAGCTCGATGAATAGAGCGCACTGGCATAGGCCGGGGCATGCCGGGCACGTTCGATGAAGGCCGCGAAAAACGCCTCGGGATCATTGCTTGGATAGTCGACGATCTGACGGCTGAGGAAGCAGTCTTCCGGGGCGATATTACCCTCGATATCGACGAAGCTGAGCACTCGATCCGGGAACTGGTGAGCCAGCATCAGCGCAGTCAGCCCGCCCATGGAGTGGCCGATCAGATGGAAGCGCTCGATGCCCAAATGCGCCAGCACCTGTAGCGCCGTCTGCATCAGGAATGGAATGGAAATCCGGGAAAGGTCGCTGCACTGGCTTTCGCCGCAACCCGGTGCGTCGTAAGCGACAAAAGGGTGACCGGCGAATGCGGGCTGCTGCACGATGTCGGCATAGTCTTCTTTGGTCGAACCAAAACCATGCAGGAACACAATCGGCGCCAGGACTCCGTCGCGATGGATGGCTGCAACGTTCAGCCGGACACCCTCCACCGTCAAAGGGAGTTGCACGTGAGTGAAGGTTTCTGGTGAGGGCACGTTATTGACTCCTTGAGCGAAAATACTGCCGCTCGGCTGGGGTTGCCGACAGCAAGACAGACAATTTCAAGGGGATCGAGCCTTCTGTAAATTCCTGATTCTGGAATGCTTTCATACGCCAAACCTATCAAGCCATATTCGCTTACAGGCCTTGGTCGACTCACGCCCTGGACTGGAGCCGGGCGACCAGCGCCTCCACCAGCGGGTTGGGCCGTTCCGTATTCCAGGCCACCGCGGTGGTCACGACATTGAGCTTCTGGCTCAGCGCGCGAAACACCACATTGTCGGGCGCCAGCTTTTTCAGTGACGCCGGTACCAGTGCGATGCCCTGGCCACAGCTGACAAAGGCGATTTGCGAGGCGACTGAGCGCACTTCATGCAGCACGCGCGGGGAAAAACCGCTGGCCCGGCAGGTCGCAATCAAATTGTCGAAGTAGACCGGACTGACCTTTCGAGAAAACATTACCAAGGGTTCTGTGGCCAGGCTGGACAGGCTGATTCGCGTGCGCGAAGCCAAGGGGTGATTACTGGGCAGGGCCACCACCAGGCGATCCTCCCTCAGCGGCAGTGATTTGATCGAGGCCCCCAGGTCACCGTCCAGCCGGGCGAATGCCAGGTCTATGTCCCCGGCCTCCAGTGCCGGGACGGCTTCGACGCTGTCGATTTCCCGCACGGACACGGTGAGGTGCGGATAATCGCTCTTCAACTGCTCGATCAAGCCCGGCAAGACATCGAACATGGCCGTGGAAATCGCGCCGATGGTCAACATCCCCGACTGCCCCGCCACCGCTTCTTCCACAGCCAGTTCCAGGCGCTCCAGCTGCTCGGCGAACTTGCGCACGGCCGGCAGGATCGCCGCCCCCACGGGGGTCAGGTTCGCGCCGCGCCGCGAGCGGTCGAACAGCTTGACCTTGAGCGCCTGCTCCAGCACCTGGATCTGCTCGCTCAGCGGCGGCTGGGACATCCCCAGGCGCTTGGCGGCGCGGCCGAAATTCTGTTCCTCGGCAACAGCCAGGAACAACCAGAGGTGACGAATCAGACGAAAATTGATCATGGCTAATCCATAGGTTTAACGTATCTAACGCTTCTGTGATTAGTAATATACCTATCAAATTGTCTCACCGACACTGGGCGCCTCCGTAACCACAGGGGCTCTCCCATGACTAATAAGAGCATGACCAACAAGAGTTTGCTGGATCGCTTGGCGGCGCTGGATACCAACACGGTTTCCGACGCACTCGACTTCCTCGGCCTGCCGGGTGCCACCGTGGGACTGCGCCCGCTGTGGAACTGCCCGAAAATCGTCGGCCGCGCCAGCACCGTGCTGCTGGCCGCCAAGTCCGACAACATCCCTACCGTGCACCTGATTACCCCCGTGGTTGAACAGATCGACAGCGACGATCGTGTGCTGGTGATCGCCGGCGGTATCGAGGGCATCTCCTGCTGGGGCGACATCCTCGCCAATGCAGCGGCCGGCAAAAAAGTGCGCGGCACGGTGATCGACGGTTTCAGTCGCGACATCGACGGCAGCGAGTCGATTGGCTACCCGGTTTACGGGCGCGGGGTGACCATGATCAGTGCGCGCAATCGGCTGGTGCAAATTGATGCGGCCGTGACGATCAAGGTGGCCGGTGTCGACGTCAACGAGGATGACTATGTCATCGCCGATAGCTGCGGGACGGTGTTCGTACCCCAAGCTGAAATCCAAAAGGTACTCGACCTTGGCGAGCGCATCGCCCGCCGCCAGGACGGCATGCTGGCGGCTGTTCGCAGCGGCCGCTCGGTGGCCGAGGTGATGCATGACACCCAGTTCGAAGCGATCCATGTGGAGCACGTCTGATGAATCTTGAAGATCAAGCACTGGTCGCCTTGTTCGAGGGCCTGGACACCCCTGGCGTCTCCGATGCCCTGGACAAACTCGGGCTGCCCGGCCAATGCCTCGGCGTGATGCCGCTGGACAACTACGGCAAGGTTGTCGTCGGACCGGCATTCACCGTGCAGTACGTGTCGGCCAGCGTACCTCCCGGCACCGTGGGTGATTTCATCGAAGACGTGGCGCCTGGTGACGTGGTGGTGATCGACAACGCTGGTCGCGCCGACTGCACCGTCTGGGGCGACATCATGACCCAGTACGCCGGGACTCGACAGATCGCCGCCACCGTCATTGACGGTGTGTGCCGTGACGTGAACAAAGCGCTGGGCGATGGCTACCCGATTTTCAGCAAAGGCCGCTTCATGCGCACCGGCAAAGACCGCGTGCAAGTTCAGTCGGTCAACCAGCCGGTGTCCATCGGCACGGCGCGGGTCTGTGCCCGCGACATCGTAGTGGCCGACGCCAATGGCGTGGTGATCGTTCCTCGCGCTCGTGCTGCTGAAGTGGCGGCGACCGCTCGCCAGATTGAATCCATCGAAGCCGATATTCGCGCCCTGATCAGTCAAGGCAAAACCCTTGAAGAAGCCCGGGCCGCCCTGGGTTACCACAGCCTGCAGAGGAAAGCCTGATGAGCTCGTCCATTCTTCCCTTTCCATCGGATTACCACGAGCGGGCAAAAATGCTCGGCAGCTCGACGCTGTATGAGGCGTCCCACCTGGCCTGCGCCGTGGACAGTGCCATCCGGCCGATCTGGGACGGTGCATTCATCGCTGCCCCCGCCTACCCGCTGGAGTGCTCACCGGGTGACAACCTGGCCCTGCACCTGGCCATGGAACGCGTGCCCCGTGGCAGCGTGCTGGTCGTGGGCACGGGGAGCTTCATCGCCGGCTACTGGGGCGAGGTGCTCACCGTTGCGGCCGAAGCGGCGGGCGTGGTCGGCCTGGTCATAGATGGTGGCGTACGCGATATCGCTGCCCTGAAGAAACGCCAGTTCCCGGTGTTTGCCCGCGGTATCTCGGTAAAAGGCACCGTCAAGGCCAGTGCGCCCTCGGTGGGGCAACCGTTCAATTTCAACGGCGCTTTCGTGGCTCCGGGCGATCTGGTGGTGGCAGACGACGACGGCGTGATCATCATCCCCAAGGCTGATGCGGCACGTACCCTGGCCGAAGGCGAGGCGCGGGCGAACAAGGAAGCACAGATGATGCAGGCGCTGACCGAAGGCCGCTCGACCCTGGAACTGATGAACCTGACCGATTGGAGAACCCGGGCATGAGCGCCGATATCCAGCGCCTGAACCAACGCCTGGCCAGCGCGCAGCCATCGGCCACCTACCGCATCATGGACCGTGTGGCGGAACGCCGGGCGCAAGGCGCGCAGATCATCTCGCTGTGCGCCGGCGAGCCGGATTTCGATACCCCCAAACATGTTCGCGAGGCAGCCATAGCCGCGATCGAGCACGGCCACACCCGCTACACCCAGGTGGCTGGGGTGCGTGCATTACGTGAAGCGGTGGCCGCCAAGTTTCGGCGCGAGAACGGCCTGGACGTCAGCTGGCAGGACACCCTGGTGTGCAACGGTGGCAAGCAGGTGATCTACAACGCCCTGGCCGCGACCCTCAATGAAGGTGACCAGGTCATCGTGCCGGCGCCTTACTGGGTCAGTTACCCGGAGATGGTGCAGTTGTGTGGCGGTGAAGCGCGGATCGTCACTTGTGATGCCGCCGCGGGGTTCAAGCTGACACCCGCGGCGCTGGCCGCCGCGATCACCCCGCAGACCCGCTGGCTGATCCTCAATTCGCCGTCCAATCCCACCGGCGCGGTGTACAGCCTGGACGAGCTCAAAGCCCTGGCCGAGGTATTGTTGGCCCATCCCCAGGTGCTGATCCTGGCCGATGACATCTATGAGCACCTGCTCTTCGACGATCAGCAGTTCCACACCCTGGCCCAGGTGGAACCCCGACTGGCCCCGCGCACCCTGACCATGAACGGTGTTTCCAAGGCCTATGCCATGACCGGCTGGCGCATTGGTTTTGCCACCGGGCCGCGCTGGCTGCTTGAGGCCATGGAAAAACTGCAAGGGCAGCAGACCTCCGGTGCCAGCTCGATCTCGCAGCAGGCCGCACTCGCCGCGCTGGATGGGCCCAAGGACTTTATCCGCGAAAGCCGCGCCGCCTTCCAGGGTCGTCGCGATTTGATGGTGGCGCTGCTGAACGCCACGCCGGGCCTCGAATGCGTCAGTCCAGCGGGAGCGTTCTACGCGTTCGCCTCGTGTGCGGGGCTGATCGGCCGCACCTCGCCGGGCGGTCGCGTGTTGCTCACCGATGAGGACGTCGCCCACGCGCTGCTCGACGAAGCGGATGTGGCGGTGGTGCATGGCAGCGCCTTTGGCCTTGGCCCCTACATTCGCATTGCCTATGCCCTGGATGACGCCTCATTGCAGAAGGCCTGCGAGGCAATACGCGCGTTTTGTACTGCCCTGCGTTAATTCGGATGTGAACAAACAAAACCCGGCCATGGCCTAATGCCGGTCAGTTAAGGAATTTCAGGTTCAGCACTGTCCCCCGTAGCAGCTGCCGAAGGCTGCGTCCGGCGGCGAAGCCGTCGCAAATCCTGCTTCCACGATTTGTCTGGAATACCGCAGTGACTGTTTTACGACTGCTGCGCAGCCGGACGCAGGCTTCGCCAGCTGCTACGGTTCGCGGAATGTCTTAACTGACCGGCATTAGGCCACGGCCGGGTTTCGTTCAGAAACCCAAAACCACCCAGCTTTCGTGGACTGGGTGGTCCTGGGGTTGTCTTTCGACAACTCGTTCAGGGCTGTGCCTCCACTTCCCGGGCGCACCCCTTGTGCAGTTCGACCGCCAGCCTCTCTGCGTCCAGCGCACCTTCCCACCTGGCAATGAACAGCGTGGCGACACCGTTGCCGATGACGTTGATCAACGCCCCGCCCTCGGAAATGAACCGATAGACCCCAAGCACCAGCACCAGCCCCGCCGCCGGAATCACATCCAGGCTGCCCAGGGTGGCCGCCAGCGTAATGAACGCGCCGCCGGTGACACTGGCCGCGCCCTTGGAGGTCAGCAGCAGAATCAATAACAAGGTGACCTGATGCCAAAGGTCGAGGGGGATATCCAGCGCCTGGGCGATGAAAATCGCCAGCACTGTCATGTTGATGCAGCTGCCATCGAGGTTGAAGCAGTAACCCGAAGGCACCACCAGCCCCACCACCGACTTCTCGCACCCCAGACGCTCAAGCTTGCCCATCAACCGCGGCAATGCCGACTCCGAAGACGAGGTACCCAGCACCAGGAACAGCTCATCGCGGATGTACTTGAGAAACTGCCAGAGGCTGAAACCCGCAAGGCGCGCCACCAGGTTGAGAATCACGAACACAAAAAACAGCGCGGTCACGTAGTAGCAGATCAACAAGTTGCCATAGGCCCCCAGGGATCCCACGCCATACTTGCCGATGGTAAAGGCCATACCACCGAAGGCCCCCAGCGGCGAGACATACATCACGATCCTGACCATGCGGAAAAACGCCTGGGCCACCAGGTCGATCAGGTTCAGCAGCGGCTTGCCGGCAGCACCGAGCATCTGCAAGGCGAAGGCAAACAGGATGGAAATGAACAGCACCTGAAGGATATCGCCCTCGGCAAAGGCCCCGAATACGGTACTGGGCACGATATGAGTCAGAAAACCCACCACACTCTGCTCATGGGCCAGCTTGCTGTAGCTCTCGACGGCATGGCCGTCGAGGGTCGCCGGATTGATGTGCATGCCCGTACCAGGCTGCATCAGGTTCACCCCGATCAGCCCGATCACCAGCGCCAGGGTGGTCAGTACTTCGAAGTACAGCAACGACTTGAAGCCGACCCGGCCGATGCGCTTGAGACTCTGCATGCTGGCAATGCCACTGACCACGGTGCAAAAGATGATCGGCGCGATCAGCATCTTGATCAGCTTGATGAAGGTGTCACCCAGGGGCTTCATTTCTTCGCCGAGGCTGGGGTAGAAATGACCGAAGATGATGCCCAGCACAATCGCCAGCAGCACCTGCACATACAGGTGGCGGAACACTCTGCGCAGTCGCGGACGGCTCGGTTTATTTTCGGCAATCGAGGGTGTAATTGTTGTTGTCATGATGGCTTCCTCGCAGGCGTGATGCATTTCCCCAGGCAGCCGGTCGCGATACAGGTGCGCGACCAGTCGCCAGGGAAAGGTTGTTTCGGGGGAATGACTACGGCTGGATGTACTCGGAAATCTCGATCAGGTTGAGATCGGGATCACACAGGTACACCGAGCAAATCGTCGCTTGCGGGTCGGGGCGATTGTTATTGTTTTCATCAGTGGACCTACTTGTGGGGTGGTGAAGCGTTTACGACACCAGGTTGATCGGCTTTCCCGAGTGATAGCCCTGCAGGTTGCCAAGGATGCCGTCGGCCAGCCGCTGCAGGCTGCTCTGGCTGGCCCAGGCCACGTGGGGAGTGACGATCAGGTTGGCGTGGCGGCTGTTGAGCAACGGATGGTCGGCCGGTGGCGGCTCCTGGCACAGCACATCGAGAGCTGCCCCCCCGAGGCGACCGCTGTCCAGCGCATCGAGCACCGCTGCCTCATCCACCAACGGCCCGCGGGCGGTATTGATCAGCAAGGCGCCGGGTTTCATCTGTGCCAGTTCCGGGGCCCCGATCAGGTGACGGGTGCTCTCGGTCAACGGACAGTGCAGCGAGATCACATCGCTTTGCGCCAGCACCGTTTCAAAGGCCTGGTAACCCTTGCGCACCGGGATCGCGCCACGGTGTTCGGCAAAGATCAACTGCATGCCCAGGGCACTCGCCAGACGCGCCGTGGCCAGGCCAATACCGCCCTTGCCGACGATGCCCAGCACGCTGCGCTGCACATCCTGGATCGGCGCGCGGTGCACGCAAAAGTGCCGCGAATCCGGCCAGTCCTGCTGCGCTGCAGACTGGTAGGCGAACAGCTGTCGACGCAGGGCGAAGATCGAGGCGATCACCGACTCGGCGACGCTTTGCGCCGAGTAAGCCGGAACGTTACACACCGTCACGGCAAAATCACGGCAGGCCGCCAGGTCAATGCAGTCATAACCGGTGGCCGCGACGCAGATAAACCGCAGGTTCGGCAGCTGTTCAAGCTCGGCCCGGCCGATGCGCACCTTGTTGGTGATGACAGCATCGGCATACCGGGCGGCTTCCACCACTTGGTCTGGCATTGTGTCGGGGCGGTCCTGCCAGTCCGTGACCCAGGCCGGCCGGGCAATGCTCACAGGCAGGCTGTCACTGTCGAGAAATACCACTTTCATGCTGCACGCTCCGGCTGCACGGGTTCGGAAATCTCGATCAGGTTCAGGTCCGGATCACGCACATACACCGAACGGATCGGCCCCGTGGCACCGGTGCGCAACACCGGGCCTTCGATGATGGGCCAGTCGACACGGGTCAGGTGCGCAATCACCTGATCCAGGGGGATCGAGGCGATAAAACACAGGTCCAGCGCCCCCGGCACGGGCAAGTGCGCCTTGGGCTCGAACTCATGGCCACGCACGTGCAGGTTGATTTTCTGCTGGCCGAAGGCGAACGCCTTGCGCCCGTCACCGAAGGTTTGCACCTGCATGCCCATGACCCGCACGTAGAAATCCTCGGCGGCCACGGGGTCGATGGTGGTCAGCACCAGGTGGTCAAGATGGTCGATCATGAGTGCAGCTCCCAGGTTCTGGCCGACGGCACCTGTTTTTCCAGATTGGCGACGTGGGCAGGTATCGGGTGCAGGTCCAGGCGCTTGCCGGCCTTGAGGATCTGGCTGGGGATATCGTGGCCAATCAGGCCCGGCAGCTGCGCAGCGACCGCCAGCACCCGGTCCAGGTCGATACCGGTTTTGAAACCCATCAACTGCAGCATGTGCAACAGGTCTTCGGTGCACACATTGCCGCTGGCCCCCGGCGCATAAGGGCAACCGCCCAAGCCGCCAAGAGACGAATCGAAACGATCGACCCCGGCCTCGATGGCCGCCAAAGCATTAGCCAGGGCCATGCCCCGGGTGTTGTGAAAATGCAGGGTCAGTTGCAGCGCCGGAAAACGCTCGCGCACCGCCCGGGACAGCGTCTCGACCTGACTTGGATACGCCATGCCAGTGGTGTCGCACAGGGTCACACCGCGGGCGCCCAGCTCGGCGAAGCGCTCGACCCAGTGCAACACCTCCCCCACCGGTACATCGCCCTGCATCGGGCAGCCGAACACCGTCGACAACGACACATTGATCGCCACCGGGCCCTGACCAATCACGCTGACCACTTCGCTGAGCTGGGCGAATGACTGCTCGCGGCTCATGCGCAGGTTGGAACGGTTATGCGGCTCGCTGACCGACATCACCAGGTTGGCTTCATCGATGGCGCACGCCAGGGCCCGCTCGGCACCGCGCACGTTGGGCACCAGCACGGTGTACTCCACCGCCGGGTTACGGCAGATGCCCTGCATCACCGCTTCGGCGTCGCGCAGCGCGGTGATGGCCTTGGGCGAAGTGAACGAGGTGACCTCGATCTTGGCGAAACCGCACTGGCTGAGTGCGTCGATCATGGCGATCTTGTCGGCGGTTTCGATAAAACGCGCTTCATTCTGGAAGCCGTCACGGGTGGCGACTTCCTGCAGATAGAGACGTTGCATGTGCATTCCTCAGATTCAAATGATGCCGCGTTGGCGCCAGTCGGCTTGCTGTGCGGCGTCGATGCCGAGCTCGTCGAGGATCTCGGTTGTGTGCTGACCCAGGGTCGGTGCCGGGCGAGTCACGCCGCCAGGAGTGCTGCCCAGCTTGGGGACGATGCCCGGCAAGGTCACTGGAGTGCCATCGTCCAGCTGGCTGGCGAGCAGCATGTCTCGCGCCCGGTAATGCGGGTCCCGGGCAATGTCGGCAGCGTTGTAAATCTTGCCGGCGGGGATGCGTGCCTCGGTCAGAATCGACAAGACTTCGTCGAGGGTGAGCCGTGCGGTCCATTGCGAGATGGCGGCATCGATGCGCTCAACCTGCAACACTCGACCATGGTTCTGCGCAAGCTCAGGGTCAGCCCCCAGATCAGCGCGACCAATCACCTCCATCAGGCGCTGATAGATGCTGTCGCCATTGCCGGCGATCAAGGCAAAACCACCATCGCGGCAACGATAGGCATTAGTCGGAGCGATCCCTGGCAAACTGCTGCCGGCGGGCTCACGAACGGCGTTGAACACCGAGTATTCGGGCAACAGGCTTTCCATCATGTTGAACACCGACTCGTACAGCGCAACATCGATCTGCTGACCATCGCCACCGTTCTGCTCGCGATGACGCAGGGCGAGCAGAATCCCGATCACCCCGTGCAAAGCTGACAACGAGTCGCCAATGGAAACGCCCACCCTGACCGGCGTTCGCCCGGGTTCACCGGAAAGATGACGCAGCCCCCCCATCGCTTCACCAATCACACCAAACCCGGGGCGGTCACGGTAGGGCCCGGTCTGACCGTAACCGGAGACCCGGAGCATGATGAGTTTCGGATTAAGCGCGTGCAGCGTGTCCCAACCCAGCCCCCAGCTTTCCAGGGTTCCCGGACGGAAATTCTCTATCAGCACATCCGCCTCGGCCACCAACCGGCGCACCACCTGCTGAGCCTCACACTGGCGCAGGTCGAGGGTCAGCGAGCGCTTGTTGCGCGACTGCGCGGCCCACCAGACGGAAGTACCGTCGTGCAGCAAGCGCCATTTGCGCAGCGGATCGCCAGTGACCGGAGGCTCGATCTTGATCACCTCCGCGCCAAACTCACCGAGCATTTTCGCCGCAAATGGTCCGGCAATGAGTTGACCGAGCTCCACGACCTTGACACCTTGAAGAGGTAACCTCATGACGTTTTCCGTTCTTGTTGAGTACTTGTGCGTGGATAATCGACGCAAACATGGCGGATGAAAATTTCATATTTCGCCATTACTCTTTCCAGACTGGAAACCCTCGGACCCCCTTGATGATCAATCCCCTGCATTTCGATCTGTCGTCATTGCGCCTGCTGATCTTCGCCGCCGAATCCGGCAATCTGACTCGCGCAGCTGAAAAGGCCAACATGACGGTTTCGGCCGCCAGCAAACGTCTGGCGGAGCTTGAACGAACGACCCAGTGCCCGCTGTTCGTTCGCTTGCCAAGAGGACTTGAGCTGACGGCAGCCGGCCAAGGGATGGTTGAACACGCGAGGGTGATTCTGGAGGGCGTGCACCGCATGGCGTGCGACGCCAGTGACTACGCCGTCGGTGTGCGCGGGCATGTACGGTTGTGCGCCAACACCTCCGCCGTGGTCCAGTTCCTGCCTGATGATCTGGCAGCGTTCCTGCGAGCAAACCCGAACGTGCGTATCGGGTTGGAAGAAGCGCTCAGCGAGCCCATTATCCAGGCCGTGGAAAGCGGGCGAGCCGATATCGGCATTTTTGCCGATAACGTACCGGCTGAGGGTCTGTACAAACTGCCCTATCGTGACGACCGACTCGTGCTGCTGGTACCTGTAGGACACGAACTGGCCGGTGAAAGCAGCGTGTCCTTCGCGGATACGCTCGGCTTTGATTATGTAGCGCTTAACCAAGGTAGTTCGTTGCTGCGCAGAATCACCGATGCAGCCGTGAGTGCAGGAAAAATTCTCAAAGTGCGCATCCAGGTCAGCAGCTTCGACGGCATCTGTCGCATGATCGAAGCGGGCTTGGGTATCGGGATACTGCCGTTGTCATCAGTACGTGCCGAATTGCTCGGTACCCGCCTGATAGCCATAGCCTTGACCGATGAATGGGCTCACCGCACCTTGTTCGTGGGGGTTACGAGTCAGGCGCAACTGGCGCCGGAAGCGGCCAAGTTGTTTGAGTATCTGAGCAGCGTGCATGGCTGACAGTGGCGCAGGGTGACGTCTGGTCACTCACACTGCCTCAACCCGCTTCAGTCACGATGGGTGAGCAGCCACCTTGGTGAATGCCCACCCTTACCTCTTGAACAGCCGCCGTGAACAGGTCAGACCGTCAGCGGTTTCCCACCCTGAACCTCCTGAGCCGCGGCGTTTCGCTCGGCCTCATCCTCACTCACCAACGCGCCCTCCCATTTGGCCACCACCGCGGTTGCAATGGAGTTGCCCACCGCGTTGGTCGCCGAACGGCCCATGTCGAGGAAGGTGTCGATCCCCAGGATCAGCAGCAAGCCGGCTTCGGGAATATCGAACTGGGTCAGGGTCGCGGCGATCACCACCAGCGAAGCGCGCGGCACGCCGGCCATGCCTTTGGAGGTGAGCATCAGCGTCAACAGCATGGTGATCTGCGTACCGATGGACATCTCGATGCCATACGCCTGAGCGATGAACAGCACGGCAAACGTGCAGTACATCATCGAGCCGTCCAGGTTGAAGGAATACCCCATGGGCATGACGAAACTGGAGATCTTGCGCTTGACCCCGAATCGGTCCAGCGCGTGAAGAATCTTCGGGTAAGCCGACTCGGAACTGGCCGTGGCGAAAGACAGGATGAAGGCCTCCCTGATCAACACCACCAGTTTGAACACACGCCGCCCCAGGAACATCCAGCCGGCAAACACCAGCATCGCCCAGAGCACGATCAGCCCCAGATAGAAGTCGCGCATGAAGACCGCGAACTTGACCAGAATGGACAGCCCGTTGATCGCCACGGTCGCCGCCATGGCGGCCATCACCGCCAGCGGTGCCAGTTTCATGACATAACCGGTGACCTTCAGCATCGCGTGGGACAGATCCTCGATCACCTTCACCAGGCCCTCGGCCTTCTTGCCCAAGGAGGCCAAAGCCACGCCGAAAAACAGCGAGAACACCACGATCTGCAGAATTTCGTTGGTGGCCATGGCCTCCGCAAAGGACTTGGGCACCAGATGCGTCATGAAATCCTTGAGGGTGAACACCGACGTTTGCAGGTTGGTCGGGCTGGTGACGTCCGGCAGCGGCAACCCCAGGTTGTGCCCGGGCTGCAGCATGTTGGCCATGACCAGCCCCACCGACAGTGAAATCAATGAAGCGGTGACGAACCAGCCCAGCGCTTTGCCGAATACCCGGCCGACAGCGCTTGCATCCCCCATGTGAGCGATGCCCACCACCAGGGTCGAGAACACCAGAGGGGCGATAAGCATTTTGATCAGACGTAGAAAAATGTCCGAGATGATCGAGATGTAACCGGCGACCTTGGTCGCCATCGCTTTGTCCGGGAAGTTGAGGAAAATCATGTAGCCGATAAGGATCCCCAGCAGCATGGCGATCAGAATGCCAGCTGCAGCCGGTAGCCTGTTTTTCATAACGCACCTGTTGTCGTGTTTTCTGGAAGGTAGCCTGGGCAAACGTCCGCTTTATCAGCCAATGGCCTTGAAAAGCGGGTGTGCGACCGCAGTGCTACGCAATGAAAATGGCAAGTGCAAAATTCCGGTACCGGCAGGCCGAGGCTGGATGCGACCCAAACAGGTCATGGAGGACAGAGGACAGGACGGGGCGAGCCAACTGCAGGAGGCTGTCATACATAGGTGCAACCCTCGGATCTTATAGTTGTAGTTGCGTCGGTTACGCGCCGTAACGACGTTGCCGGAAAACTACCCTAGTCCTGCTCACTCAATAAGTGCGGATCGCGCTCTAACTGATATGCCCAAATGCTATGACGACACCCTCAGGCCTGGAACCTGGTGCGCAGACTGATCATGGTTTTTCACTTCCTATAATGCGTGGCTATCGCAGTTCTTCTGTGCTGCACCTATTCGCTGTCGAGCTATAGAAAATCGGCATATCTCAAAGACAAAAACGGTAGTCGTCGTTCCCTTCCATCCCTCCCAGAATGTGTGAAAACACAAAAGCAGCACTGCTTGGGAGACTGGCATGTCAACAGAAGCTGAACAAACCGTGGGGCAGGATTGGCAGGAGGACGTGTTCCGCGTGCTCAAGGCCCACGACGTCAAACACGTGGTCTTCGTACCGGATGCCGGTCATTCGGCGGCCATCCGCATGTCGTATGCAGATCCGGACATCAAGGCGGTCGTCCTCACCACCGAAGAAGAAGGCATCGGTTACCTCGCCGGCGCCTGGCTCGGCGGTGAACGTGGTGCCCTGCTGATGCAATCCAGCGGTGTCGGCAACTGCATCAATACCCTGGCACTGCAGGTCTGTGCAGGCTTCCCGCTGCTGATGGTCGTCACCATGCGCGGCGACTGGGCCGAATTCAACGCCTGGCAGAACCCCATGGGCCAGGCCACCGAAGCCTCCTTGAATCTGATGAAGGTCATGACCTGGCGTGCCGACATTCCCGAAGACGTCGCGCCGCTGCTGCACGGCGCCGCCACCATGGCCTTCAACGGTGACTCCGCCACTGCCCTGCTGCTCGGTCAGCGCCTGATTGGAGAAAAGAAATGGGTCAAGTAAGCGCCAACCACACCCTGTGCCGCCGCGAGGTGGTCAAGACCCTGCTGGCAGACCGCAAAGACCTGCTGGTCGTGACCGGTCTGGGTTCGGCTTCCTATGACGTCATGGCCGCTGGCGACCATGATTCGAACTACTACCTCTGGGCTGCCATGGGCAGTGCGATCACCGTCGGCCTGGGCCTGGCCAACGCCCAGCCGGACAAGTCGGTAGTGGTGGTCACCGGTGACGGTGAGTTGCTCATGGGCTTCGGCGCCTTGGCTACCGTCGCGCTGCAAAAGCCGGCCAACCTGACCATTGCCGTGCTGGATAACGGTCACTTTGGCGAAACCGGCATGCAAGTCAGCCACGCGGGGTTTGGTATTTCCCTGGACCAGGTGGCGAAAACTTGCGGCTTCAGCTGGACCGATGAAATCCGCGACATGGAAGGCGTACACGACCTGCGCGAGCGCTTCGCGACGCGCGATGGCGTCAAGCTCGCGACGATCAAGATCAAGGCGGAAAACCCGCCACGGGTGCTGCCACCGCGCGATGGTCACTACATCAAGAATCGCTTTCGTGCTGCGTTGGGTTTCGACCCGATCTGATTGCTCTATGCCCGGACCCGGTCACGCAGGGCAGATGCCGTGCGTGACGCGTTGAGGAAAATAATAATGACCGACCGCAACTCTGAAGAACTCAATGCCATCCGCGAGGGCGTGCGTGCTCTATGCGCTGAATTCGATGCGGCTTACTGGCGCAAAGTCGACGAAGAAAAAGGCTTTCCGGAAACCTTCGTCAAGGCCCTGACCGATGCCGGTTGGCTGGCGGCGATGATCCCGACCGAATATGGCGGCTCCGGCCTCGGGCTGGCCGAGGCCTCGGTGATCCTTGAAGAAGTGAACCGCTGCGGCGGCAACTCCGGCACCGTTCACGGGCAGATGTACAACATGTTCACCCTGCTGCGGCACGGTAGCGAGGCGCAGAAAAGCTACTACTTGCCCAAACTGGCCAGCGGCGAATTGCGCCTGCAATCGATGGGTGTGACCGAGCCCACCACCGGCACCGACACCACCAAGATCAAGACCACCGCGATCAAACGCGGCGACAAGTACGTGATCAACGGACAGAAGGTGTGGATCTCGCGAATCCAGCATTCCGACTTGATGATCCTGCTGGCGCGCACCACGCCCTTGGCCGAGGTGAAGAAGAAGTCCGACGGCATGTCGATCTTCCTCGTCGACCTGCGCGAGGCCATCGGCAACGGCATGACCGTGCAGCCGATCGCCAACATGGTCAATCACGAGACCAATGAACTGTTCTTCGACAACCTGGAAATCCCCGCTGACAGCCTGATCGGTGAAGAGGGCAAAGGCTTTCGGTACATCCTCGACGGTTTGAACGCCGAGCGCACCCTGATCGCCGCCGAATGCATCGGTGACGGTCGCTGGTTTATCGAAAAGGCCAGCGCCTATGCCCGCGACCGCGTGGTGTTCGGCCGCCCCATCGGGCAGAACCAGGGCGTGCAATTCCCGATCGCCGAAGCCCATATCGAGATCGAAGCGGCGGACCTGATGCGTTGGCGCGCTTGCGAAGAATATGACAGCGGCCAGAACGCCGGGGCCAGCGCCAACATGGCCAAGTACCTGGCGGCCAAGGCCTCCTGGGAAGCGGCCAACGCCTGCTTGCAGACCCACGGCGGCTTTGGCTTCGCCTGCGAGTACGACGTCGAGCGCAAATTCCGTGAAACCCGTCTGTATCAGGTGGCCCCCATCTCCACCAACCTGATCCTGTCGTACGTGGCGGAACATCTGCTCGAGCTGCCGCGTTCTTTCTAAGCGATCAGCAGCGTAATAGCCCAGTGCGTCGGCCCAGGCAGGCGCAGCTGGGGAGCCATGACAAGAGAGATAAAAAATCATGAGCCAGCCCAACGGTACACGTCCGCTCGATGGCATCACTGTCGTCAGCCTTGAACATGCAATCGCCGCACCCTTCTGCACCCGTCAACTGGCCGACCTCGGCGCCCGCGTGATCAAGGTCGAACGTCCAGGCACAGGCGACTTCGCCAGAGGCTATGACCAACGCGTCAACGGCCTGGCCTCGCACTTCGTCTGGACCAATCGCTCGAAAGAAAGCCTGACCCTCGACCTGAAGCAGGACTCGGCAACCGAGGTGCTGGACGCTTTGCTGGCCACCGCCGATGTGCTCGTGCAGAACCTGGCACCCGGTGCGGCTGCGCGAATGGGGCTGTCATTCGAGACCTTGCATCAACGCTTTGCGCGCCTGATTGTCTGCGACATTTCAGGCTATGGCGTCGGTGGGCCCTATGAAAAGAAAAAAGCTTACGACCTGTTGATCCAGAGCGAAGGTGGATTTCTGTCGGTGACCGGCGGCCCGGGTGAAGAGGAAATGGCCAAGGCCGGTTGCTCGATCGCCGACATCGCGGCGGGCATGTACGCCTACACGGGCGTCCTGTCCGCCCTGTTGCTGCGCGCTCGAACCGGCGAAGGCAGCCACATCGATGTGTCCATGCTGGAAAGCCTGGTCGAGTGGATGAACTACCCGATGTACTACGCCTACAACGGCGCACCACCGCCACCTCGCGCGGGTGCTGCGCATGCCACCATTTACCCCTATGGGCCCTTTCCCATCGGTGACGGCACCACCGTCATGCTGGGTTTGCAGAACGAGCGCGAATGGCAGCTGTTTTGCGACAAGGTTCTGCTCCAGCCCGAACTGGCTGAAGACGAACGCTTCTCTGCCAACTTCAAACGTGTCGAAAACCGTCATGCGCTTCGGGATCTCATCGTTCAATCGTTCTCCACGCTCAACTTCGATGCGGTGATCGATCGGCTGGACCATGCGCAGATTGCCAACGCCCGGGTCAACGACATGCAAGGTGTTTGGGATCATCCACAACTTCAGGCCCGTGATCGCTGGCGGGAAGTTGAAACCTCTGCCGGGCGCGTCCCAAGCCTGATACCTCCTGGCACCAACAGCGCTTTCGAACCACGCATGGACGCCGTGCCGGGCCTTGGCCAACACACCGAACAGGTACTCGGGGAACTGGGGTTGGGAGCGGACCGCATTGAACAAATGCGCGCAGCCGGGGCGATTTAGCCGCGATCCGATAACAAGCAGCCTGACTGCAACGATCAAAGATTTTCGAGAGAACACTGCCCAATGAAGATCCTGGTAGCTGTGAAACGCGTGGTCGATTACAACGTGAAAGTTCGCGTGAAGGCGGACAACACCGATGTCGACCTGGCTAACGTCAAGATGTCGATGAACCCCTTCTGCGAAATTGCCGTGGAAGAAGCCGTACGCCTCAAAGAGCAAGGTGTTGCGACTGAAATCGTTGTCGTCTCTGTGGGTCCGTCCACTGCTCAAGAGCAGCTGCGTACCGCTTTGGCGCTGGGGGCCGATCGGGCCATCCTCGTCGAATCCGCTGATGAATTGAACTCCCTGGCCGTGGCCAAGCTGCTCAAGGCTGTGGTCGACAAGGAACAGCCGCAGCTGGTGATCCTTGGCAAACAGGCCATCGATAGCGACAACAACCAGACCGGCCAGATGCTCGCGGCACTGACCGGCTACGGTCAGGGCACCTTCGCTTCGAAAGTCGAAGTCAGCGGCGACAGCGTTGCCGTGACTCGCGAAGTCGACGGCGGCGCGCAGACGGTTTCCCTGAAACTGCCGGCCATCGTCACCACCGACCTGCGTTTGAACGAGCCGCGCTACGCGTCCCTGCCCAACATCATGAAAGCCAAGAAGAAGCCTCTCGAAGTGCTGACTGCGCACGCTCTGGGCATTTGCACCGCCTCCACCACCAAGACCCTGAAAGTCGAAGCGCCGGCTGCACGCAGCGCGGGTATCAAGGTCAAGTCGGTGGCTGAGCTGGTCGAGAAACTCAAGAACGAAGCGAAGGTGATCTGAATGACGATCCTGGTGATTGCTGACTTTTCAAACGACAAACAGGACAACAAAGTGCTGGCCCCGGCCACGCTGAACACCGTGGCGGCTGCCGCGAAGATCGGTGGTGACATTCACCTGCTGGTGGCGGGTGCCAATGTGGGCGCGGTAGCTGAAGCCGCGGCGAAAATCGCTGGCGTGGCTAAAGTGCTGGTCGCCGACAACGCTGCCTACGCGCACCAACTGCCAGAAAACGTGGCGCCACTGGTTGCCGGCCTGGGCGCTGGCTACAGCCACATCCTGGCTGCCGCTACTTCCAACGGCAAAAACATCCTGCCGCGCGTTGCCGCGCAGCTGGACGTTGACCAGATCTCCGAGATCATCTCGGTGGAAAGTGCTGACACCTTCAAGCGCCCGATCTATGCCGGTAACGCTATCGCTACCGTGCAGTCTTCGGCTGCCGTGAAGGTCATCACCGTGCGCGCCACCGGTTTCGACCCGGTGGCCGCTGTTGGTGGTTCGGCGGCTGTTGAAGCGGTTGCGGCGGCCCACGACGCTGGCACTTCCAGCTTCGTTGGCGAAGAACTGGCCAAGTCCGATCGTCCGGAACTGACCGCTGCCAAGATCGTCGTTTCCGGCGGTCGCGGCATGCAGAACGGCGACAACTTCAAGCACCTGTACGCCCTGGCCGACAAGCTGGGCGCGGCGGTCGGCGCTTCCCGCGCGGCGGTCGACGCCGGTTTCGTCCCCAACGACATGCAGGTCGGTCAGACCGGCAAGATCGTCGCGCCACAGCTGTATATCGCCGTCGGTATTTCCGGCGCGATCCAGCACCTGGCCGGCATGAAAGACTCCAAAGTGATCGTGGCGATCAACAAGGACGAAGAAGCGCCGATCTTCCAGGTGGCCGATTACGGTCTGGTAGCCGATCTGTTTGACGCCGTACCCGAACTGGCCGCCCTGGCCTGATCACCGACCGACAGGAGCGATGTCTATGAGTAATGTCGATCTTCAAGCCTGGATTGGACGCCGTCAGGAAAGCCAGGACCGGATCAGTTTCAACCTGGTTAAACGCATTGCCGCGACCTTGGGCGAGGTGGCACCGCTGCCCGGCGAAGCGCTACCGCCCTTGTGGCACTGGGCATTCTTTCAGGAACCGGTTGCAGCAAGCGAACTGGGCCCTGACGGTCATCCGGCGCTCGGTGGTTTCTTGCCGCCTGCGCACAACCGCAATCGCATGTGGGCCGGCAGCCGACTGGAGTTTTACCAACCATTAACGGTGGAGGCCGAGGTGTCCTGCGTCTCGACCATCGTCAACGTCGAGGAAAAGCACGGGCGTACAGGCTCCCTGCTGTTTGTCACGGTACGCCATGAGTATTTCCAGGACGGCCAACGGGCTCTGCAAGATGAGCAGGACATTGTCTACCGAGAACCCACGCCGCCCAAACTCAGCGGCACCGAAGCGCTGCCTGAAGGCCAATGGCGCGACGCGGTGGAACCTTCCCCGACCTTGCTGTTGCGCTACTCCGCGGTCACCTTCAATGGCCATCGAATTCACTATGACTGGCCTTACGTTACACAGACCGAAGGTTATCCGGGGCTGGTGGTGCATGGTCCATTGATCGCCACCCTGAACTTGCGCGCCTTTACCAAAGCGCACCCCAGCGCTCGCTTGAAGCGCTTCTCCTTCCGGGGCATCAGGCCACTGATTTCACCGCAACCTTTCGAGGTCGGTGGACGTTTGATCGACAACGGCAAGGCCCAGCTATGGGCTGGCAACCACGACGGCACCGCGCAGATCGGTGAGGTGGAGTTCAACGAGGGAGAAGCACCATGAATACATCGATTGTTCGCTCCGCCCTGTTTGTGCCGGCAACCCGTCCAGAGCGCATCCCCAAAGCCATCGCCACCGGCGCTGACCGGGTCATCGTCGACCTGGAGGATGCGGTGCAGGAAAACCTCAAGGAACAGGCCAGGGATAACCTGGAGCGCTTTTTGAGCGAGAGCCCCGATGTTCAGGTTCTGGTTCGTGTGAATGCCCCTGGTCACTGGGCGCACGCTGCGGATCTGGATCTTTGCCGACGCCATGCCGGCGTGATCGGGATCTTGCTGCCCAAGGCAGAAAGCGCGGCGCACGTGTTCACCGCTGGCAGCACCGGCAAGCCGATCTGGCCCATCATCGAGAGTGCCAAGGGCCTGTCGGCACTCAGCGCGATTGCCGAAGCCCGAGGCGTTGAGCGCTTGTCGTTCGGCAGCCTCGATCTGGGCCTGGACCTGAATCTGACCACCGCCAGCCCTGCCGCCGAAGAGATCCTCAGTCACGCCCGCTACGCCGTGCTGCTCGCCACTCGGGTTGCTGGCCTCGCCCCGGCGCTGGACGGAGTGTTCCCCTCTATTCAGGACACCGCAGGCCTGCACAGTACCGTTCAATTTGCCCGCGACATGGGATTTGGTGGCGCGCTGTGTATCCATCCAAGCCAGGTGCAGATCATCCATCAGGCGTTAAAACCCAGTACTGAGCAATTGCACTGGGCGCAACGCATCATGGACGCCGCGAGCTCGGGTGAAGGCGTGTTCGTGCTGGATGGGCAAATGGTGGATGCGCCGGTCATTGCTCGCGCTCAATCCATTCTCGGGCGCGCGAACTAGCACAACCGTTCTTCGAAGCTGCGCATTTAGCGGGAGTCGCAAGCGACTCCCGTTTTTTTTAGCGTACCTGTCTCCCCAGACTTTTCAGGCCTCTTCCCGCACCACGCCGCGCTCTTCAAGCAAGCGCACAAACATGCTCAAACTTTGTGACACCGTGCCGCGGCGCCACACCAGCCAGGTCCGCAAATAGCGGAATGATTCCGACAGCGGCCAGATGCTCACCGTGGTACACCCTGGCATGCTCTCGAGCATGCTGCGGGGCATCAATGCCAGGCCTGCACCGGCGCTGACGCAGGCCAGCATGCCGTGATAGGACTCCATTTCGAAAATCTTGCCGGGCACCGATGCGTCCTTGGTGAACCAGCTTTCGAAGTGGTGCCGGTACGAACAATTGGCGCGGAAGGCATAAATGTTCTCGCCGTTGACATCCCGTGCACGATGGATCGGGGCATGGTTGAGCGGTGCGATGACCACCATCTCCTCCTCAAACGCCGGCACGCCTTCCAGTGCCGGGTGCAGAACCGGTCCGTCGACGAACGCGGCGGCCAATCGACCAGAGAGCACACCCTCGATCATGGTCCCGGAAGGCCCGGTGGACAGGTCCAGCTCGACCTTGGCGTATTGCTGGTTATAGGCGGCCAACAGCTCAGGAATGCGCACCGCCGCGGTGCTCTCCAGCGACCCCAGGGGAAACGATCCTTGCGGCTCTTCACCGGCCACCGTCGCGCGGGCCTCCTGGACCAGATCAAGGATGCGCCGGGCGTAGTCGAGAAAACTCCAACCGGCCGGCGACAGGCGCAAGCGGCTCTTCTCGCGGATAAACAGATCCACCCCCAGATCCTGCTCCAGTTGCTTGATCCGTGTCGTCAGGTTCGAAGGCACCCGGTGGATGTGCTGAGCCGCCGCGCTGATGCTGCCCTGCTCGGCAACAGCTTTGAAAATCTCCAGCTGAACCAGATCCAAGTCATTCTCCAATCGTGAACGATATGCTCAGTATTATTCAGTTTCCAGAAAATTAATGCCACCGTAACCTGAGCCCATCCCCACCTCGCAGGACGGTGCCATGACCAACGTTTCCAGCCTCACCCATGCCATTTCGATCAACCCCGCCAACGGCGAGCAGATCGGCCACTACCCTTTTGAATCCGAATCGGCGCTGCAGGCCGCACTGTCCCGTGCCGCTGCCGGGTTCAAGGCTTGGCGGAGCAAACCAGTAGAGGAACGCTCGCAATTGTTGATCGCCCTGGCTCAGGCATTGCGTGACGACGCAGCAAAGCTGGCGAACATGATTACTCTGGAAATGGGCAAGCCCACCACCCAGGCGCGCGGTGAAATTGAAAAGTGTGCGCAGCTCTGCCAGTGGTACGCCGAACACGGCCCCGCCATGCTGACCGCCGAGCCGACGATGGTTGAAGGTGGCAAGGCGCGCATTGAATATCGCCCGCTGGGCCCGATTCTCGCCGTGATGCCGTGGAACTTTCCCATCTGGCAGGTGCTTCGTGGCGCCGTTCCAGCGTTGATCGCCGGCAACACCTACGTTCTCAAGCATGCGCCAAACGTGATGGGGTGCGCCTATCTGCTGCTGGATGCCTTCAAGCGCGCCGGCTTTGCCGAAGGTGTCTTCGAAGTCATCAATGTCACGCCAGACGGTGTCTCCAAGGCGATTGCCGATCCACGCATCGCTGCGGTGACCCTCACCGGCAGTGTGCGAGCCGGCACTGCCATCGGCGCGCAAGCCGGTGCGGCCTTGAAGAAGTGTGTTTTGGAGCTGGGCGGTTCCGATCCCTTCATTGTGCTCAACGATGCCGACCTCGACGAAGCGGTCAAAGCCGCCGTTATTGGCCGTTACCAGAATACCGGGCAAGTCTGCGCAGCGGCCAAACGCCTGATTGTCGAGCAAGGTGTTGTCGAGGCGTTCACCCGCAAGTTCGTCGACGCCACCCGCCAGCTGGTCGTTGGCGATCCGCTGGCTGCGGACACCTACATCGGCCCCATGGCTCGCTTTGATCTGCGTGATGAACTGGATCAACAGGTGCGAGACACACTGGAAGAAGGCGCGACGTTGTTGATGGGTGGGAAGAAGGCTGAAGGCCCCGGCAACTTTTATGAGCCCACTGTCTTCGCTGATGTCACCGACCAGATGACCTCGTTCAAACAGGAACTGTTTGGCCCAGTGGCTTCGATCATCACGGCGCGCGATGCCGCACATGCGTTGGCGCTGGCCAATGACAGTGAGTTCGGACTCGCCGCCACCATCTACACCGGCAATGTCGAGCTTGCCCAGCAGATGGCCAGCGAGCTTGAAACCGGTGGCGTGTTCATCAACGGCTATTGCGCCACCGACCCACGCGTCACCTTCGGCGGCGTGAAGAAAAGCGGATTTGGCCGGGAGCTGTCGCATTTCGGGGTACGCGAATTTTGTAATGCCCAGACTGTGTGGCTGGATCGGCGCTGACCGCAGCTAAAGAACCTCGAATACGGTTGACTGACTTCCTCAGGGCGTGAAGCTGACGCTCGAAAGCAAAAAAACATCAACCAGCAGAAGATCAAGCAAGGGTTGCAACTACCTGAAAAGTGGCCGGGCTGCCTTCAATTCCGTAACATCCGCAGCCCGCTTTTCCGCCACTCCCTGCGGCCGGTTTCGCCGGCCTGTATTTTAGGTAAACCATGAAAGCAAAACGTCTGCGCGCCGACTCCCTGGCCGGACTCACCACCTCTTTCGCCCTAATGCCCGAGTGCATCGCATTCGCCCTGGTTGCCCACCTCAATCCGCTGATGGGGCTATACGGCGCCTTCATCATCTGCACCCTGACCGCCCTGTTCGGGGGCCGGCCGGGTATGGTGTCCGGCGCCGCCGGGTCGATGGCCGTTGTGATCGTCGCGCTGGTGGTGCAGCACGGCGTGCAGTACTTGCTCACCACCGTGTTGATGGGTGGACTGATCATGATCGCTTTCGGCCTGCTACGGCTGGGCAAGCTGGTGCGCATGGTGCCGTACCCGGTGATGCTCGGCTTCGTCAACGGCCTGGCGATCATCATCGCCCTGGCCCAGCTGGAGCACTTCAAGAGCGGCGAGGCCTGGCTGAGCGGTACACCGCTGTACATGATGATCGGGCTGGTGGCGCTGACAATGGCCATCGTCTACCTGCTGCCGCGCCTGACCCGCGCCGTGCCGCCGGCGCTGGTTGCGATCCTTGGCGTCGGTCTGGCGACATTCCTGCTCGGCCTGCCGACCCGCACCCTTGGCGACATGGCGCACATTGCCGGCGGCTTACCTGAATTAGCCTTTCCAGAGGTGCCCTGGAACCTGGAAACCCTGCGCATCGTGGCCCCCTACGCCGTATTGATGGCCCTGGTCGGCCTTCTGGAAACCCTCCTGACGCTGAACCTTACCGATGAGATCACCGAGAGCCGTGGCTACCCGGATCGCGAGTGCGTGGCACTGGGGGCGGCTAACATTGTCTCCGGTCTCTTCGGCGGCATGGGCGGATGTGCCATGATCGGTCAAACCGTGATCAACCTCAGCTCCAGCGGCCGCGGCCGGCTCTCGGGCGTGGTCGCCGGGGTAATGATCCTGTTGTTCGTGCTGTTCCTTTCGCCGCTGATCGAGCACATCCCGCTTGCCGCACTGGTCGGGGTGATGTTCGTGGTGTCGCAGCAGACCTTCGCCTGGGCCTCGCTACGGGTGCTCAACAAGGTGCCGCTGAACGACGTGCTGGTGATCTTCGCGGTGACGGCCATCACGGTGTTCACCGACCTGGCCACCGCGGTGCTTTGCGGGATCATCATTGCCGCGCTCAACTTCGCCTGGCAGCAGGCCCGCGAGCTCTACGCCGACAGTCATCTGGAAGCCGACGGCAGCAAGCTCTACCGCCTGCATGGCACGCTGTTCTTCGCCTCGACCACGCCCTTCCTCAACCAGTTCGACCCCGCCAACGACCCGCCCCAGGTGACACTCGACTGTCGCCACCTGAGCGTTGTCGACTACTCGGCCATCGCCGCGCTGAAGACGCTGCGTGAGCGCTACGTCAAGGCCGGCAAGCACCTGCGTGTGTTTCACTTGTCCGAACGGTGCAAGCAACTGCTCAAACGCGCCGACGTGCATCACGACTGAGGTCAGCGCATGCCAGGGCCCTCTCAGCCCTGGCACTTGAGGTTCCAATCATGTATCGCTGATAGCAAGGTCAATCGAGCACGGGGCGCATGAAGCTACGCTCATAGCTGACAATGAATTTCTTCTCTAGCGCCAACGTCACCGCCTTGATGCATTCGGCATCGGTTTCGGCTTCTTTGCGATAGCGTTCGTAGTCCGAGAGGCTTTGAAAGCTGAATAGGCAATACGCGATATTGTTTGCACCTTCGGCAGGCAGGAAATAGCCATGGTGCAAGCCTCCCATTCGAGTCACCAGCCGGATCCACAATCGTGAATAGCTTTCAAAAGCAGGGATTTGGTAAGGGTCAATCAGATACTTCACATGGCAGGTAATCACACGAGCTGTCCTTGTTCGATAAAGGACGGAGCTTACCAATTGAGCGTTGATCTGAATATTCCTGCCAGGCGGTTAGCTTCAGCGAGTGCGCCCTCCCGAGTGGCGATGTGCAGTGGTCTACTAAGTCGCTCCCCAATTTGGTAAGCCAGACCTCGCAGCATTGGCAACCCTCAAAAAGCCTGGGCAGCGCCCAACCGGTTTATTTACACAGTCTCGACCGACTCCTGCCATTCGTAACCGGCCATACCGAGGGACAGTCGGGTGCGTCTACGGAACCAGGGGCCATTCGGCCAGCGACCGATAGCGGCCTTTATGCGACTCGAACAGGGTGAAGTGTCTGGCACTCAGGTGAAAGTCTGGTGGGGCATTCGATTCAGGGACAGGTGCTCGATAGTCCCGCATCAAGGTCAAGTGCGGGCGAAATTCCCGGGGGGCGTCCACAAACCCGAGAGGCAGCAGTGCCTGTTGCAAGGCATAGACCAGCTGGCGCAACACCAGTGGTTCCTGCGCTGGAGCGAGTAACAAAATGCCGGCGCGGCGCCATACATCGAGGTGGTCAAGAGGTACCGTCAAATGCTCGCCTGGCAGGCGAATACTGGCGGCGGCAGCGCAGATGCCCGGAATCTGCGTCATGGCTACTGATCCCAGAAACATCAGAGTCAAATGAAAGTTTTCCGCTGGAACCGGGCGTCCGCTACTTAGACCAAGAGCACTGCGCCATTGGGCTATGGCCCGGCGTTGTGCATACGCGCAGGGCAGCGCGAAAAACACACGTTTGAACGGTTCGCCGTGCTCACGAGAGTCATTACTCATTCATTGCACCTCCAGGTTGGGCTGAGCGCAGCGATACCCGTCAGGTCATCCCCGAGTGATCGGCTTTGCGCCTGGACGCTGGCGATGCAGAGGCCTCAGGGGGGGTGATTCATCATCTTTGCTGTAATGACAGCGTAGTAGCGCTGAGAAACTCGTCTTGCCCGCCGTCGGTAGGCATGGGCGATATTTGCATACTGCTCGTGGTTCCGATTAACCATCAACCACTTCAGTTGCATACCGCGATGCCCTCCCGCTGCTCGACAGCGTGTGCGAGCCCGCGCTGCAAGGCGACATTCGATGCTCTGGTACGGTGCCTGCAGGCTCATACGAGCGGGACAGCGGCCAACGCCTGAAGCGCCTGCTGCAATGTGGCGCTGGCGATGGAAGCGCCCAAGCCGCTGATGTTGCGCAGCAGGCATCGTCCGGACAAACGCCGACAACCCTGGCGGGATATCGTCTTGCGCCGTCGTCAGGTTTGACCGGTAGCGTTTTTTACCGAAGTGCTACCCACTGCGCGTCTCATCAAGCCCCTTTCAACTTCGGATTCAGCGTAGCCAGCTGCCGTATAAAACTTTGTGCACCACCCTCCGTCGATAAATCATTTGTGCCAAGAGAGGTATGTAACGTGGGCTGGGCCGAAAGCTGTTGCCGTGCAAGTTCAACGGCGCAAGCCAAATGGGTGAACCCGGTCTTGAACCCACTGACCGGCAAACTATCAAGATTAATGCTCGCCGCGCCATCCAAAAGAGCGTTCGCGCTGGAAACACTGGCGGGGAGCGTTCGAAGCGATTGGTACACCGATTCGTCATCCGTTCGAGGCTGCACTAACGAGAAAAGGGGCGCAGCGGAGGCTGCTGCACCGTCGCGCCGGGTCAAGGATGTTTTGCCCGCCTGTTGAAGGGCACCTCGCAGAGTGGGGAATAGATCAGTGAGACTTCGAATGACAGAACTGTGATCGAAAGCGGGTTGGCCTTCTTCGGTGGTGACGACTTTACCTTTGGGAACCCAGGGCGAAACAAGCACCGCGGGTACTCGCACGCCTAGTTGATCGAACGCGCTTTTTTGCGGCTGCGCTGCCTTACTCCTATTACGCTGGTCGTCACCAGGCGGCGTACATTTTGGAGGGACGACATGATCATAGAATCCTCCATGTTCGTCATACAGGATCAACAGCGCGCTCGACTCCCAGATACTGGACCCACGGATCTGTTGGTAGACCCAATTAATAAGTGCATCACCAGACGATACAGTGCCTGCTGCATGCTGGGAGTTGCCTTTTTTATACCCATTCACGACATCGTACGACGGCTCAATGAATGTATAGCTAGGGGTGTAACTGCCATTGAGATCCTTTGCCATCTCATGTAGCCAGCGAAAATGCTTGTCACCCGGATCAACGAAGTAATCCGGCATGCCCTTGATAGAAAGTATCTGGGGAAGCAGGTCATCATGGTATACACGCCACTCTAGACCGGCCTTGTCCAGCCAGTCGTAAATCGTACCGTACAAAAAATCGAAGCCGAGACTTTCAAGCGTCACCGCCCCCATCGATTCCAGATTGCTCGGACTGTTGTCCAACCCCCCTGATGTCGCAGCATGCACAAAAAACCGATTGGGCCAGGTAGGCCCAGGGACAGAAGAGAACCAATTATTGAAAACACAGTATTCCTTGGCCAAGTGGCGTAACACCTGAACCTGGGGTGCGCCTGCTGTAAAACAACGTAAAGACTCGGCGCCATTGGCTTGATAGAAGCCATCCATTGTGACGGGGTCTGTGTCGCTTTGCCCCTTCCCATGAAGCTGTACTCGAACTGCCGGGTACTCATGGTCAATATCGCCCATTTGATCCACGGCATCATCTGATACAGCCACTCTCCCACCCATGCTGTCTTTCGCTGCAGTGGCATCCGGCGGCGGTGACGAAATACCGGAAATATCGGAATACCCGAGTAGATGATCAAATGACCGGTTTTCCAGCATCAGTACAAAAACATGGTTTACAGCCATGGCCGTCTCCTTAATGAAACGTTGCGTGCCCTTGGCTCCAGGATGACCGAATATCGGCGTAAGCCATGCGCATGCGTTGAGTAAGCAGGGTATTGGCACCCCTGCATCGAGGTCGGAAATTATTTTTTCGTTAGCAAAGCCGTCTCCAATACAAAGGCAATGGATTAATACGCTAGTGGCCAGTTAATCCGGTGGGTGATAGTCCTGTTTTTGGGTCGCCAACAAGAAAAGGGTGTAGCTCTCTTTCGTGATTTCGAAAAAGCTGAACTTCAGCGTTTCTACACTCAGGGCCGGATGGTCCTGGCCGTGCATGCAGGCGGCCGCGTCAGCCAGCACACTATTGGCTGACTCCAGAGACAAGTTCGGGTTTTGCGGGGGGTGAACAAACACTTTCATCAGCGATGCAATGGCGGGCGCATCAGCAAGTCCAAGGGGAACCAGATTGTGTGCATTTTGGCCAAAATGCCTCCAGACGATCGCTTGAGATCCCAATCGCAAGACGTACTTGAAAGAAAAGCCGGTTCGAATGGAAAGAAGAACAGGATCTATCCCGATAAGCTGTTCGATTGAATCGACCCCCTCGGCTGATAACACCGCAGCAATGTTGGCCGTGACCCCCTCAAGCTGAATCAACTGATCACTTTCTTGCCCCTTTTCTGCATTATTCAGACTGCGTGCAGCCAGCCGGCGCAGTGCCTTGAACAACACATCCATAGGAAGGGTACTCACAACAAACGCCGTCGTAGCCTGCAGGCTGGGAGCTGTATCTGTGGTCGCACTGAAAGCCATACCGATAGGGATCGCCAGAACCATCCGCAGCGCATACCAATAGACATCCGCCACGTTCAAAGTGCGCCTGCGCACGCTGACCACAAGATCACTGATGACAAACAGATACGCGCCGCCCAGGGAGGCAGCGGCAATTGGGGCATTCACAAACGAGCCAGATTTCAGTCCGCCAAAAGCCCATGCGATATACAGCGTTGCACCTACGAAAACTGAAACAAGCATCAGCGTCATAGGAATCAAGAATGCATTGCGGCCGTAGTTCTCCTCATAGATCGTGGTAAACAAGACATCTGCCGCTTGCTCGGCAGCTTTTTTGGTGTCCGCGTCTTCGGGAATGGGCCACGTCTTCAAAATGCGGTTTTTATCGGTTCGTGGCTGCCAAAACTGCCTCAAATAAAAAACAAGGGCCCCGTTGTTAAGCCGGTTCCTGAACTCCTCATACCGGGCAAACCACCCATGTTCCAGAAAACGGATAAGCGGCGCTGCAGCCAGGCTTGTTGTCACTAGAATCAGTACGACGTACCCGCCCCAGGCAAGAGAATCTTGTGGCGTATCACTTAGATGGCTCTTATAAACAGCCGTCACCCCCACACCATCGCAAAGAAAAAGAACCAGCCAGATCCAGGAATATTTCCGCGTTTCCATGCTCCCCCCGGCGTTCATCCTTTATGCCTGGAGGAAAGGCTAGCTCATGTCATAAAAAATGCATTTTCCATTGGCAACTTTTATATATGCATTCCACCACTGCAAGTGGCAACAGAATCATTACAGTGGAAAAAAATAGTCATCAACAATTCGTGTTATTACTGCGAACAGCCTACTGATTCGTTATTAAAACTTATTGTCAGGGACCAATGATCGAACCTGATTCGGCTGTCGCCGCCGCTACGACCTCTTCGGGCAGTCAATCCAGCGACTATGATGATGGGTACGACGGACTCGGAACGCCTGCGTGCACAAGCGTTATCGTCGACCAGATGCCATTTCGCCTCGTGCCAGGCCTCCCCCGAACGACAGCGCAAACTGCACTGGTTTTCCCGTCTTCAAGTAGTGCGTCCCACACGTCCCCCCAGGAGCCGAAAGATGTCGCTGACTCTTTACTATCATCCGCTGGCGTCGTACTGCCACAAAGTACTCATCGCGCTCTACGAAAACGCTGTCGACTTCGAAAAGCGGATCATCGATCTCACCGACGATGCAGACAGAGCACAGCTTCAAGCCATATGGCCAATCTGCAAATTCCCGGTCATCCGTGACCACGCTCGCAAGCGCGACCTGCCAGAGTCCACAGTCATCATTGAGTACCTGGATCGCTTCTATGCCGGTGAACACCCTTTGATTCCAGGCAATTGGGACACCGCGCTGGATGTGCGTCTATGGGACCGCTTTTTCGACAACTATGTCCAAGGGCCGATGCAACAGATAGTCGGTGATCGCTTGAGCGGTGCTAACGGTGATTTGACAAAAGCACGATCCACGCTGGAGACCGCATATGGCATGCTCGACCGCCAGATGGCATCCAGGACCTGGGTTGCCAGTCAGGACTTCAGCATGGCCGATTGCGCCGCTGCCCCGGCGCTTTTCTATGCCAGTACCGTCCAGCCGTTCCCGGACGGGTTCAGTCACTTGAGCGCCTATTTCGACAGGTTGACGCACAGACCGTCATTCCAACGGGTGATCGACGAAGCCAGGCCCTACTTTTCGCTCTATCCATATGCGGATGCCATTGCGGAGCGGTTTCGCCAGGAGTCTTAGCGTCACCCTGGGTAGAGGCCAACAGAAACGACCATCCTGGCTGCCCATGTCGCTCGATTGAACACTTCATGGCGTTACGCTCGTGCCTGCTTCGATTTGACGACTGGAGTAATGACGGTGCCTTCAAGCACGTCCTGTAACCTTTGCACTTCAAGCTCAATCAGGACAGTCCGGGCTGCTTGATCAACGAATTGCTGCAGTCAAGCCAGGTCTACATCAGGTCTATACGCTGATCAGCTTAGAATAGGATGGCCGTCTGCAAGAGGTATGGTTATGCTCCTCTTGCTTTATGTTCGACAAAAATCAACAACGACAGTGACGTTATGAGCCAATCAGAGAAGCGGGCGACTGCCCTATCGCTATATCCAGAGGATACCCGCGAGGCGGCGGCCCTGCTCAAGCAAGCCATACCGCTGATGGTGCGTCACAATATTCCACCCAACCCAGTGCACTACGCCCTCTGGTACACCTACAGCAAAGGCCTGGAGCCTGAACTGAATCGCCACCTGGATAGGGTGGTCGAAGACTTCGACAGTTTCCCCCCGGAATCCGCCGCCAGGCTTTTTCGCGACTACATCATTCGCGATGAGTTGGAGGACGCCCGCGCCGGGCAGCAACAAGCGATCAACCTGGTTGACGACATTGAACGCGACATCTCGAGCAGCGTGATGGGCAATCTCAACTTTCAGGCCAGCCTGGAACACTGCCTGGGTATGCTTGAGGAGCCGGTCATTAACCGGTTGCCCGCCGTACTCAGCGAATTGCAACAGAGCACCCAGCTCATGCAGGACCAGCAGCAGCGTTTCCTTTCCCAACTGCAAACTGCTCAAAATGAGATTAAAAGCCTGCGAGACAAGCTTGAGCGCGTCCAGCTGGCCGCGACGCTGGACAGCCTGACTCAGGTGCTCAATCGAAACACCTTCACTCGCTTGCTGGAGCAAGCGCTGAGCAACGCCCCCCAGGGTGTGGCTCTGGTCATGCTGGATATCGATCACTTCAAGCAATTCAATGACCAGTACGGTCATCCTTTAGGCGACCGCGTACTCCAACATGTCGGTCAGGTGCTGCGAAACTCGCTTCCACCGCATGCCATGGCGGCACGCTATGGCGGCGAAGAGTTCTGCGTGATCCTGCAGGAGTGTACCGATATCACCAGCGCCCATGCCTTCGCGGAGCAACTGCGTCTGAAAATTCAGTCGTTGCGGATCAAGGCTCGTCGCTCCGAAAAGGTGCTGGACACGGTAACCGCGTCCTTTGGTGTCGCCCTCGCCAGAACCGGTGACAACCTGGAGAGCCTCCTGACTCGCGCCGATGACGCGCTTTACCAGGCCAAGCGTAACGGGCGCAACCAAGTACACCGGTGATCGCCCCCACGGCGAATCACCGCCCGGATCGACTGGCGGTTTATGGATTCCGGAAATCCGGATTGCCCACCCGGAGCGTCCATTCGGGCATTCCATGAAGAGTTGCTCATCAAATCGACCATCGTTCAAGGAAACCTAATGGCCATTGAAACAGAGCAACCAGTCCTGCTGTTCTCCTACGGCACCTTGCAGGATCCAGCAGTCCAACGATCCAGCTTCGGACGCAAACTGAAGGGTCGTCCTGATGCTCTACCGGGCTACAAGCAAAACCTCGTCGAAATAACTGATCCGCAGGTATTGGCCGCAAGTGGAAAAACCCATCATCCCATCGTGCAAGAGAGCGGCGACATGTCGGATGAGGTCAGCGGCACTGTTTTCGAGATCACGCCACAGGAGCTGGCAATGGCCGACAAATACGAGGTGGCGGACTACAAACGTGTTGAGGTTGTGCTCAAATCCGGCGCCAATGCCTGGGTGTATGTGCAAGCCTGATGCCTGGACATTTCACGCCGACAGATGACCAGTGGTGCACTGCACTTGCTTTTGCATAGCAATAATCTTGATGATGCCGGTAAATCTTAACCCAGTGGTCAAAAAGGAGTTTTCGCTATGAAAGTCAGTGCGCGCAACGTATTCAAAGGCAAAGTCACTCAGGTACAAGAAGGCGCGGTCAATGCCGAAGTAGGTTTGACACTGCCCGGCGGTGAGCAACTGGTTGCCGTGGTCACGATGGAAAGCATCAAAAATCTGGGGATTGCGGTAGGCAAGGACGCGATCGCTCTGATCAAGGCCCCTTGGGTGATGCTGATGACCGAATCCAGCGACATCCGTCTCTCTGCGCGCAATTGTCTGGAAGGCAAGGTTGTCAGTGTCAATGACGGAGCCGTCAACGCCGAGGTGGTTATCCAGCTTGCCGGCGGTGCCGAGGTGTATTCGATCGTGACTCGACATGCAGTGGCAGATCTGGGGTTGGCACCCGGTGTCAGTGCCACAGCGGTGATCAAGGCCTCCCACATCATCCTGGGTGTTCCGGTCTGATCGGATAAGCCTGCCGGGTGCCAGGTAAGGGACGATCAACCACCGGTCGAACGCTCCTTACTCTCGCAGGCCAAGGCCGACTTCGAGCCTGACAAGAGACTCAATGCATCCTGGAGCAAGCGTGGTCCGCGCCCGGTGTCTTGCAAGGCGGCCTCTCCAAGACGGTCCAGCACAAAAGCCTTCGCGTGGCGTGTCATCTGGTCGAGATGCCGGTCACGCTTCTTCTCGGCGTCCAGCATCGCTTTTCTACCGTTTTGCGCAAGCAGATAAGTATGAATCTGCCGCACCTCCACAGAGCTATAGATCGGCGCTACGTCCAACACCGCCCACAGGCCGTCCGTACTGTGGTCGCGGGTATTCATGACGACCTGAGGACCGCGCGCACCCACAACCTGAAAACCCATCGACTCGAAATACGGCACCTTGCCAACAAAGCAGGCCAGCTCGGCATGAGGGTATCGACTGACCATTTCCTGCAGCATCGCGCGCGCAACACCCCGACGTCGGTGGCCTTCCCGCACGGCCATATAGGCCACTGCGCAAGCCTCGGGATCGTCCTTCACCGGCAGATACAGCAAGAAGCCGACGACAGTGGAAGGGTCCTGGGCATCCGAGGCCACGATCAATTCGACGGGAATGCCTCTGGAACCGTCCATAGCGTCCAGATAGAGATGGACCTCGTATCCGATACCGTATTGATAGAGGTTGTAGAGCGGATTGCTCGGCGCGATGGCCACCATGCTGATATCGGTTACGTAGTCGACGACCAACTGCAGGATCTGGCTTTTGATGGCCTCGGGCGGTGGGGTTTCAAAGGGGGTGATGGTGAACATCGAGTTTCTGACTCCGAGGGTTAAGGCTTGCCCGTGACTTCAAGGATCAGCGCTGGGCGGGGTCATCATAACCCGTCTTTGCGCTAACAACGGATGGCGCGGTTCACCACACTGCTCAAGAACCTTGATCAAGGTTGACTGAATTCCTCAGGGCGTGAAGCAGCCGTCCAAAGCTGTCTACAGAAACGAGGGCGATTCAAAGCACGACTACTGACAAGCCATTAAAAAGCCGCCAAGCGGCGGCTTCAACGCTTCACTTCATGAGCAAGGATTCGACGGTTTCCAATCCGCGCTCGGTTTTCCTGACCGGCTACGACATAAAACAGCCGGCCTGATGACCCTATAACTACTATTTAGTCGCAACGCTTTCCGGACTATCAATCGAATCAGCAATCCCGGCATGAACCTGAGCCACTGGGTGCACGGAGCCCCTCATCCAGTCTTCCTGAATCTTGCCATCGACAAATCTGGCTTGAGTCAGCACCGAATCATTGGACATCCGTAATCCTCTCAGGCGGGTTGGGGAATAGGACTCCCATTGAGTAATGTTTTGCATCGGTCTCAATGATGGATCCAGATCATGACGAGAAGCCCGCCAGCCTGGGAGATCCACCCAATCGCACGTTCCGTTGCGTTGGTCACAAGCACTAGCCACAGCACACATTGTTCTCGCCCCGGCAGGAGACTCAAAGCCTCGCTGGGACTCGACAGGCTTCCAACCAACCTTCGTGATAGCCACTCGTTGCGCTCCCTGTAAAGGAACTATGAAGTCCCGAACCATCTCCTTGGCCTGCTTGTCCTCTATTCTGTAAACAAAGTTATTGAACTTGCCCCTGGTAATAAGGAATTTATTTCCTTCATTAATAGAGAATGCGCTCAGGGACTCGTTTCCCTGCCCCATTCGGCTAGAGCAGACTTCTGACAACTTTTCCGGCAGTGGATTTGGGTAGATGAGTTCTTTGACATCCTCTGTTTTAACGTTCAGCAGATGGGTATACGTCCAGGCCAGGTCGGAATACATCAGGTAGGTTTGGTCGGTGGCCATTTTCCCTGCTGGTTTCGGCTCCTGAACTTTCATCATTCCTCGGAAAGCTGACAGACTCCAGGTTCTAAAAAGCTTTCCGATAGTTTCGGAGTTTCCCACCGCAGTTCGAGGTACGAGCCCCCACATGACGACCCCTGAAAACCCGAAATCATTTCCACCAAACGACGTCAGAAGCTCATCAGGCTGACGCAGACTGCCCTGACACTGATCATATTTGAATTCCCCATAATAAGGACTCGACCGCAAGCCTTCCTGTTGTGGCCGGAATGACTTTGAAAGCCCTGGAGTGGTCTTCCCATCACAAAGCAACGCGATAGCCGCATTGAGTTGAGACTTATTCAGGACTGTCTTGGTGCGCTTGTCTTCAACAAACACTGTTTTCTCTGACTTTCGCTCCTCCCTGACCTTCTGGGCGACTGTGACATTGCCTCCATCACGACTCCACCCCTTAAGGACCCTACGTGGACCAACTTCTGCCGGAGGATCATTCTGAGCTCTAAAAAAGCCATCGTAGGTTTCGGCCCCTGAGCAAGAAAAAGATGCAAACCTAACCACCAGATGTGGGTCGGCGACTGCCTTTCTCATCGAGTAAAGTGATTGCCAAGACAGAAATGACCTATGACATGCGGTATCCCACCAGTCAGCCGATGCCGTAAATCGCTGGTTGCCCATATTTTCCTTGAGAAACCAATCCAGGGTCTCAAGGCCGGTTTTGTTTTCTTTTCCCGAGCCTTTTTCCGGTATCGTGTTCGTCACCGCTGCATGGTCAGGATTACCCTCACCCGATGCAAATGAGTCGCCCACTGCGAGAATCAGTTTGGTCGTGATGCGCTGATCTTTAATCTCTTGCGCTGTAGCACCATCGACTGAAACGGAAATGGTAAAGGGAGTATTCTCCTTTATCTGCGAGGCTGTCACTTCAGCGTCACAGGGTACCGCTGAGCCAACCAAGCTTGCGTTAATACTCCACTGACATGTCTGTCCTTGTACCGCTCCCAAGTAGGTCAGAAGAACATTGTGAGAAGGGTTGAACAGCCCATTGTTGTAGAGGCCACTTTCTTTGTCCCACCAAGTGTCATTTATGGGCAGCAGTTTCCTTAGAGATGCAGCGTTTTGTGTAGCGAGAAAAGCCTCCGCCGACATCTCAGGCTTCCAGGCTTGTTTGAGTTTTTGAAAATCTGCGTCGTTTTTGAACTGCTGGAATCCGTTGGCAACCGACCAGGATATCTCTGCTCCTTCTGCTGCAACCACTGGCATTGCAAGCACAGCGGCAAATGCGATGTACCTTCGCATAATCGTCCCTTCCCTAAGTAAAATAAAAATACAGCAGATTAGCTATAGCAGTGGCCTATACGATTTGCTCAGAGACTGGCAAGGAACTTTCACGTAGCCGCTTATGCAAAAGTGCCCTGACGCAGGGTCGACCACTTGGGCCAACTCACCAAGCCCAGCTCCTTGACTCGCAGGGCCATGGTGCTATCGGACACCCGAACTGGAATCCGAAATAGGTATTCAAAAGCCGGGCAGGCATGAGAACGCAAGCAGCAAAGTAATCCGCCTCCTGCTCAATCTGCGTTCGCCGGGGTCAAGAAGGCCTGCGATGCTCGGCCCTGGATCCGGGAACTGAATCGTCCTCGTTATGTAGATGCGACCGAACGCCGAATGATCTCCGATTCCTGTTCGTTGGCCGCAATGCCGGACACGTTGACCATCAATGCAGTACTGAGCAGCGCCAGCCCATCGGAACCGAAAAACAATCCTGTCAGAAAATTTATCCACCGGGGAACAGGCTGAAAGGTTACCCGCTCTAGGATGAGCGCAAGCCTGAAGCTTATGCCAGCCCCCCTTTGAACTGGCATTACCGGAACAGCAGTCAGCCATCGAGGTTGAAGAACTTATGACATACCCACTTGCGACCAAGGCAAACTACAGTGTTGTGCTGGTTAATTACAAATCACTGGGGCTGACCAGGACTTGCCTGGAGCTGCTGCGCGAGGGGTTGCAGGAGACTGGCGTTCCTGTTTTTGTGGTGGATAACCATTCGGACGATGCGAGCAGCGAATACCTGCGCACGCTGAACTGGATCAACCTGATTGAACGTAAAGTAGCCGCCCCTGAAGCCGGAAGCGTTGCTCACGGCCGAGCCCTGGATCTTGCTTTGGATCACGTTGAAACCGAGTATCTGTTTCTGTTGCACACCGATACTTTTATTTACGATCCGACTGTTTTTACCATGATGATCGGCCAGTGCACTGGTCCACGCGAAGTGGCGGCTGTCGGATGCCTGGAACAGTTGAATCGAGGTGTGGGTCGATCAGCCTGGCGCCTGGTTTCACGATTTTTCAAGCACTACGCTCGGCGTGGCATGCGAGCCCTGGGCTTGAAAGCAAAGTCGCCGAAACCGTTCAGAGAAACTCACTTGAAGAGCTTTTGTACCCTGTGGAATGTGCGGCTGATCAAGAAGCACGGGCTACATTTTCAAATGGATGAGCGTAATCCCGGTTATGAACTGCAAGATAGAATGGCAGCGCTGAACTACAAGATCAGCTTTCTTTCGCCACAAAAGATATTCCGTTATCTGGACCATATTCAAAGCGGGACGGTCTCAGCGATGGGTGGTTATGCGGATAATCACCGAAGGGTCAAGGCGTACAATCAACTGACCGGAGAGAGACAATTAAGATCTCATTCACTTGATATGAGAAAGCCATTTGGGATCCTTCCAACAAAAACGGCCGTCTACTGACTCCACGCTGGCGAAATCCTCCCTCTTTAAATCCGGGGGCCTTCCTCACGCTTCGGTGCCCTGCCTGCGTGCTGAACATTTAAGAAGCACAAAAATACCGCCCAAGATGACTTGAGCGGGATTCTTCCAACAGGCAGTGTCATTGAGATAACGCTGCGAGCTCAGTGGCGGTTTCAATCCCGGTGACCTATATATCCGGCTAATTGTGTTTAAAATGCCATCCCTTCAAATTACCAGCCCTGCCCAATGAATCCTGACGCCCTCTCTACCCTGCACCACCATTTGCTGACAGCCCTGGCAGCTGTGCCCGACGAAACCCGCCGCCTGTTCCACGGCCGGGGCCGATGCTGGCCGGGGCTGGAACAACTGACCGTCGACTGGATGCAGGGCGTGGTCCTGGTCTCGCTGTTCAAAGAGCCTGAGCAGACGCAGCTGGAGGCATTGAAGCGGCTGCTGATGGAGATTACTCAGTCACCTGTGTGGGAAAAATCCGGCGCTCATAGGTTATTGCTGCAACACCGCTACCTGCCGCAAAGCACCATCGAATGGCTGCTGGGGGAAACGATCGAGGAATGGACGATCACCGAGGGAGGCCTGCGTTATAAGGTGGACCTGGGCAAGAAACAGAACAACGGTCTGTTTCTCGACATGCGCTACGGCCGCAATTGGGTACGGGCCAACGCCCATGGCAAGCGTGTCTTGAATCTGTTTGCTTATACCTGCGGGTTTTCAGTGGCCGCCATCGAGGGTGGCGCGGATCATGTGGTCAATCTGGACATGTCCCGCGTGGCCCTGAGCCGTGGGCGCGACAATCACCGGCTCAACGGTCACGACCTGGGCAAGGTGAGTTTTCTCGGCCATGACCTGTTCAAGTCCTGGGGCAAGGTAATAAACAGCGGCCCTTACGATCTGGTGATCATCGACCCACCTTCCTTTCAGAAAGGCAGCTTTCTGCTGACCAAGGATTACCAGCGCGTGTTGCGCCGGCTGCCGGAACTGCTCAGCAGCCACGGCACCGTACTGGCCTGCATGAACGACCCGGCCATAGGCCCGGATTTCCTCATCGACGGCGTAACCCGCGAAGCCCCGAGCCTGCGCTTCGACCAACGCCTGGAAAACCCGCCGGAATTTGCCGACGCCGACGCTGAATGCGGCTTGAAGGCGCTGGTGTTCAACCTGGATGAAGCCCAACCTGGAGCCGGGCTTCATCCCCTCTGAAGATAATTTCACACTATGAGTGACCGGTTCACGCCTGGGGGCAAACCGTATCCTGGGTCAGTAATCAATCCACACCCCACCGCTGTCGGCAGAGCTGACACAACGTTCGACCCATCGCACACCCTCGACACCCGCGTGGATATCCGGATAGCGCAGCGTCGCCAGCAGTGCCTGGTCCCCGCGGTCGGCTGCGTCCATGGCCATGGCGAAACGGTAGTAAAGGTTGGACCAGGCCTCGAACAGTCCTTCGGGGTGTCCGGCACCAATGCGGTCATCCAGTAGTGCGTTGTGATGCAAATAGCCCATGCCACGCTCTAACACCTGGGCGGGCTTGCCCTGGACCTCGAAAGACAGCTGGTTCGGGCGCTCGTCCCACCATTCCAGGCTGGCCCTGGAGCCTATTACCCGAATCTTCTGGCCATGCATGGAGCCGGCATTCACCGCGCTGGACCACAATGTCCCCATCGCCCCTCCCTCATATTCCATAAGGGTGTAGGCATTGTCCTCAAGAGGCGCCCGGCTTTTGACGAAGCTTTGACGGACACACAGCAACTTCTTGATTTTTAGCTCGGGCAACATGACTTCCGACAGGTACAACGGGTGGGTACCGACGTCCCCCAGAACATAACTGGGCCCAGCCAGGCGTGGATCGACCCGCCACTTGGTGGCGTCGCTTTGAGCTTCCACGGGCTCGCTGTGAAAACCATGGGCGAACTGCATGTGAACCATGCGGATCTCACCCAGCTCGCCCTGGGCGATCATTTCACGGGCCTGCTCGATAAGCTGGTGTCCGGCATAGCCATAGGTGACCCCCACGATCCTGTTCCTGGCTGAGGCAATTTCCCGCAGGGTTTGCGCCTCCTCCAGGGTAAAACACAAGGGCTTTTCGCAGACCACGTGCAGCCCTGCTTCCAGCGCCGCTTTGGTAATTGCGAAATGGGTGCCGTTGGGCGTCGCTACGGAAATCGCCTGGATGCCATCCGGCCGCCCCGCCTCACCCTCGAACAAGCTACGGTAGTCGGCATAACAGCGTTCAGGGTCGACCCCCAGCTGCACGCCAAAGGCCCGGCCGCGTTCTGGATCAAGATCGAATGCGCCGGCCACCAGCACAAATGCCTGGTCACGTAACGCTGCGCTGCGGTGGATGTAGCCGATCTGACTATCGCGCCCACCGCCTACCATGGCCCAACGAATAGGTTGGGGAATACGCTTGCTGCCATTGATCATCGATAAGTCCTTGGCGTGAGAGAGGGTCAGAAACCCACCTGGGAGAGGTAGGCACGGCTGGCTGTGACGTCCCGCAGGCTGCCATGGGCGTTACGGGGATCGCGTTCTTGCTCGACGGTGATGTAGCCCTGATAACCGAGCTCGGCGATCAGCTCGCGCAAGGCGTGATAGTCGATGACACCCTGACCGATCGGGCACATCACACCCTTGCCGCACGCGGCGAAGAAGCTGATGTGCTCGCCCAGCACCTGATCAAACATCGCCTGATCAATATCTTTGAAATGCAGGTAATCCAGGCGATCCGCGTACTGGCGCAGAGTCTGAACCGGGTCCATGCCGGCGTAGTAGAGGTGGCCGGTGTCCAGGCACAAACCCGCCACTTCATAGGGGATGTCGTCGACCAGCCGAGCCAACTCATCAGCGAACTCAATGTAGCCCCCGGCGTGAGGATGAATGACCGTTCGCACGCCGTATTGCGTCCATGCCAGCTCGGCAATCGCACGGATATGGCTCAGCATGCCCCGCCAGGCATCTGGCGCCAGACGCGGGGCGCGGTCGGAATGACCGGCAGCGTAGTCACGCTCCTCGTGACCCCAATCGATGACCACCAGGCAAGGCATGCCAAAGCGCTGCCCCGGCTCCTGTGGGATCACCGGCAATTGCCTGAGCAAGGCACAGATGTTGCGGGTTTGACCGAGAAGATTCGGCAGATTGGAGGGATCGACCAGATTGTCGAAAATGGTCCCGGCTACGATGTGCAACCCCTGCTCAGCCAGCACCGGACCCAGCACCCGGGAGTCGATCGGGAGGTAACCGTAAGGCCCAAGCTCGATGCCGCGATAGCCCGCCTGCGCGGCTTCACTGAGCACCTGCTGCCACGCCGGTAAATGAGGATTCTTGGCATCATCTACGCCCCAGCAACAGGGGGCGGTCGAGATATGGAGGGTCATGTCAGGCTCCGATGATTATTGTTATGAGTCGTGCTGTTTCGCTCGGAGGAATCCTAAGGCGAGCCAGGCCACTGCTGCTATAGTCGCCAGGCGATAGCTGTCAAAACCCGTCAAAACTTTCAGCAAGGCTTTCATTTCATGTCAGAGCCAAACAACCCGTCGCAGCGCCGTTCAACCATGGAGGATGTGGCGCAGGCTGCAGGAGTCAGCCTGTCCACCGTTGACCGAGTGATGAATCTGCGCGCCAATGTGCGCGCCGATACGGCGCAGCGCATTGCCGAAGCCGCCGCCAGGCTGGGGTTCTACGGGCGCAATGTGATCGAGCAAAGGCTGCTTCAGAAGCGCCCGACCGTGCGCTTGGGGTTCCTGCTTCACAAGCGCGGTGTCGCTTTTTATCAGGGCCTGGCAAAAGCCCTGGCCGAGGCCGCGGCGGCCAGCGTTCAGGCGCAGGTTCGGGTGATGATCAACTACATCGATGACCTGGACCCGACAGCCACGGCGCAGCGCATCCTGCAGCTACAAGGTGAGGTCGATGCGCTGGGTGTCGTTGCGGCTGACCATTCAGTGGTGCGCAAGGCCGTTGCCCACATGCGTGCTGCAGGCGTCCCGGTGGTTGCCCTGGTATCCGAGCTGGAAGTTTCGGCAGCCGCAGGCTATGTCGGTGTAGACAACCGGCGCATGGGCCGCACCGCAGGCTGGTTCATCAAACATCTGGCGCCACAACCCGGCCCGGTGGCAGTGATGCTCGGAACACAGCGCTTTCAATGCCAGGAACTGTGCGAGATGAGTTTGCGCTCGTTCCTCTCGGAACAATCCCCGGATTGGGAGTTACTGGCTACTCGCCTGACTCTGGAGGATGAGGAGTTCGCCTATGCCAGTACCCTGGACCTCCTGACCAGTGAACCCGACCTGGTCGGCCTCTATGTGGCCGGTGGAGGAATCGAGGGCGTGGTCAGCGCACTGCGCGTACTGAAAACGCAGAACGTCCCGTTGCCGACGGTGGTGTGTCACGACTTGACCCCGATCACGTCGGCGGCTCTGCGCGATGGCGTGGTTCAGTGTGTTCTTTCTCACCCGGTTGTGGCGCTGGCGCAGACCGCCGTGAAGGCCATGGTGGACGCTACGATAGATCCCTCCTCCGATGCTGGCGCCAGGTTCATGCTTTCACCGCAGATCGACGTCGCTGAAAGCGTCTGAGGTTGTTAGCTGAGTAGAGGAAAAGCCCGCCCCGTGCCCCTCGTGGGGCAAGCATTGCCGACAACGCGGTTCAAGCAACGGACATATTTTCTGTCAGGTTCTGTTGCATATACGCCAGGAACCGGCGCTGAAACAACATTGTATGTTCATGGGCCGCGTGCTCGGCTTCGTCGGGTTTACGCGCGGCTATGGCATCAACAATCTCGTCGTGGTCCCGACCTAATCGGGTTGTGGTGCTCGCCGCGCCGATAATGGGCGAATTCAACCGTCGTCGAAAATTTTTTATCGCAGGGTGACCGAGCGGTCGGATGACCGCTCTTGATGACGAGGGGGCTGGATTGTTTGCTCGATAGCGTCGAGGAGGTGATCAGGCTTGGTTACTGACACAGGGTGACGAACTGGCGATCATTCAGTGAGACAGGAGGCTCACGCTGACTTGATTCAAGCAGCCCTGCAACGCCGTCGCGCGCCAGGCCACTGTGGTGGAGCACCTTGAGAAGGCGCTACAGAAGACAATCAGATGTTTGGTCCCGAACGAAAGGCATCGGCACTGAGTCCGAACCGGTTCATCTTGTTGTACAGCCCACCACGAGAAACATTCAGCTGCTTCGCGGCCAGCCGAATGTTACCGCGAGTATCCCTGAGGGCCGTGATAATCGCATTCATCTCATGGGTTCCCAAGTCCAGGGCAGCCCTGGGCTCTGGCAAACTTCCCAACGCCGGCCGGCGCAGCCCCTGCATGATGTCGAGAGGAAGATCACCCGGCTGGATCAGCCCGGTAACCGCCAGATTGGTCGCGCGCTCGATCGTGTTTTCCAGCTCGCGAACATTACCCGGCCAAGTGTGGGCTGAAAGAATATCCAATGCCGCCGGCGAGATCCCCTGCACAGGCTTGCGCAGCGACTGGGCACAGCGATTGAGAAAATGCCGCGCCAGCAATGGAATGTCCTCCCGGCGCATCCGCAGCGGCGGAACCGTAAGGTTCAGTACATTGAGCCGGTAATAGAGATCCTCGCGGAAGGCGCCATCGGCAACCGCCCGGCTCAGATTGCGGTGCGTGGCTGCAATGATGCGTACATCCACATGCTGCGACTTTTTCGCGCCAACGCGAGTCACCTCGCCTTCTTGCAAGACTCGCAGCAGGCTGACCTGGGCATCGAAAGACATGTCACCGATCTCGTCCAGGAAGATCGTTCCGCCATCGGCCAATTCAAACTTCCCGGCAGACCCTCCGCGGGCCGACCCGGTGAAGGCGCCCTCGACATGACCAAACAGTTCGCTTTGCACCAGATCTCGCGGAATAGCCCCGCAATTGACGGCTACGAAAGGACCGCTGGAACGGTCACTGGCGTTATGGATGGCCTGTGCGAACAACTCCTTGCCGGTCCCGCTTTCCCCCAGGATCAGCGTGGTCGAGTCACTGCGACTGGCAATCCGTCCCAGACGCAGCGCATCCTGTATGACGCGCGAGCTTCCCTGAATGGTCTCAAAGGTATAGCTGGCTTGAGTCCCTATGATCCGCCGGGTGATTTCCCGGATACGCCGGTTCTCCCGCAACGAGATAATGTGCCCGCCCTGCTCCAGGGAACATACGGACACCAGGCATGCCAGGTGACTACCATCGTGCAGCTCAAAGGTGCAATCCAGATCCCGTAGCCCCTCGCCGCTGCGCAGCAGAATCTCGTCAGTCAGCTCGCTCTGCCCCAGACGCTGGAACGGGCACCCCAACAGATCCCGACCCACCCGGAACAATTGACGGGCATAGCGGTTGAGCGCCTTGATGCAGCCCCGCTCATCCAGCACCACAAGCCCCTCGTTCAGCACTTCAAGGACGGTCTGCTGTTCTTCCAGCAGCGTCTGCAGCGCCATCTGTCGCGAGACGGCTTCGGCCGCCGCCTGGACAGTCCCCAGCGTGTGGAAATGGAACCAGCCCGGCTCCGCGGTCAACGTCAGAATGGCCAGGGTCGTGCCCTTGGCATCCCTGATCGGCGCGGCGGCACAATGCATGCGTCGCTGACGCAGGCCAGTCGCGAAATTTTCCTGCGCCAGCACATACACCAATCGGTCTTCGGCAATCGCCAGTCCCGTGCAGTTGGTGCCCTGCACCGACTCCAGCAGCCGGCTGCCCACCGGCGTAAGGTCCAGACCGCAGAAGTAAAGGGTCGTCCCTTCGGCATCGGTGAGGTTGATATGCCCCCTGGGGTTGTAAGCCAGCAGCCCGCTCATGACCTCTGCCGCCACCCCGATCAATACGCGATTGACCGCAAGTGTTGCAGCCAACACGTCGGGATCGACAAAACGGTATGCAAAATCATCAGGGTTGAGGCCGGCCCTGACGCTGCGCAGCCAGGAGTCCCAAATGGCCTGTCTGACCCCGGCAGGTCGATCAGTGCGACCCTTCAGGCAAGCCAGCCAAGCCTGGTCCAGCTCGGCGATGGGTCCTTCATTCAAGGACGCCGGCCCGATGGCCGTAATGTAATCGAGGTCTTCCAGGCTGAAGGCCATGAGCGGTTGGTTAGCCATCATTGAGATCCGCACCAATGTTCATATTTTTGACATGTAATTATAGACATGTCATTCAAATGAACACCTCCCCTCTTTCAATTTGAAATATTTATATAAATATCAAGTAGTTAAAGATTGGCACAGGCCTTGCTCAGGAGCTCATACCAGCGAGGACAGTTCTTGCTGCTCAGCCACTTGAACAACAATAAAAAGGAGTCACTTCATGAATACACCCAAGACCATCCGCCTTGGACTCATCGGCGCCGGCCGCATGGGCAGCTTTCACGCCCAGACCGCTGCTCGACACATTCCCGGTGCTTGCCTGGCCGCCATTGCCGACCCCACACCCGGTCAAGCCGCACGCCTGGCGGCAGAATTGGGTGTGCAACGGGTCTATACCGATCCACAGCAACTGCTCGAAGACCCGGAAATAGACGGTGTATTGATCGCCGCCCCGGCCCGTAGCCATGCCGAATTGGTGATCAGCGCTGCCCGGGCCGGCAAAGGCGTCTTTTGTGAAAAACCCATGGCCATCACCCTTGACGAGGCCGACCGCGCCATCGCCGCGGCCGCCGAAGCACGAGTGCCGCTGCAGGTCGGTTTCAACCGCCGCTTTGCCAGAAGCTTCCGGGCAGCCCATCTGGACGTGGTAGCCGGTCGCATCGGCACGCCTCAGTTACTGCGCTCCCTGACCCGCGATCCAGCGCTGCATAACCCGGCCGCCTCGCCACAGTGGGTGATTTTCCTGGAAACCCTGATCCATGACTTCGATACCCTGCGCTATCTGAATCCAGGCGCCAAGGCTGTCGAGGTCTATGTCATGGCCGATGCCTTGGTTGCACCGCAATACAAGGACAAGGGCCTGCTGGATACCGCTGTTGTCACGATCCGCTTCGACAACGGTGCCATCGCGACGGCCGAGGCCAATTTCCAGGCGGTCTATGGCTACGATGTTCGTGGGGAAGTATTCGGTAGTGCCGGCATGCTGACCATGGGCAGCATCAATCACTCCGACATGGTTCGCTACCTGGCTGACGGCATCCAGGCCGACACCCAGCGCATGGACACCGACCTGCTGCGCGATGCCTACATTGCCGAGCTCAATCACTTTGTCGACTGCCTGCGCACTGGTGAAAAACCACTCGCCAGCGGCGAAGATGCCCGGGCCGCACTGGCTATTGCCCGCGCCTGCATCGAGTCCGTCCAGCAGGGCAAACCTGTCCGCCTGTAAGGAGCACACGCATGAGCTTTACACCCTTCAAACTGGCGATCAGTGCCGAGATGGTCTTCCTGGATCTCCCGTTCACAGAGCGCGTCAAACGTATTCATGCGCTGGGCTTCAGCGCCGAACTCTGGGACTGGACCACGAAGGACATTGCGGCCCTGGTCGCCACCGGCGCTGACTTCACCTCCATGACCGGCTATATCTCGGGCAACCTGACCGATCCCGAGGACATCAAGCATCTGCTCGACAGCGCACGAGAATCGCTGGCCGTGGCCGCACAGATGAACTGCCCCAGTCTCAACCTGCATGGCAGCGGCCTGGACGACAAAGGCCTGCCGGTCAAACCTGTGGCCCACACCAACGGACGTATGTGGCTGAGCGCCTGCAAGACCCTGGAAAAAATCGCCAGGCTGGGGGAAGAGGCTGGCAGGGTATTCTTGCTGGAAAACCTCAACACCCAGGTTGACCACCCCGGCACTCCCTTCGCTCGCGCCGAAGAAACCCTGGCCTTGATCGAAGCCGTGGGCAGCCCGCACCTGAAGATGAACCTGGACCTTTACCATGCCCAGATCGGCGAAGGGAACCTGATCGAACTGATCCAGCGTGCCGGCTCGGCCATTGGAGAAATCCAGGTCGCCGATGTCCCCGGACGCATGGAGCCTGGCACCGGCGAAATCCATTATCCAGCCATTGCCAGAGCTTTGTTGCGCATGGGATACACCGGCGTCGTCGGGCTAGAGGGTTGGGCCTCTGGCGACTCCGAACAGGCACTTGAGCGCTTTCGGCAAGCCTTCACGTTTGATTGACGAGGCCGGCAACGCCTGGGACCTCACTGGCGCTCTTGGCAGGTTTGATGCAGAGAGCGCCAGAAACGCCTCACCCTTGATGAATTTCAACTCATAACAACAAAAGGAAAACCATCATGCGACGTTGCACACTGTTTATTGCCTCGCTGCTGCTCCTCAGCAGCCAATGGGCCCTCGCCGACTATCGCATCGGCGTGAGCATTGCCAGGGTGGACGATAACTTCATGACCTATGTGCGCAGCGGCCTGGAAACGGCCGCCAAACAGGAGAAGGTGCAGATCCAGTTCGAGGACGCTCAGGGTGACGTGGTGCGTCAGCTGAATCAGATCGAAGGCTTCCTCAACCAGAAAGTGGACGCGGTCATCGTCCTGCCCGTGGACACTGCCGCCACCGCCAACATGACCCGCGCCGCCGTCGCGGCGAAAACGCCACTGGTCTACGTCAACCGCCGCCCGGACGAGCGCGTCTTGCCCAAAGGTGTGGTCACTGTGGCGTCCAACGACATCGAGGCCGGACAACTGCAGATGCGTTACCTGGCCGACAAGATGGGTGGCAAAGGCAACCTGGCGATCATCATGGGCGACCTGGCGCAAAACGCCACCCAAGGCCGAACCGATGGGGTCAAAGATGTGCTCAAGGACTATCCCGGGATCAAGATCGTCGAGCAGCAAAGTGCCGAGTGGCAGCGCAACAAAGGGATGGACCTGACCAGCAACTGGGTGCTCGCAGGCTCAAACTTCGATGCCATCGTCGCTAACAACGACGAGATGGCCATCGGCGCAGCCATGGCCCTGCAACAGGCCGGCAAGGCCAAAGGCTCGGTTCCGGTGGTCGGCATAGACGGCTTGCCTGACGGACTGGCGGCCATCAAGCGCGGCCAGTTGGCGGCCTCGGTGTTTCAAGACCCCAAAGCCCAGGCGACCAGCGCCCTGCAAGCCGCCATCAAAATGATCAAAGGCGAACCGGTCGAAGCGAATGTCTGGGTGCCCTTCAAGCTGATCACGCCGGACCTGGTGGCGACTTACGAGCAGCACTTTAAATAGTGCCAAGCGGGGGGACGTGGTTCAGCCACTTCCCCCAGGCTGACATGAGCCATCACAATACCAACACACCGTGTCATACAGGCCTTGTCATGCCCTGGTTAAAATTTTGCAGACATATACCCATCCATATGAGTTACGGTGTATGCATTGCCATTAACATTGATGGTAAAAATCCGCTGATCATAACCTGACGAACTATTGTTTCCAGGTATGGGGAAGTATATGTACTTCACGTGCGCCTTGATCGTTGACCCGGCCCCATCCACTCTGATCTTTTCAACGCTCATGCGGAACTTTCCAGCCCACTCACCATTATTATCATAGTAATCGACAACCGCATTACGAATAGCGGTCAAGTCAGCGGGTGCACTTTTTGAATCAGCACCTTTTACATTTGTATTACACGCCCAAACGTGATTATTGCAACTATTTCCATTTGAGCGCCCCAGACACTGTTCATTGGCCATACGATCTGCCACTGATTGATCCGAGCCTTTTCCCCAGCCATAAGCTGTTCCTACCGCGCCGTCTATCGTGCGGTATGCTCCACACCTGTCAGCGCCAAATAATTCCAATACAACACTGCAGTTTCCGCCTCGTTGCGCGCACTCATCGAGTGCCCTCGTATTGGCCTGCTCCATGGTTCAGTGATCGTGCGACCAGCCGTAATAGAAACCATTATTTTTGTCTACAGCCAACGCCCCAAATTTATCGCCTGCCCATGAATAGGGAGATAGAGCGAGAAGGATAATTATCGCCATGACCTGTTTTTTCATGTGCTTCATCCCGATGAAATAAGCTGACAGCCTCATTGCTCATGCCTGCACAGGGGTACAGTGTAATGGCCGAGCGGTGATCCGCCCCGCTCCCGGAGCATCCGAATCCATTCGGCCTGAGGGATTTATGGCCGAATCGGTTCAGCGGGCTTTTTCTTACCCAGTACATAACAGGTGGTAATACAGTTGGGGTTGTGAGGACTGCTTACCGGCGTCACGGCCAGCAGTTTCCAACCCTCCCGCAAGGCCTTGTTCACCTCTTGTGAGGTGTATACCTCGGTGATCGTTTGCGCTTCGTGCAACTGCATGGCCGGCTCCCTCTGATTGAGCTTGAGTGTTCAGCGTAGCCTTTTATAAAACACGCGGGGGATCCTTTCGGTGCGTTACACGTAATCCGCCATTAAATATAGACTCAATTCGGCGGCGCTCCATCCAGCTCGATCACATTGAAAAATGGGACAGATATATTTTTATGTTTCTCATAATCAATTCCTGCATGGCGAGCCTCACAGTAACCTCGGTCTGCCAGGCTAAAGACGATAAAGACCCTGAGAATCCAGCATTGCAACATAAACCAACCGTCATTATTCATAGACTGACTGGTTATATTTAAACATCCAGCTCAACATCTCAATCCTCTTCAAAAAATCAGGAGAATGTGATGAATACTGTTGAGTATGATTACTCTTGTTGGCGCTGCTGATAATAATATTTTTTATTACAGTCGCAGCACTATTAAATAACGCTCAAGTAGACGTCGCTTCCAGTGTACCTGTTCAAGGGTAAATCTTTTCTTGAACTATCGTCAGCACCTCCTTTGGCCGAGAGTGCTGACGACTCCAACCGGCTCGCTTATCGAATAGGCGGCACGCGAATCTCTCCGGACCGACATTGAGTTTTGACGCCCTTGCCGCAGGCCCCGAATGCCAAGTCCTTGCCCATGCAGACACGAACCTCGGAGAGTTCGGGCCCGCTACACAGAATCGCGATGCCATCAGCAGGGATACCGGGATTACTCTTCCGGAACATTTGCGCAATCTCTTGCGCTTCAAAGTAATGGGCGGTGCTGAAGGGTTGCAGTTGCTCCGGGATCCGGACAGCGCCCACGGCCTTGTCCGCTGTGTCCAGATAACCCGAGGCGCCCAGGCCACTGCAGGTGCCGTGCTTTGTCCATTCATGCTCCAGCAACTTGCGCGTCGCAAACAACGTCAGCCCCCTCGCCTGCTCCGCTTGCGTTAAAGGAACCATCGGCGGGCACGACTGCGGCCAGCCGCCCTTGGCGTATTGAGGCCAGAGACCGTGGAGCACAAAGCCATAGCCTTTCCCCGAGCATTGCTCATTGTCGCGATGGGTCAGGCAAAACGTGGGCGACCAAGACAACGTCAACAGATAGTAGTCAAATACCCCCGCAACCGAGTCAGACTGATGCTTGCCGTTTCGCCCCTCGCGAGCATCGCTCATACCAATACTGCAAATCGTCAGCGCAATAAGCGCGCCCAGTACATAAAGTTTTCTCATTTTCCCTCTCTTTGAATACCGGTTCGTCCGGCTATTTCATATAGTTGATGAGTCAGTCTAGACCAGGAAAGATTCTTGTCACCTTGACGTTTCAACAACATGACTTGAACTGCACGCTTTAAAGACAATAACCAGTAAAGCGTGATACCGGCCGAAGAAGTGGCGAATATAAACCTGTCACACGTCCCGTCAAGGGTTATGAAAAGAGTTTTATTGTTTGTTTTGCCTCATCGCCACAGCGGAAAGTCCTGCTCGCGGCAAATATGAAATGGACAGTTCTGAACTAGATTCAGTGCTCGCAGCACTGCACAATCTTCCCCCTGCACCTCGGGTTTAAAAGCCACTCGAGCATCGTCACTCAGACCCACTGACACTGCTAGACTCGTATAAATAGTGATGGGATACGCACATGACGCTAGACCGCTCGGGCTTTTTAATGGCAGCCATGCTTGTGATGTCCATGTCTGCAGAGGCCGCCTACGCCGATTCGCTTGAGGCCGCGCTGGTCAAAGCGGCACCAGACGCTAACGCCAAGGTTATCGCGCTGGCTGTACGTGCGTCTCAGTGCCGAATGGCGCAAGGCGCGGCACCTGTCCAAAGACTTGCAGTGATTGATTACTCTCTCCCCTCAACCGAGCAACGACTGTGGGTGTTTGACCTGCAACACCGCACATTACTTTTTCACGAACTGGTCGCGCACGGCCGTAACAGCGGCGAAAACATGGCCAGTCAATTTTCCAACCAGAATGAAAGCATGGCCACCAGCCTTGGGTTGTATCGGACGAGTTCGACCTATGTCGGTCATAACGGCTATTCCTTGCGCATGGAGGGATTGGAGCCTGGCTTCAACGATCATGCACTCGACCGGGCTATCGTCATCCACGGGGCAGCCTATGTCAGTCGCGACCTGGCCCAGTTGAACGGCCGTATTGGCAGAAGTTTAGGTTGCCCGGCCGTGCGCCCCGCTATTGCTCATCAACTCATCGACTCAATGAAAGACGGCCAGTTACTGTTTTCTTATTATCCTGATCAACGCTGGCTGAATTCGTCTTCATTTATAAATTGCGACCGCTCCACCGTGGCTGACGCGTCCAAACCGAGTACAAGCTTTTAAGTAGTCTGGTTCGGGAGAGTCGTGCAATTCATCTCCCTTCACCTCATCGCCTTTTCCCGCATCCATTACACCCTCCTGAAAATAGATCAGAGGGTGTAAACCTTATTCAGGACGGGGCAATAACTGTCTGGTCCGGGTCTGCTGGAGCCAGGCTTACCGGATTTTGAAATCAATGGGCACGCGGGTGTCACCGGCTTGGGCGCAGGCTGTGCCGGTGGTGCCGGCGCGGCGACCGGTTGTGCTGGCGCAGTTGGCGCCGGTGCCTGCGCCACGGGTTTGCGGACCGGTTTAGCCACAGGCTTTGGCTTGGGGACTCGTCGCCCCAACTGCGCAGGCGTTGCGAGACATCAAGCGGTATATCGTTGACCCTGGCGAAGACCCGAGCGTACTCGTCGGGATTTTGCCGGCCCCACTCGAACGCCTTGGCGAAACGCCGCAACACATCGTTGACCGCCTTTCGTTTGAGCGGATCGATGCGGATGTCCGTGCGCTTTGGGGCGAGCCTGCGGGTGCGTCCCCTTATAAACCAGTCCTGGTATGTTTCGGCCTTATTCAAATATATGAACATATGGATCCTTATATTTTTTTTGCCTTATATCCTCCCCGCTTTCGTGCTGAATACTTCTTTAAACAGGACAAGAAACAGCACCCAGAAGAACACCCTCAGTTTGTCGGCAATCTAAAACCTTAGAACATCAGATGTTGACAGTCGCCGAGAGCACATTTACCGTCGCAAGCTCGAGACGTAGACAAACACTGGCTTTGAATGAGCCGTACATCTGAACGCAGAAGCCCGGCACCTCATTCATGGCAGACTTCGACCGGCTTTACCGCAGCCGCTTCGATATGTAAATAAGTAATAAATTACGCGTAGTTTATTATCTAATTACACCAACAAGACAGGGCAAAATTCCTGCGCACCAAAAAACAACTTTCAAACCATCGCTGGGTCAGAGACATATCGCCCAGCAAATGAACGGCGATTCAACTTGAGTTCCACCTGACTTCTGCCCTGTGCAGTCATGGGTTCTATTACCTGACTGTCGGGTCGGACCGGCCACGTGCCGAACTAATTCATTGCTCTTTCAAGGAGTGCTGGAGAATGGCTGATACTCGCTCAAAACGCTTTTCATTTTCCTTCCTGCCGCGACTGGTCGGATTCGGCGTCCTGGCATTCATTATCTGGCTGCTGTTTTCGACACTGTTCATGCCCTTGATGTCTTCCTCCGCGACGCGGGCGGTGTTGAACGCACCTGTGATTTTGCTGACGACGCCTATCGATGGAGTGGTCAGTTCGCTCACGATCGAACCCGGAGCGAGCTTTGCCACAGGGCAAAAAATCGCCACCATCGATAATCCGCGGGCCAATCAAGAGGCGTTGCTGACCTTGCAAACGCGCCGTTTGTCCCTGGAACAGCAACTGTCTTCATTGACCAGCCAGGCAGAGCACGATCAGCAGTTTCTCAACGCGCTGGAGAAAACCAGTCAGCAATATCAATCGGCATTCCATACCCGACAGCTCTATGCCCAGAAAGCCCTGAAAGCCGAGAGCAGTGCTGCCAGTGTGCGCCTGGAGGACGCCCAGGAGACGGTCGATCGTAACCTGGAGCTGTTTCGCCAAGGCGCCATCAGCCAGGCCGCGGTGGCCTCCTCCAAGGCGCAACTGGCATCACTGCAAGGCGCCGCCGAGTCCGTCAAGTCGCAACTGCGGATCAACGATGGTGACCTCAGCGCTGCCAGCAAAGAGGTGTATCTGGACCCTGAGCAGCTGCGCCTGTTCGAACTCAAGGCGAAAATAACCACTCTGCAGTTGAGCCTGGCCAATCAGGCCAAGAATCAGGCGACACAACAACAGGAACTGGACAACCTCAATAACCTGATTGCCACCGAGCAAGACAGAATCAAGCTGATGAGCGGGTACGACGTGATTGCCTATTCACCCGGCACCGTCCAGGAATTGGTGGCACCGCAAGGGACACAGGTGCGCGCGGGTGCGACATTGCTGCGCGCCACCAACTGCAATGAGAGTTACGTGATTGCAGTGTTCCCGGAGCGAATGGCGAGCAAGATCGAACGCGACAGTGTTTTGCGGGTGAGTATCCGCGGTTTGAGCCATACCCTGACAGCCAAGGTCGTGCAACTGCTGTCCAGCCCCTCGGATATTCAGGCCAGTAGCTATAGCGTTCCATTTCCCTATGCCGAACAGAATTCGGTCTATGTGGTCGGCGCCTTCGGCAGCAATCTCACAAAAAGTCAGCGAGCCGCGGTCTGCAACCCGGGGCATTGGGTCACTGCCGAGGTGTCACGCTGATGATTACTTCCAGCTATGCCCGCAGGCGCTGGGTGCTGACACTCGGTCTCCTGGCAGCCAGCCATGGCGCGAGCCCGGCACTGGCTGCGGACCCGATGCCACGCCTGGCCGAGATGACCTGCACAGCGCTCGACCAGGCGGTACAAGCGCAAGCGGCGGGCCCTTTGTTATTGGCCAGCTATCCACCCGTGGCCGGTCAGCAGCCTGAGATCCAGGCCTTGCGCGGGGTCGCGTTCACTTACGATAACGCCTTGGCCAGCATCGCTCTGTTCGCCTGCGGCAAAGCGCAATCGGCACGCCGGATCGCGGATGCGCTGGCATACGCGACCTTGCACGACCCTGACTATCAGGACGGCCGATTGCGCAACGCCTACGCTGCCGGACCACTCAAAAGCGGACCGATGACGCTACCTGGCTACTGGAGCACGCAACGCAACGCCTGGAATCAGGATGCGTACCAGATCAGTAGCGCTACCGGCAATCAAGCCTGGGGGGCACTGGCGCTATTGGAGGCATTTCGCCAAACCGGCGAGGAGCCTTATCTGAAGGCGGCCCAAAGGGTTCTGCGCTGGACCGAACAGAAAACCTACGATAGTCGGCCTCCCGAAGGATTCATCGGCGGCTACTACGGCTATCCCCCGGAGCAAGCCAGGCAGGACTGGAAGTCCACCGAACACAATGCCGATCTGGCTGCCGCCTGGACCGCGCTTGACCAGTTACATGCGGATGAACATGCGGCGCGCCAGGCGAAGATTGCGCGCCAGTTCGTCTTCAGTCAGTGGGACGCACGTGAAGGCCGCTTTCTGATCGGCACACTGGGCGACGGGCGAACATCCGATCGCTCGCGCTCAGGGCTGGACGCGCAGATCTGGCCGTTGATTGCCTTGCACCATCCCCCTGCCGATTGGCAGCGGGTCTTCAGTTTCATCGATCAGGCGCATCGTTCCGGGGCCGGTTACGGCTTCAAGCGCAATCCGGATGGTCTGTGGACCGAAGGAACTGCGCAGACTGCTGCGGTTGCTCGGCTGAGTGGAGCACCGGAAAAAGCACAGCCGCTATGGGCGGTTCTGGCCGCGCAGCAAACCGGCGACGGCTGGCTGTTTGCAACACCCCAGGCGCGCATCAGTACCGGACTGGCCATAGGTCCGGACTCGGTCATCGATGATTTTTACTATTACCACCTACCTCATTTGGGAGCCACCGCATGGGCGGCGATCGCCGCAACCGGCATCAACCCCTTCACAGGTTCTCGCGAGGCGAACTGACATGCATACATTGGACACGTTACAACTGCTGCAAATCAATTTCTGGACGCTGGCCATGGTCATCCTGTTCGGATGTCTGACGCACCGCGACCAATGGGCGGCGCGAAGCGCTTTCGGCGCAATGACCGCGCTGCTGCTGATCAACTATGCCGTCTGGCGGATCCGCGACACCCTGCCTGACGCCCATGCCGGTGCTGCCACGGTCTGGTCATACAGCTTTCTATTCTTTGAGCTGCTGGCGATCGTTTACACGCTGTTTTCAATCATTGTGATGCTGTGTCGCTCGGATCACCACGCCAGCGCCGATGCCGGGGAGCGTCGCCTGCGAGCCGCGGGCCAGGATGTGCCCGCAGTAGATGTGCTCATCGTGACCTATAACGAGGGGCTCAATATCCTGGAGAAAACCATCGCCGCCGCTCAAGCCATCGACTACCCCAACTTCGCTGTCTGGGTGCTGGACGATACCCGGCGTGACTGGTTGCGCGACTATTGCTGCGAGGTCGGTGTGAATTACGCACGTCGTGGGGACAATTCGCACGCCAAGGCGGGTAATCTCAACAATGGTTTACGGCAATCGGCTGCCAGCACCAATGCGCCCTACATTCTGGTGCTGGACGCGGACTTCGCACCGCAGCGACCCATTCTGTTGCGCACCCTGGGGCTGTTTGAAGACCCTCGAGTCGGGTTGGTGCAGACACCGCAGTTTTACTACAACCCCGATCCAATCCAGCACAACCTCGGTTCCTCGACCTGCTGGGTAGACGAACAGCGGGTATTCTTCGACGTCTACCAACCGGCGAAGGACAGCTGGGATTCTGCGTTCTGCGTCGGTACGTCGTTCGTCATCCGCCGCGACCTCATCACCGAGTTCGGCGGGTTTCCCACCGAGTCGATTTGCGAAGACATCAACACCACTTACCGGTTACTGCAACAAGGTTATGTCACTCGCTGGCTGAACGAACGCTTGTCCATCGGCCTGTCGGCCGAGGGCTTGACCGAGTACATCAATCAGCGTGGGCGATGGTGCCTGGGTACGATTCAGGTCGCACTGCTCAAGGACGGTCCTTTACGTGGCAAGGGCTACACGCTCAATGATCGTCTGCACTTCCTGCACGGCCTGACGCATTGGGCGTCCAAGCCATTCATCTTGATGCTGTTGATCTCACCGGTGCTGTACTGGTACTTCGGTATCGCCGGATTTTATGCCAACCCTGTTGATTTTCTCGCCCACGGGATGCCCGCGCTGATTGCCTTCTGGGGTTACGGCACCTGGGTCACCGACCGGCGAACGCTACCGATTTTTACCGAAGTCACCCAAATCGTGGCTTCGCTGGCGGTGACTGCCACCCTCATCAGCGCCATGATCCGCCCCTTCGGCCGGCCGTTCAAAGTGACGGCAAAAGGACTCGATCGCTCCAGAACGGTGATTCACTGGAAGTTGTTCGGGTTCTTCTGTGCGCTGACCTTGCTCTCACAGATCGGCGCTTATACCGCCATTTCGACTGCTGCCGCATTCGACGGCAACATGCTGTTCAATCTTTGCTGGACCGTGGTCGCATTGGTCTACAACCTCGCGACCCTGGTGGCCTGCGTCGACAGGCCCCGCCTGCACGGTGAAGAGCGATTCCCTTTCGACAAGCCCGCCGGCTTGCGTATCGCCGGGGTGACCTTGCCGGGCCGAATGGTCGACATTTCCATTAGCGGGGCCGCTTTCTCCTGCACGTTAGCGAAATTGATAAAGCAGGGAATGCGCGGTGAAATATGGGTCGACAAGGTTGGCTGGATCGGCGTGGAAGTCATGCGCCACCCCCGCATTGATCAGTTGGGACTGCAATTCATCGACCTGTCCGATGCACTTCGCCATCGGCTCATCGCGCGGCTGTTCAGCGACGCGACGGCCAATGTTGCCGGCAAGGCCAGGCCATTGATGGCGTTCAATAGCCTGTTGCGCCGCTCGTTACTGGGTGAAAAGGCAGCCAGACCGGTACTGCCACGACGCACCAGCCAACCGTCCAGGCCTTCTATGGTTCGCTTCAAGTCCTTTAAGGGCAGTTTGATAAAAAAGCCTGTGCCGCAGGTGTCCGGCCCTGAAGGATCCGGCAGCAGAGGCAGCTTGTTATCCCTCCTTGTTTCCCAGCTGCGAGCATTGCTCGGTCAACGCCTTTAGGAGAGCCATCATGAATAACTCCTTATCCACGACCTGTCTGGCATCCCTGCTCATGCTGAGCGGCTGCTCGATGGAACCCACTTATGAGCGGCCGGACGCACCGATCGATCAACAGTGGCCGCAATCCGCGTCAGCCGATTGTTGCAGCGCCAAAAAGGCATTCGAACAGGACTGGCGCGGCTTCATTCTTGACGACCGGCTCCGGCAATTGATCGAGCTGGCCCTGAATAACAACCGTGGCTTGCGTCAGTTCGCCGCCGGCATGGAGGAAGCCAGAGCGGGTTATGCCGGAGCCCGGGCCAAGCTGTTTCCCGCCATTGGCATCGACACCTATGCCGGGCGCAGCAAGATGCCATCGATCGTCAGGACGCCCACCGGAGGCGACAGCACAGGCAGCGTGGCCAACACCTTTCAGGCCACGGCCGGTTTCACTTCATACGAGTTGGACCTGTTCGGCCGTATCCGCAGCCAGAGAAATTCGGCGCAGGCCCGTTTCGAAGCCTCCGAAGCAGACTACCAGACGGCCCGACTGGCATTGATCGGTGAAGTCGCCAGCACCTGGCTGAGCCTGAAAGCCAACCAGAATCTGTTGGCGTTGGCACAAAACACCTACGACTCGCAAAATCACTACGGACAGCTGTTGCGCACCAGTTACAACTATGGCTCTACCGCACGGATCGATGTCCACCAGGCCGATGCCCAAACCAACACCGCGGCAGTACAGATCAACACCTATCGCATGCAAGTGGCGCAGGATATGAATGCGTTACGCGTGTTGGTGGGTCAACCCGTGCCCACCCAACTGTTACCGGAAGGCGAACTGGGCAAAACCCTTGCGACCGCCGATGTACCTGCCGGGCTGCCGTCATCGCTGATCGAGCGCAGGCCGGACATCATGGCAGCCGAAGCGCTTTTGCGGGCCGCCAACGCTGATATAGGCGCTGCGCGCAGCGCCTACTTCCCCAGACTTTCACTCACCTCTGCGTTGGGGAGTCTGTCTGGAGAGTTTGCCAATCTGATGAGCGGCCCGGCCGAGTTATGGTCAGTCGCGGTAGCCGGGTCTTTGACGCTGTTCGATGGCGGGGCTCGACGCGCTCAGGTGGATGCCAGCCATGCCCGCTACGATGGACAAACCGCCGCTTACGAAGGAACCGTGCAGAATGCCTTTCGCGAAGCGGCCAACGCGCTCAATGCGCGCCAGGAGATGCTGACCCAGGTCGACAATCAGAAACACCTGGTCGCTGACTATCAAGAAGCCTATCGCCAGTCTCGCCTTCGCTTCGAAGCGGGTCTGGACAGCTATTTCTCCACCATGGACGCCCAGCGTTCGTTATTCTCTGCGCAACAGCAGTGGTTCGCACTGGAACTGGCGCGGGAAATCAATCAGGTGAACCTGTACAAGGCCTTGGGCGGCGGCTGGAAGCCACCGATGAAAGTCGCCATGTGAGAAACCCTTCAACTCACTCTTTATAGGCCGTATCGGTGCGTTCCAGCTGCCGGATCAGCGCGTCCCGATGCCGTGCAAGACCGGACCGTCGCCACTCTTGAAGACTTCGGCCTGTTTCTCGACCTTGGCCACGACTTCTGCCGGCGGGAAGATCAATTCAGCGCTCCTCGCCCAGGCCTGATCACATAAACCTGTGTGCCTTCGGCAGCGCCGGGGGCATGGGTGTCTGAATAGTGCCGACAGTCATGCTGTCGGCATTTTTATTTCTCGAAAATTACGCTGGCGGTGGCAGCCAGACCCGGCCGGGCCCAAGGCAAACTCCGGATCGGGACCGGCTCGAAGCCAAACTGCGGAGCTGCTATATTCCTGCACCTTAATGGACTCTCTGCGACCCGCCACAGCATGGTCAGATCCTCGGAATCGACCAGTGCCAGTTAAAAACTGTTACCTATGTGCTTGAACTGTTTTGTTAGCTATGTGGGTGAGTCATACCGGCCTTACCTTGTCGCCAGTTTTTTTACATTCCTATTGAACACCACTGAAGGAGACCGCTTGTGAATCTCGGCATCGAGGGGCGTTGGGCACTGGTTTGTGCCGCCAGCAAAGGGCTTGGCAAAGCCTGCGCGCAAGCGCTGGTCAGCGAAGGCGTGAACGTTGTGATCACCGCTCGCGGCGAAGACACGCTCAAGGCTACGGCCTCTGAGCTACGCGCGTTGAACCCCGCTGTAACCGTGATAGCGGTCGTGGGCGACATCTCGACGCCAGCGGGTCGAACCGCTGCGCTGGCGGCTCACTCGCATTTCGACATCCTGATCAACAACGCCGGCGGGCCGCCTCCGGGGGATTTCCACGACTGGGACCGGGAGGCCTGGATCAAGGCCCTGGACGCCAACATGCTCACCCCCATCGAGCTGATCAAGGCAACGGTGGACGGCATGGCCGAACGCGGGTTTGGCCGTATCGTCAACATCACCTCGAGCGCGGTCAAATCCCCCATCGAGAGCCTGGGCCTGTCCAATGGTGCGCGCAGCGGGCTGACCGGATTCATCGCTGGGCTGGCCCGACAAGACAACATCGCCAGCCGCAACGTGACCATCAACAACCTGCAACCGGGCTCCTTCGACACCGATCGGCTGCGCAACAACCTGGTCGCCGCCGCGCAGGATCTGGGGCAGGACAGCGAGGCTTTCCTCGCCGAATGCCGCCGAGAGATTCCGGCCAAACGCTTCGGCACGCCTGAAGAGTTCGGTGCATTGTGCGCCTTTGTCTGCAGCGCTCACGCTAGCTACCTGACGGGACAGAATCTATTGATTGACGGCGGGGCGATTCGCTCCACCCAGTAGAAGCAAAAGCCTCAAAATTTTCTTTGTACCATTTTCGTACCAGAGGCCATTTACGTGCGGCCCTCAAAAAAGAACACATCCCCTCAAGAGGCAAGCTCTTTTCGCGGATGTGTTTTTTTTGCAGAAAAAGCCAGAGCCAGCAGGGTTACAACACGTTCAATTTGGACCTTTCCAGCGCCAGACCCGACGGACTCAACGGCACATAACCCTCGACCGTAGCCTTCTGCGCCTTGATGATCGTCTGTCCCTCGCGGGAGAGGACGCTTGATCCGCTCGTTGGACAGGCCGACGGCAGCGACCGCGACCCCGGCCGGGTCATCGGCCAATCGAGCGAGAATCGCCTCAGTGTTGTCATAGCTCTCGTCGGCCGGCGGGCTGGCCATCAAACCTGAATGACCGCCGTGGTCCCTGGATCCATTACAGCGTTGCGCTACTGATCCAGTCACAGATTCGCTACTATGTTTGACCGCACCTTTACCCTCAGCTTTCCTCACTTTGGAGCCTGAATGCCTAGTCAAAAGGACATCGCCGCGCAAAGCGGCGCACCGATGATTCCTGAGCAGCGCCGTGAATTGATGCTGCGACAGTTGCGCAAGCATCAGGTGCTGAGCGTTCATCAGTTAATGGAAATGTTCGACTGTTCGCACATGACCATACGCCGCGATATCGCGCTGCTTGAACAGGAAGGACGTGCTTACTCGGTAACCGGTGGGGTGCGAATCGCCAGCCAGCTCCACAGTGAGCCCAGCCATCAGTTCAAGGCGGTGGTCGAGTTGCCGCAGAAGCAGGCGATGGCGAAACTCGCCGCGCGCTTACTGCACCCCGACATGACGATTTATCTGGATGCGGGAACCAGCACGCTGGAGATCGTCCCCTACATCAAGGCGCTGTCGGGCATGACGGTGGTGACCAACGACTTCGGCATTGTCCAGGCGTTGATCGAGGCGCCCCATGTCACGGTGATTCATACCGGCGGGCAGCTGGATCACTCCAATCAATCGTGCGTGGGCGGTTTGGCGGTTGCCACCTTGCGCCAGGTCGTCACCGATATCGCCTTCATATCGACCAGTTCCTGGGATTTGCGTCGCGGCCTCACTACGCCTTCGGCACTGAAGGTTGAGGTCAAGCAAGTCGCGATGCAATCGGCCTCGCAAGTGGTGCTGGTGGCCAGCAGTTCGAAGTACGGCACGTTCAGCATGTACAAGATCGCCGGGCTCGAGCAGTTCGATATCATCCTCAGCGACGATGCGCTGACCCCTGCCGCGGTCGATAGCATCCGCAAGCAGGGTGTGGAACTGCTGTTGCCTTCCGATAGTGGCGCGCAGGGTTTTGAGCGCTAGCGGCTCTTCCAGTCCCGCAACCACTGCAAGCCTGCCGAGGTATTGCCACGCGGCCGGTATTCACACCCTACCCAGCCGTCATACCCCAACTGGTCGATCAGCTCGAACAGATAAGGATAGTTAATTTCTCCCAGGTCCGGTTCGTGGCGATCCGGTACGCCAGCGATCTGGATATGGCCGATACCGTCGAAGTCCCGACGCAGTTTGCTGGCCAGGTCACCCTCGACGATCTGGCAGTGGTAGCAGTCGAACTGAACCTTCAGGTTACTGGCGCCCACCTCCTTGCAAATGGCCTGGGCCTGATCCTGCCGGTTGAGGAAAAAGCCCGGCATGTCCCGCGTGTTGATCGGTTCGAGCAATACCGTGACCCCGACCTTGGCCGCCTGAGCGGTAGCGTAAGCGAGGTTTTCCAGGTAAATGCCGTGATGCCGTGCCCGATCGCTCTCGCGGGGCAGCAGGCCTGCCATGACATGGATTCGTGAGTTCCCCAGCACGGCGGCGTATTCCAGGGCGCGATCAAAACCGCTGCGAAATTCACTCTCACGGCCCGGCAACGACACCGTGCCCCGCTCGCCAGCCGCCCAATCGCCGGGCGGTGCGTTGAACAGCGCCTGTACCAGGCCGTTGTCGCTCAAGCGCTGCTTGAGTTCCTGAGCGCTGTAGTCGTAGGGAAACAGATACTCCACCGCTTCGAAACCATCGGCGGCAGCGGCGGCGAAGCGATCCAGAAACTCATGTTCGGGATAGAGCATGCTGAGGTTGGCAGCAAAACGAGGCATGTTAGCTCCTATAAGAACTAAAAATAGTTCATTGAAACAGATGGCTTTTTGTAGGAGCCGAGCTTGCTCCGGGCGGCGTTTCGACGATGGCGATCTCAAGTACGCCATCGCCGGCAAGCCGTGCTCCTACAGGTCGACAGTTCGTTAGACAAACGGCCAGATCAGCAACGTAATACCGAAACCCAATGTACCAAGCAAGGTGGTCAGTACCGTCCAGGTGCGCAAGCCGTCGGCCACATTCAGCCCGGCCAGCTTGGTGAAGATCCAGTAACCGGCATCATTGATATGGGACATGGCCAGCCCGCCACCGCCCATGGCCAGGCACAGCAGGGCCATGTGGTTCGGGGTCAGATTGAGGGTAGCAATCAGCGGACTGATGATGCCGGCGGTGGTCACCAGCGCCACAGTGGTCGAGCCCTGGACCGCGCGCAACAGCATAGTCAGCAGAAAGCCCAGCGCGAGCACCGGCAGACCGGTGGTGCGCAGCATGTCGGAGACCACGGCGCCGATACCGGTATCCACCAGCACCTTGCCAAATACACCGCCAGCGCCGGCAATCAGGATCACCATGGCCACGCCGGGCAACGCCGAGCCGATCACGTCGGACACCTGAGAACGGCTCCAGCCCCGACGCGAACCCAGCAACCAGGCACACAGCAAGGTGTCGATCAGCAGCGCCACCAATGGCGCGCCGAGCACGGTCATGATGCTGCGCAGGGTCGATTCAGCCGGCAGCAACGAGGTGGCCAGAGTCCCCAGCAAAATCAGAATGATCGGCAGCAGGATCATGCTGACGATCAGACCGAAACCCGGTGGGGGTGCCGGCGGCAACTTCGCGACAATGCTGCTGGTGGCCTCTTCCAGGCCCATGTGTGACACCGCCACAGCGGCTTGTTCAGTGCTCTTGCCGTTGCCATTGGCCCAGGCAGCCAGATCTTCGTTGGTGACATGCGGGCCGTAGACCTCGGCACGAATATCGTCGGTCATCGGGTACACCCGGCGGGTCATGCGCCCGGCCACGCGATAACCGACATAGCAGAGCAGCGCGGTGATCGGCAGACCGAACATCAGCACGCGACCGAGGTCGGCGCCCAACTGGCTGGCAGCAGCCACTGCGCCCGGGTGTGGCGGCAGGAAGGCGTGTACGGTCAACAAGGCAGCGCACATCGGCAGTGCGAACACCAGCAACGGCTTACGCGCACTGCGGGCGACGCCATAGGCCAGCGGCATGAGGATGATCACACCGACCTCGAAGAACACAGGTACCCCGACCATGAAGCCGGCAATCGTCAGCGCCAGCGGCGTGCGTCGGTTGCCGAAACGGGTGATCAACGTCTTGGCCAGAGCCTCGGCACCGCCGGAGAGCTCGATGATCCGCCCGATCATCGCGCCCAGGGCAATGATGATCGCGATATGGCCCAGGGTCTTGCCCATGCCGCCTTCGATGGTGGCAACCAGATCGGCCGGTTTCACCCCGGCCACCAGTGCCACCAGAATGCTCACCAGCATCAAGGCCACGAAGGGCTGGAACTTGTACTTGAGCACCAGGAACAACAACAGCGCGATGCCCACCCCTGCGGTAACCATCAGGATTAACGGGCTCATTTCAGAAACCCTCCACGCCGGGTGAACGAAACGGTTCTTCTGAAAATGCCGCAGTGAACGTGAGTCATGCCTGGATTTCCTCTTGTTATTGTATTTTTAGGCAAGCCGCGGCTATCGAGAGTCGCTGCGCGTCTCCCGGACCGGGCCTGCGTAATCGATCTGTTGTGTTCTATCGTGCTCGAAAATGCGTTCTACCAGTGCGCGCCGAAGGTCTCTCGCAGCTCGTCCAGCGCTGCTTGATCGAGCGGTTCGGGCTTGGGATTGCTCATCAGCCAGAGCCGTGCGGTTTCCTCGAGCTCCTCCAGGGCGTAGCTGGCCCTGGACACCGAACTCTCCCAGACCACCGGGCCAAGCCGTTCGAGCATCACGCCGCGAACGCTGTTGGCCAGTTGCGCGACCTGCTCGGCGACCTTTGGCGAGCCGGGTCGCTGGTAGCCAATCAACGGGATGTGCCCGACTTTCATGACCTGATACGGCGTCAGCGGCGGAAGAATGTCGTCTGGCTGCCAGACACCCGCCAGCGTCAACGCCACCAGATGGGTGGAATGGGTATGCACCACACCACCGACACTCGGGTTGCGGTCGTAGACCTGGCGATGCAGCGCCAGGGTCTTTGAAGGCTTGTCACCGGACACCCATTCGCCGGCCAGATTGACCTTGGCAATCGTCGCCGGGTCGAGGCGACCGAGGCAGACATCAGTCGGCGTGATCAACCAGCCGTCGTCCAGGCGGGCGCTGATATTGCCGGCGCTGCCGACGGTGTAACCGCGCTGGTAGAGGCTGCGACCAACCTCACAGATTTCTTCGCGCAAGGCGTTTTCGCGACTCATTGCGCAGCTCATTGTGCACCTCCGGCCTGGGCCAGTTGCTTCAAGGCTTTGCTGAAGAAGTCCCGGCCACCGAAGTTGCCCGATTTGAGTGCCAGCGCCAAAGGCTCATCAGTACTGCTGACCGTCGCCGGCACACCAGGATCGATCTGCGCACCGATCTGTAACAACTGCACGCCCAGTGCCTGAACCACGGCGCCCGAGGTTTCACCACCGGCGATCACGAAACGACGCACGCCGCTCTGGCGCAGACCCTGGGCGATTTCGCCAAAGGCGTTTTCCACCAGACTGCCGGCCTGTTCGACACCCAGCTTTTGTTGCACGGCCTTGACCTCCTCCGGCGAGCTGGTGGCGTAGATCAATACGGTTTGTTCATTTTCACGGGCGAAGGTCATGGCTTGCGCAACGACCGGCTCGCCAGCAGCCAGGGCCAACGGATCAATCCGCAGCGCGGGCCGACCGGCTTCGAGCCAGGCCGCCACTTGGCCATTGGTGGCCACGGAGGCGCTACCGGCCAACACCACTTCGCCGCCAGACACCGCTGGGAGCCTGGAGGCATCGAAATCACGCAGCTTGCCAGCGCGCCGGAAATTATCCGGCAAGCCCAGGGCCAGCCCCGAGCCACCGGTCAACAACGGCAGATCGGCGCAGGCGGTACCCAAGGTGTAAAGATCACTGTCGGACAAGGCATCGGCGATCGCCATGCCGACGCCTTGAGCCCGCAATTCGGCGATTCGCGCACGAACCTGCCCGGCCCCTTGGGCAATGCTGTCGTAGCGCAACAGGCCGACATTCAGGCGGGTCTGCGATTGCAGAACCCGAACCAGATTGGCATCGGTCATCGGCGTCAGCGGGTGATGCTGCATGCCCGACTCGCTCAGCAGCTGATCCTGAACAAACAAGTGGCCGCGAAAGATCGTCCGACCATTTTCCGGGAACGCCGGGCATGCGAGGGTGAAGTCGCTGCCCAGTGCGCTCAGCAGCGCTTCGCTGACCTGGCCGATATTGCCGGCCGCGGTGGAATCGAACGTCGAACAGTACTTGAAAAAGATCTGCTCACAGCCTTGCTCGCGCAGCCAGGCGAGTGCCGCGAGGGATTGTTCGACTGCGTCGGCGACCGCAATGGTGCGCGACTTAAGGGCAATGACGATCGCATCGGCGTCGAGCCCTGCGGCCACTTCACTGCTCGGGATGCCGATGCTTTGTACGGTGCGCATTCCGCCGCGCACCAGCATGTTGGCCAGGTCCGTGGCACCGGTGAAATCGTCGGCGATGCAGCCCAGCAGCGGGCGGGCGGTGGATGTAGTCATGGAGCGCTCCTCAAACAGACTCAGGCTTGGCAGTTGGCAACTCGATGCCCGGGAAAATCTTGATCACCGCCGAGTCGTCCTCGCGGCCGAAGCCGGCGCTGGAAGCCTGCATGAACATCTGGTGGGCGGTGGCCGACAGTGGCAGCGGGAATTTGCTGGCTCGTGCGGTATCCAGCACCAGGCCCAGGTCCTTGACGAAAATATCCACCGCGGACAACGGCGTGTAGTCGGCCTTGAGAATGTGCGGCACGCGGTTTTCAAACATCCAGGAATTACCGGCGCTATGAGTGATAACCTCATACAGCGCATCGGCATCGACCCCTTCGCGCAGGCCCAGCGCCATGGCTTCGGCGGATGCAGCGATGTGCACCCCGGCAAGCAGCTGGTTGATGATCTTGACCTTCGAACCCAGGCCATGGACGTCACCCAGGCGATAGACCTTGCCGGCCATGCCCGCAAGGATCGCTTCGGCTTTGGCGTAGGCATCGGCCGGGCCCGAAGTCATCATGGTCATCTCGCCAGCGGCAGCCTTGGCCGCGCCACCGGAGATCGGCGCATCCAGATACAGCAGGCCTTGCTCGGCCAGACGCTGCCCCAGGTCTACGGCGTAGGTCGGGGCCACGGTGGCGCAGCCGATCACCAGGCTGCCCGGACGCAAAGCCGCCACGGCACCACCCTCGCCAAACAATACGGTTTCAGTCTGCTCGGCATTCACCACAACAGTAATGATCACGTCACACTCGCCAGCCATCTGCGCGGGCGAAGAGCAAGCCACGCCGCCCTCGCTGGCAAACTGCTCCGTCACCGCCGCGCGCACATCACAGGCATGCACATTGAAACCGCTGCGCAACAGTGAACGGGCAATGCCCAGGCCCATCGCGCCCAGACCGACAACACCGACATTCTTGTTATTCATGGGGTACTCCAGAGGAAAGCAGCGGCCGATTCCATGCAAGCAAGGTGCAGAAGGCGGACCGCGTTGTAGAAATGAGCGCGGGCATGACAAACGGATCACCCGGTTGAGCGGCGCTATCGCTCGGCACCTGAGTCGGGATCTTGTCAAACATCGAGACAATCCTGCTTTTGTCTTGTTATCAGGCGGTCATACCGGCTGGAGAGATAATCCACCAATGATCACATTATGTGAAGTATTTTTTTAGAATAACATTTTTTAACATCCAACTCCCAGGCCCGCCTCCGCGCCTGACAAGACCGCACAAAAAGGACGCATAATTGAGGTTATCCAGTGCAGGGGCGCGGTAGCGGTCATCCCCTCGAAAAGAAATCGCCTGAAACCTCGCCGGCTGGATCGGCATCTCTACAAAGCGCGCAACCTGGTGGAGCGCTTTTTCCAGAAGCTGAAGCAATTTCGCCGGATCGCAACAAGGTATGAACGACTGGCAAGAAACTATCAGTCGATGCCGAGCCTGGTGTCAGCCGTCATCTGGCTGGCCTGATTGAGAACACCACCTGGCTATTGTCGAGGCGTGATGATGGTTGTGATGGGGCCGCAGGTGAGCTGATCGGGGCCTGTCCCCGGTTTACGTTATTCGGGATATCCGGGAGGGTGCCATGGCAGCTGTTACCGATACGCTGAAGCTGTTTCTCGCCGGCGACATCATGACCGCCCGCGGCATCGACTCAGTACTGCCGCATCCTGGCGATCCGCGGCTTTACGAAGCTTACGTCAAGAATGCCGGCGATTACGTCCGGCTGGCAGAAAGACTCAATGGCTCGATTCCCCGCCCAGTCGATTTCACCTATGTCTGGGGCGCTGCGCTGGATGAGTTCGAACTTCGCCAGCCAGACGCACGCATCATCAATCTGGAAACTGCGGTGTCCCGCCGCGGACGACCGGAACCAAAGGGCATCAATTACCGCATGAGCCCGGAGAACTTCCCGGTCATCAGCGCAGCCGGCATCGACTGCTGCGTGCTGGCCAACAACCATGTGCTGGACTGGGGGGCAGCCGGCCTGGCCGATACGCTGGATACCCTATCGAGCAACGGTATGTGCAGCGCCGGCGCCGGGCACAACCGGCAATCTGCCGAAGCGCCCGCCGTGCTGCCGCAGCCAGGTGGGCGGCGCTTGCTGGTGTTTGGCCTCGGCGCACCCGACAGCGGTATTGCGCCGGACTGGGCCGCCACGGATAGGCGCGCGGGCGTCGCGCGGCTGGAGGATCTGTCGATGCAAAGCCTGCGCCCTGTCGCCAAACGGATTCTCGAGGGCAAAAATCCGCGGGACCTGGTGGTCGCCTCCATTCACTGGGGCGGCAACTGGGGGTTCGAGATCCCGCGCGAGCAGGTCCGGTTCGCCCATGCCTTGATCGACGAGGCCGGAGTTGACCTGGTGCACGGGCACTCCTCGCACCACATCAAGGGCATCGAGGTGTACCGCGAACGCCTGATTCTCTATGGCTGCGGTGATCTCCTGAACGATTACGAAGGCATCGAGGACCACGCAGCCTTTCGCGGTGACCTGGGGCTTCTATATTTTACCTCGCTGGACCCGGGCGGGCACCTGCAGTCGCTGGACCTGATACCCATGCGCCTGCGTCGCTTTCGTCTCTGTCGCGCCGAAGGGGATGACCGTCAATGGCTGCACGACACCCTTTCTCGCGAGTGCGCACGCTTGGGCAGCAGCATCCAGCCAGGCGCGAAAAATGCCTTCGAGTTGCGTTGGTAGGAGCGTCTGGATACGACTAAAGGTCGCGGCAGGAATGGCAGTCACCTGCCACCCGCCGCAGTGCGGAGGTCTTTTTTTTTACCCCTAACAACCCCCCCACTAGACTGGGCAACCGGTCAGAGTGAACGCTATTTTTTTCTTGGATCGTCTGCAGGGTTGACGTAGTCAATCCCGATTGGGCCGGGGCCCTGCACCTGAAGGATTACCTCTGTGCCTTTGCTTGCCCCAAAGTGCCTCACGTGACCCTCGCCAAAAATGCTTCCGGCCGGAAATTCATGCAATTTTGTCGCATCGAACTTATCCCCATCGCCGTGATACCACGTACCCGAGATCACCGTGACTGTGCGCTCGTCGGGATGAGTATGGGCGGGAATAATATAGTTCGGCGGGAGTTTTACTCGCACGATATAGGGGCCAACGTTGGGGTTGCCCTGGAGGACGGCGGTTTGTGCCCCCTTTGGTAAAGCAGGGTTATCGGCCCATTTGATGTCATTTGGGGTAACCATGATGTAATCGCCAGGCTCAGCCCAACCCATTGAAGACCCGAGGCACCCCATCGCGAGGACAACAGATAACGCTGCGAGCTTGTTGTTCATCGTATTCTCCTCAGAGCGGTTTGAACGAGGTCGGGGATATTGAGCACGCAGGCATTGGTCAACCAAGACTGCCTTCCTGACAGTTCATAATAGTCTAGAGCTGAAGACTCACCGAGACACCTGACTCAGCTCACCCCTTTCAGCCATCCCACTCCATTCCTGATAAACTGCTGCCTCGCCCCACCCATCCAGATACCCATGCCCTTACACACCACGCCAGCCACACCCCAGTCCCTCTCCCGCCGCTTCAGCGTTGCGCCGATGATGGACTGGACCGATCGCCATTGCAGATTTTTCCTACGCCTGCTCTCCAGGCATGCCCTGCTCTACACCGAGATGGTCACCACCGGCGCGCTCCTCAATGGCGACCATGACCGTTTTCTGCGTCACAACGAAGCCGAACATCCGCTCGCCCTGCAACTGGGCGGCAGCGTCCCGGCGGATTTGGCGGCGTGCGCTCGCATGGCTCAGGAACACGGTTACGACGAGGTCAATCTCAACGTGGGCTGCCCAAGCGACCGGGTGCAGAACAATATGATCGGCGCGTGTTTGATGGCCCATCCTGCTTTGGTGGCGGATTGTGTGAAGGCGATGCGCGATGCGGTGTCGATTCCGGTGACGGTGAAGCATCGGATCGGGATTAATGGTCGCGACAGTTATGCCCAGTTGTGTGATTTCGTCGGTCAGGTGCGGGATGCCGGTTGTACGAGTTTTACCGTGCATGCGCGGATTGCGATTCTGGAGGGGTTGTCGCCGAAGGAGAACCGCGATATTCCGCCTTTGCGGTATGACGTGGCGGCACAGTTGAAAGCGGATTTCCCGGAGCTGGAGATTATTCTCAACGGCGGGATCAAGACCCTTGCGCAGTGTCACGAGCATTTGCAGCGGTTCGACGGGGTGATGCTGGGGCGCGAGGCGTATCACAACCCTTATGTGATGGCTGAGGTGGATCAGCAGTTGTTCGGCAGTACGGCACCGGTGATTTCCCGGGCTGAGGCTTTGGCGCGTTTGCGTCCTTATATTGCTGAGCATCTGGCGGCTGGCGGGGCGATGCACCATATCACTCGGCACGTGCTGGGGCTGGGCACGGGCTTTCCGGGAGCCCGGCGTTTTCGGCAGTTGCTGTCGGTAGATATCCATAAGGCCAAGGAGCCTTTGGCGTTGCTGGATCAGGCTGCGCAGCTGCTCGAAGGTCGGTAGATCTCAGGCATGTTGAACCTGCCGGCTGATTTGGCATCGAAATTATCTGAATGATGCCCCGCTATTCAAACATCTGTTTTCAGGTTGTTGCGGTCGGGGCCGTCGTTAAGCATAACTGCCCTTGAGTGGCTGTCAGCGCTCGGGTAATGTCAACAGACTCACAGGACAGAGCACGCCAATGACTTCCAAGCTGGATCAACTCAAGCAGTTCACCACCGTTGTTGCCGATACTGGCGATTTTGAAGCTATCGCTCGCGTCAAACCGGTGGACGCTACCACCAACCCTTCGCTGCTGCTCAAAGCCGCGGCCATTCCAGGTTATGCCCAGTTGCTGAACGACTGCGTCAGCGACTGCAAGGGCGATGTCGGTCTGGCCAGTGATCGCTTTGGCGTGGCGGTTGGGCAAGAGATTCTGAAAGTGATTCCAGGGCGTATTTCCACTGAAGTGGATGCGCGCCTGTCGTTCGATACCGACGCTGTGTTGAAACGCGCGCACCGTCTGATCGATTTGTATGAAAAGGCTGGCATTGGCCGCGATCGCGTACTGATCAAGATCGCTTCTACCTGGGAAGGCATCCGCGCCGCCGAAAAGCTGGAACGCGAAGGCATTCAGTGCAACCTGACCCTGCTGTTCTCCTTCGCTCAGGCCGTTGCCTGTGCCGAGGCCGGGGTGTTCCTGATTTCGCCGTTCGTAGGCCGCATCTACGACTGGTACAAGAAGGCCAACGGCAACGACTACACCGGCGCCGATGATCCGGGCGTGCAGTCGGTCACCCGCATCTACAACTACTACAAAGCCAATGACTACAAGACGGTGGTCATGGGCGCCAGCTTCCGTAACCTGAACCAGATCGAGCAATTGGCCGGCTGTGATCGCCTGACCATCAGCCCTGACCTGATCGAGAAACTGGCCGCCGATAACGGCAAGCTGGAACGCAAACTGGCGCCGAGCCATGCTGGCGAAGCGCGTCAGAGCCTGACCGAAGCGCAGTTCCGCTGGGCTTCCAACGAAGACGCCATGGCCACCGAAAAACTGGCTGAAGGCATTCGTCAGTTCGCTCGCGACCAGGAAAAGCTCGAAGCGCTGCTGCAAGCCAAGCTTTGATCTGATTCAGCGTGATGCAAAAAGGGCGAACCCTGGTGGGTTCGCCCTTTTTTATGCGGTTTGGCGGCGAAGACTGCTGGCTTCGCGCTGAGGGATTTGTCGAGTGTTATGCCGCTATCGCGGGCAAGCCCGCTCCCACAGGGGATCGGTGTCGGATCGCGCTGGTGTGATCGACGCAGGACTCGTGTGGGAGCGGGCTTGCTTGCGACGGGGCCGGACCAGCGCTCACCGCTTCAGGGGATCAGTGACGCTCCAGGGCGTTCACCAAGTCGTGGAAAGCTTCGCGATTGGAGTCGTTCAGGCCCATGAGGATCTTGTGCGCTTCGAGCACTTTGATCCGCACCACTTCTTCCGACTGATCCTGGGATGGCAGGTCGGTCAGGCATTCCGGGCACGGAATCGGGCGATCAACGATGTTGAACACCTGATCGAAGCCCATCGACTGCAAGAGCCGGGTGATGTCTTCGTGGGTGGTAACGACAGTCGGCAAAAGGCCGACCTTTTGCCGCGAAAGGATCGACAGTTTGGCCAGCAGGCCAAGTGTCGTGCTGTCGATGCTGCGGGTTTCGGTCAGATCGATCACGATCGCTGAAAAATTCAGCGCGGTGAAGATCCTCTCAATAGTCGCATCCAACGCCGAACAAAGGGTCAGGCGAACTTCACCGATGAACTTCAGGACGAAGGTGCCGTCCTGCTCGGCGAACTGGATTCTACCGGTACTCATTAAAGATTCCTGCTCAACACCAACAGGGCGATATCATCCGGCATCTCCCCTAGCGTGGCCAATCCAAAAACCTGCCGCAGACCATCCAGGCTGCCGCCCGCCGTTCTCACCCTTTCAGGTAAGGCGGCCTCTTTCTCTTTGAGTGTCTGCTCGGGCAAAAGGTCCAAAATACCATCGGACATCAACGTCAGGCTGAATGTCGGCGGCAATTCCAGTACGCGATCTTCGTAGGTGGCTTCATTGAACAAGCCCACCGGCAGACCACGCCCTTCCAGATAGCAAACACTGTTTGGGGTGTACAACACAGGCAATGGCAGGTGACCGCCAATGCTATAGGTCAACAAACCCGTCTCCTCGTCGATGACGCCACCGACCATCGTGACATGTTTGCCCAGCTTACAGCTGATCAGGCCTCGATTGATATGACCAAGGACTTCCGAAGGCTTGAACTCCGGCAGGGTGCCGTTGCGCTTGGACTCGAACAACAACCGCGTGGTCATGAATTTCAACAGCACCGTCACGAATGCTGAAGACGCGCCATGACCGGAAACGTCTGCCAGATAAAACGCTACCCGACGCTCGTCGACCCGAAAGTAGTCGACGAAATCACCGGATAGGTACAAGGACGGAATGATCTGGTGCGCAAACTGAAACTCGTCGATCGACCAAGGGCTGACCGGCAGCATGTTCATCTGCACCTGGCGCCCGGCGTTCTGGTCTTCCTGCAGCAGATTCAGGCTGGCTTCGAGCTCGCGATTGGCGGCTTCCAGCTTTTCGCGGTAGCGCTGGTTTTCCAGCAACAGACGCGCGCGATCCAGTGCCCGGCGCACTGAGTGCTCGAGCACTGCCAGATCTTCCAGGGGCTTGATCAGGTAATCCGCCGCCCCGAGACGCAAGGCCTCGACAGCATCGTTCATGACGCCGGCGCCCGAGACAACGATCACCGGTGTTTGGGGAGCACGGTCAGTCACCTGACGAATCAACTCGAGTCCGCCCATCTGCGGCATACGCAGATCGCAGATCACCAAGTCGGGCTTTGCTTGCTCGAATACCTTAAGACCCTGCATGCCATTACTGGCTTGAAGGACGCTGAATCCACTGTCTTCCAAATAGGCCGCGAGGCTCGCGCGTACTACTTCGTCGTCATCGATTATCAGCAGCGTGGCACTGGTTTTTTGCATGTGGGCAAACGGCGCCAGAATTAGGTTGGCGTAGGTGGCGAGGCATTGGCCGGGCTCACACTACTGGATTCGCTTTCTAGCCTCTCCGGGTCGCAGACTTTTGAGCTGTTGCCCTACTCGCGCGTTAATCAGAGGTGCCCTTCTAAGGCGCAGACGGTACTCCCATCCGCGGGGCGTTTCAAGCTCATGCGGATGGTCGCTTGACGTCTTTACACCGCAAATCACCGGGAGTTATAAGAACAAGCAAATCCGTAACAGAATCGAAGGACAGAGCCCATGAGTCAAAATGACCGTGACTACAGCGAAAAACGTGACTACATCCGCATGCGGGTGGATGCCGAGGTCACCCTGATCCACGCTGGCCAGGTGATTCCAGCGGTCTGCGTGGACCTTTCCAGCAGCGGTATGCAAGTCCAGGCTCCACGCTCATTCAAGGTGGGCGACAGGCTGAAGGTACGGATTGACTCTGAACATGCCGCCCTCAAAGGTCTGGAAGCCGACACAGAGGTCGTCTGGATTAAAGAACAGGACGGCGGCAGTCAGAAACTTGGTTTTACGATCCTGGAGATGAGTTAATCCGGGACACAAACACAGAAGGCGGCCACGTGGCCGCCTTCTGTGTTTGCAGAGTCAGGCTTAAAAATCGTCTTCGACCTTGCCATCCTTGACTTTGAACTCGCGGTTCTGCAGGAAGGCATTGCGGATAAACACGTATTTGTCGCCACTGATCAGCTTCTCGGCCGACAGCAGGCTGGCGCGGGTATCGATCACATCCAGGCCGTATGCCATATTGCGCGCCGGAATGTCATTCATATAACGGTAGGGTTTGGTGTAGCTGTCCACGTACTTGGAGGGTGCATCACGCAGAGTACTCGGACCAAAGAACGGCAGCATCACGAATGGACCGCTGCCCACGCCCCAGTGGCCGAGGGTCTGACCGAAGTCCTCATCGTTGCGCTGCAGGCCCATTTTGGTGCCCAGATCGAAGAACCCGGCCACGCCAAGCGTGGTGTTCATCAACAAGCGCGCGGTGTCGACGCCAGCGGCGCGAGGCTTGGCCTGCAAGACGTCGTTGGCCAGGTTGCCAACGTCACCGATGTTGCGGAACATGTTGTGGATGCCGTCTTCGAGGAACTGCGGCGTGATTGCCTCATAGCCCTGCGCCAGGGGTTTAAGGGCATAGGTATCAAGAAAATCGTTGAACCGGAAAATCGGCCGGTTGATGCTTTCCCAAGGGTCTTCTTCCGAGGCCTGAGCCACAAATGGAACCAACATGATACTGGTACACACACAAAGCTGAGCTAGACGATTGCTCCAGCGCATAGCAAAAACTCCTTGGATGGTTCTGTCGCGGGCGCTATGCCCTGGCGGTAATCGGGCTAGTATAAGGTGGAACTGCCTGATTAGGCAGCATCCCTCCAGAGGAGTCTTGCAACAGGACTCGGTTTTGCCTTTTCCCATTCATACGGATGTCACTCAACTGTCATCGGCAACGGCTAGCCTGCGATGCTATTTCAGGGACGTTGATATGCCGCACGCTGAAGCCTTACCCGTAGCTGCTCCAGCCCTGACTGCCGTACTTTTTGGCCTCAGTGGCTGCCTGGTCGATTTCGGCGCCCGGACGCGCCAACACAGCGCCGACCAGCCGCCCCACGAACCCGCCAATGCCACCCCGGGAGCACTGGATATCCTGCACAGCTTGCAACGCCAGGGCGTCCCCTGCGCCTGGCTGGATGAGCTGCCGCCCGGGGTCAGCCACTCCCTCGCGGCATCGCTGCCGGACTGGATCAAACCCACCCACAACACCGAAGCAGCCCGTCAATGGCCGGCCCCTAACGCTTGCTGGCAGGCGTTGATGACGCTGAATGTCAGTCGCCTGGATGGCTGTGTACTGGTCAGCGGTGAACCACGCTTGCTGCAGTCAGGACTCAACGCCGGGCTTTGGACTATCGGCCTGGCATCATGCGGCTCACTGTGCGGGCTGGCACCCAGCGAATGGCAGGCTTTGAGCCAGCAAGAGCGCGAGCGCAAACGCGGCAAGGCAACGCTGCAACTGTTCAGTCTCGGCGTACATTCGGTGATTGATCACCTGGGCGAACTCACCACCTGCCTGGCGGACATCGGCCTGCGGCGACTCAAGGGTGAAAAACCCTGATCGAGCGATCTTGATCGAGATCATGCACGCGGCGATGGAGTGGATTACTCTAAGGTCAGGGTATGGATCTTTAGGCCTGTGCCGCGATCCATACCTGTGCCTATCAATAAAGGGAGAACGCCATGCCTGCCCGCGAATTGCAAGAACAGCTCAATACCCTGCGCGAGCAATTGGAGCAAAACCCACCGCTTTCGGAAGCAGAACGCGCCGATCTGCAATTGCTGATGCAACAGATCGAGCTTGAGCTCGAACTTGAGAAAAAAACTCAGGGCACCAACCTGGCCGATGGCGTAAACCTCGCCGTAGAACGCTTCGAAGTTGATCATCCCGCGATCGCCGGCACCTTGCGCAATATCGTGCTCGCGCTAGGTAACATGGGAATCTAGACACCCCACATACAAAAGCCCCGCTCTTTAAAGCGGGGCTTTTTCATTTTGCGGTAATGAACGCGGTCTAGCGAACACCGCCAACCCACACCAGATCTTTATTGGCGAACCAGTCTGAGGTTGGGCAGCTCCACCGCCTCAGTGCTGCGGTACGGATTGATATCCAGACCGCCACGGCGCACATAACGCGCATAGACCGTGAGTGTCTCCGGTTTCAACAGGCGTTGCAGGTCGAGAAATATCCGCTCCACGCACTGCTCGTGAAAGTCCGCGTGTTGACGGAAACTCACCAGATAAGCCAGCAGGCTCGCGTGATCCAGCGCTGCGCCGCGATAGTGCACGGCAACGCTGCCCCAGTCTGGCTGACCGGTCACCGGGCAATTGGATTTAAGCAGATGGCTGTGCACACTCTCCTCGATCACCTGCGAATCGTCGCAGCGCAGCAGTTCTGGCCGCGGCTGCTCGTAGTCGCGGACGCTGACATCAAGCTCATCAATGCAAACGCCCGGCAACCCGGCCACGCCTTCAGCCTGGACTTCGCTCAGACTGCGAATCCGCACGCCCACCGGCTTGCCGGCCGCAATGGACAAATCTTCCTGCAAGGTTGCTTCAAGGCTTTGGCGATCGGCAAACGGCGTCTGGTTCAGCGAGTTGAGGTACAACTTGAAGGACTTCGACTCGATGATGTTCGGCGAATCTGCCGGAATGCTGAACTCGCCGATCGCCACCACCGGCTTACCGGACGGCAGCAACCAGGACAACTCAAAGCAATTCCAGAAGTCCACGCCCTTATACGGCAGGGTCTCGGCGCTCAAGCCCAGCTCGGCCCATTTCGCCGCGCGCGGGATCGGAAACAGCAAAGACGGGGTGTAGGTAGAAATGTATTCACTGGACTTGCCCAGCGGCGAGTGTTCGGCTGCGGGATGCATGGCGGAAACCTGACTGAATAAACCCGACAAGTCTACCAGCCTTTGCTCCCGCCTTTGAGTGTGAAGCGCTTACTGGGCGACGCTAATCTTGCCGACCATCCCTGCCTGATAGTGACCGGGGATGTTGCAGGCGAACTCCAGATTGCTCGCTTTGCTGAAGGTCCAGGTCAATTCGGCGGTTTTACCCGGCTCTACCAGTACACTGTTCGGGTCGTCGTGCCTCATGCTCGATCCATGATCCATACCAGCCATCGAACCGTGGCCCATCGCTGCGTGATCCATGGAGCCAGACGACACCGGCGCGCTGTTCATTGCGCTCGGAGTCAGCATGCCGCTCTGCTGCATCTGGAGCATTTCCTGCTGGTGCCTGGCATGCATCGCCGCGTCGCCCAGGTTGAACTCGTGCAGCAGCTGCCCCTTGTTGACCAGCACAAAGTGCACTGTCTCACCGGCCTTGATATCCAGTGACTTGGAGCTGAAGGACATATCGTCCATTACCACTTCGACTGTCCGCGTGGCTTTCGCTGCAGGCGCAGGCGCGCCGAAGGCGTAGGTCTGTGCCGGTGGTGAGGCCCAGACGGGGAAGCTCAATACCAGCAGACAACCCGCCAGCACCAGTCGATTTCGCAAAAACCGTTTTCCCAAAAACATAGTCACACTCCCACAAGATGAGGTTCAGCCTGTGGGAAACTCTAAAGCTGCATCGCTGCCAGCCAGCTGACTGCTAGATTACAACTTTGTCAGGTTACGCCGCATTGCCACCGCCCGCGGTATAAAGCTCCCGTCCGTTTGCCATGAGTCGCCCATGAAACTGCTGATCGTCGAAGACCAACTGAAAACCGGGCAGTATCTGCGCCAAGGGCTGAGTGAAGCCGGCTTTAACGCCGAACTGGTGGCCGATGGCACCACCGGTCAGCACCTTGCGCTGACCGGTGATTACGCGCTGCTGATCCTGGATGTGATGCTGCCCGGTCGTGACGGTTGGCAAATTCTACAAGCCGTGCGCAGCGCGGGCCTGGACATGCCGGTGCTGTTTCTGACCGCCCGCGACGCTGTGGAAGACCGCGTGCATGGCCTCGAACTCGGCGCCGACGACTACCTGGTCAAACCCTTCGCCTTCTCCGAACTCCTCGCCCGTGTACGAAGCCTGTTGCGCCGAGGCAGTGCCACGCCTCAAGAAACCAGCCTGCAACTGGCCGACTTGCGCCTGGACTTGATCCGTCGCCGGGTCGAACGCAGCGGCCAGCGCATCGACCTCACCGCCAAGGAGTTCGCCCTGCTGGAGATGCTGTTGCGGCGCCAGGGCGAAGTGCTGCCCAAATCGCTGATCGCCTCGCAAGTGTGGGACATGAATTTCGACAGCGACACCAATGTGATTGAAGTGGCGATTCGCCGCTTGCGCCTGAAGATCGACGATGACTACACGAACAAATTGATTCATACCGTGCGCGGCATGGGCTACGTCCTCGAAGAGCGTCCTGTCTGATGCGCTGTCTTTCCCTGAGCAGCCGCCTGGCCTTGCTGTTTGCCGCCTGCACCGCAGTGGTTTCGTTACTGGCTGGCGTGCTCTTCAGTCGCGCCAGCGAAGGACACTTCATCGAACTCGATCAGCAATTGCTCGATGGCAAATTGATCGCATTGCGCAGTGCTTTGCAAGGTGCCGATGACCCGGCCCGTTTCGCTGATCGCCAAGCCTCGTTGCAGGATGAACTCAATCATCAACCAGACCTGGCGCTGCGCGTCAGTACTGCAAATGGCAGCGTCTGGTTCGATAGCTCAACCACCCTGCCCTCCGGCTTGCCAACCGAGCCCGGTTTGCACAGCCTGCAAAGCGCTGGCACTGCCTACCGGGTCTACAACGCGGCGCTGGAGCCGGGCAAGCCGGGCTCCCCACAGCTGACGCTGATGCTCGACATCACCCACCATCAACACTTCCTGCAACGCATGCAGCATTTGATCTGGTTGACCGTTGGCCTGTCGGCGCTCGCCACGGCGTTATTGGGTGCCTGGGCCGCACGCAGCGGTTTGCGCCCGCTACGACGCATGAGTGAAGTCGCCGCCAGTGTTTCCGCCAGTTCGCTGACCAAGCGCCTGCCCCACGATCAGATGCCAGCCGAACTCGCCGAACTGGCCCACACGTTTAACGCCATGCTCGGGCGCCTGGACGATTCGTTCCAGCGACTTTCGGCGTTTTCCGCCGACATCGCCCATGAACTGCGCACACCGCTGTCGAATTTGCTCACCCATACTCAGGTCACCCTCACCCGACCACGGCCGCTGGAGGACTATCGCGAGGCGTTGCACAGCAATCTGGAAGAGCTGCAATGGATGGCGCAATTGGTCAACGACATGCTGTATCTGGCCAAAGCCGATCATGGCTTGCTGATCCCGAAACGCGAGCCCCTGGAACTGGGGGATGAGGCGGACCTGTTGCTGGAGTTCTTCGCGCCGCTTGCAGAAGAAACGCAAATCAGTCTGACCCGCGAAGGCAACGCACGCTTTACCGGGGACCGCAGCATGCTGCGCCGCGCCCTCTCCAACTTGCTGGACAATGCGCTACGTTTTACCCCGGCGAACGGAGAGGTGCGGGTACGAGTTGTTGATCGACCCAAGGGCTTGAGCCTGAGCATCGAGAACAGCGGAAGCGCAATTGACCAGGCGTTATTGCCGCGTTTGTTCGATCGCTTTTACCGGGCCGATCCGGCTCGCCGTGAGGGCAGCAGCGAACATGCGGGATTGGGATTGGCGATCACTCAGTCGATCATCCGCGCCCATGGCGGGCAGATTCATTGCGAGTCGGATAAGGGATGGACCCGGTTTGTGATTGAGTTGCCGAGAATCTGATCGTTCCTACGCTCTGCGTCCGCTTGTGACGCAGAGCGTCACGGGCTGCATGCCCACGCAGAGCGTGGGAACGATCAGATGCCCTTACGAATATCTCAACGCGTCCGCCGGCTGGATCTTCGACGCGCGCCAGGCGGGATACACCGTGGCCAGAAAGCTCAGGGCAAAACCGGCTGTGCAGATCAGCGCCACATCCACGCCTTGCAGTTCGGACGGCAGATTGCTGACGAAGTACACATCGGAACTAAAGATATGCTGGCCACTGACCCGCTCCAGCCAACCCACTAGCTCGCTCACATTCAACGCCGCGATCACCCCAAGAACGCCGCCGATCAAGGTGCCGACAATCCCGATCACGGTCCCCTGAACCATGAAGATCGCCATGATCTGCCGTGGCGTAGCGCCGATGGTGCGAAGGATCGCGATGTCCGCGCCCTTGTCGTTCACCACCATGATCAAGGTGGCGATGATGTTGAATGCAGCCACGGCGACGATCATCAGCAACAGCAGGCCGATCATGGTCTTTTCCATCTTCATTGCGCTGAACAGGCTGCCCTGGGTGTGGGTCCAGTCATCGGCCTTGTAGCTATCGCCCAGGCCGGTGGCGATGTCCGTCGACACTTGTGGCGCGGCATACAGATCCTTCACCGCCAGACGAACGCTTTGTACCTGATTGGGCTCCCAGTGCTGCATTTGCGCGGCGTCGGCGACGTGAATCAGCGCCATGGAGCCATCCAGCTCCGCGCCGACCTTGAACACGCCGACCACATTCAGCCGCTGCATGCGCGGTGTGATGCCACCCGGCGCGGTGCTGACTTCCGGCACGATCAGGGTGATCTTGTCGCCGACGTTCAAGCGGAAACGGCGCGCAGTGATTTCACCGACCACCACCCCGAACTCACCGGGCTTCAGGTCGTCCAGACGACCCTGCACGATGTGCTGGGCAACGATGGACACCTTGCCTTCCTGAGCCGGATCGACGCCGCTGATCTGGATCGGTTGCATCGAGCCCTTGTAGGACAGCATGCCTTCCATCTCAGTGAACGGCACCGCAGCCGTCACTTCGGGATTCTTCATGGCGGCAGCCGCCACCGGCTGCCAATCATTGATCGGATTGACGCCGACGATGGTCGCGTGGGGCACCATACCGAGGATGCGCGAGCTCATTTCGCGCTGAAAGCCGTTCATCACCGACAGCACCACGATCATCGCCAACACACCCAGGGCGAGGCCGATCATCGAGGTCATCGAGATGAAGGAAACAAAGCGATTGCGGCGCTTGGCGCGGGTATAGCGCGTGCCGATAAAGATCGATAACGGTCTGAACATTCGCTGGGGCACCGTATAAAAATAAAAGACCCGACGCGCTTTTCAGGCGTGCCGGGTTTCGGCCAATCAGATGGGCGTCAGGCGACCTTCCTGCAGGTGCAGGACGCGATCCATCTGGCGGGCCAGGTTCATGTCGTGGGTCACCACCAGGAACGCGGTGCGCATCGAGGTGCTGAGTTCCAGCATCAAATCCTGAATGCCCTGGGCGGTGTGGGAGTCGAGGTTGCCGGTCGGCTCATCGAGCATCACCAGCCCCGGCTTGTTCACCAGAGCACGGGCGATGGCCACGCGCTGACGTTCGCCACCGGACAATTCGGCCGGTTTGTGCTCCAGGCGATGGCCCAAACCGACGCGATCCAGCAAGGCCTTGGCCCGCTGACGGGCTTCGGGAATCGCCGTGCGACCGATCAACAGCGGCATGCAGACGTTTTCCAGAGCGGTGAACTCGGGCAGCAAGTGGTGGAACTGGTAAACGAAACCCAGCGAACGGTTGCGCAACAGGCCGCGGGACTTTTCGTTGAGTGCCGACAGCTCTTCACCGGCCAGCCAGACGCTGCCTTTGGTGGGTGTATCGAGGCCGCCAAGCAGGTTGAGCAAGGTACTCTTGCCGGAACCGGAGGTGCCGACAATTGCCACACGCTCACCCGGGTGCAGCTCCAGCTGCAAACCGGACAGCACCACCACCGATTCCGGGCCTTCCTCGTAGGACTTACCCAGATCGCGGCAACTCAAGACTGCTTTAGTACTCATACCCAAATCACTCATAACGTAGCGCCTCCGCAGGCTGGGTGCGCGCAGCACGCCAGGCTGGATACAGGGTGGCGAGGAAACTCAGGACCAACGCCGCGCCGCAGACCATCAACACGTCTTCGGCCATCAGTTGCGACGGCAGGTAGTCGATGAAGTACACGTCAGCATTAAGGAATTTGTGCCCGATCAGGCCTTCGAGGGCGGAAATCGCGGCACTGACATTCAACGCGGCGAACATGCCGACCACGGCACCGATTGCCGTACCAACGACGCCGATCACCGTGCCCTGGACCATGAAGATCGCCATGATCTGTCCCGGTGTGGAGCCGAGGGTGCGCAGAATCGCAATGTCGCCTTTCTTGTCATTCACCACCATCACCAGCGTGGAAATGATGTTGAACGCAGCAACGGCCACGATCAGCAACAACAGCAGGCCGATCATGGCTTTTTCCATGCGGATGGCCTGATACAGGTTGCCGTGGGTGCGGGTCCAGTCACGAGCGAAGTAATGGTTCTCACCGAGCTTCTGGGCGATGTTCCACGCGGTGCGCGGTGCCTGGAACAGGTCGTCGAACTTCAAGCGCAGACCCTGTACCTGATCCGGCTTCCAGCGATGCAGGCGTGCCAGATCGTCAAGATTGGTCAAACCCAGGTAACCGTCCAGCTCACCGGCGCCGACATGGAAAATGCCGACCACCGTGAAGCGCTTCATCCGCGGGAACATCCCGGCCGGGGTCACGGTGACTTCCGGAGCGACGAAGGTCAGCTTGTCGCCAAGGCCCACGCCGAGTTTGGTCGCGGCCTTGTCGCCGATCACAATGCCGAAGCTGCCCGGCGCCAGGTCGTCGAGCTTGCCCTGCGTCATGAAGTTGTCAATGATCGAGACCTTCCGCTCCTGGGCTGGGTCGACGGCATTGAGCAGGACTTTCTGCACCTGACCGTTGTTGGTCAGCAAACCCTGCATCTGGGTGAACGGCGCAACCGCCTGCACCTGCGGGTTTTGCTTGACCTTGGCGGCCAGGCTTTGCCAGTCGCCGATGGGTTCATCGGATTCGATGGTCGCGTGAGGCACCATGCCCAATACACGGGTGCGCATCTCATGATCGAAGCCATTCATCACCGATAACACGACGATCATCACGACTACGCCGAGGGCGAGTCCGATCATCGAGGTCAGGGAAATAAATGACACAAAATGATTGCGGCGTTTTGCACGGGTATAACGCGTGCCGATAAATACGAAGAGAGGTCTGAACATGTCGGGGCTTGTTCGGAGGAAAGAGGAACGTCCTTGTGGCGGGGGTCGGTAACCAGCTTTACACTCAGACCACCGCCGCTACCATGGGTTCGCCATGTCGACATTAGATGAAGAAGATCGCCGCGAATACTACCGTATCAAGGACACGATCGCACTGGAAATTAGGCCCCTGTCTGCCCACGAAGCCGCAGGCCAGGAAGTGTTGCAGGATGAGTCACCGCTGTTCAATCTGCTCAGTGAACTGCATCTGAGCGAATTCGAGTCGCAACACCTGCTCAGACAGATCAGCGAGCGTGATCGAAACACCGCCAGCTACCTGAAAGTCATGAACAAGCGTATCGACCTGCTCGGCCAGGTTGTTGCGCAGACCGTGCTCGGCAAGTTCGAAGAGCCACGGCATGTGGTGCTGTCCGAAGGCGGTATCGAGTTCGAGCATCACCTCGCCTACCCGACCGGCAGCCATCTGGCGATCAAGCTATTGCTGATGCCGCAAGCGCTGGGTCTGCTGTTACGGGCCAAGGTCACTCACTGTGAACCGGAAAGCTTCGGCACTTTCCAGATTGGCACCGAGTTCGAATCCCTCACCGATGCGCAACGCCAATTGCTGGCCCGCTATATCTTGCACAAACAGGCTCAAGAACGACGCCTTGCGCGCGAACAGAACGAACCAGGCAATCATTAAGGAACAACCGTGACCCTTATCTACGGCCACCGCGGCGCCAAAGGCGAAGCACCGGAAAACACCCTGACCAGTTTTCAACAATGCCTCAAGCACGGGGTACGACGCTGCGAGCTGGACCTGCATTTGTCCATGGACGGCGAGTTGATGGTGATTCACGACCCGACGCTCAAGCGCACCACCGACCGGCGCGGCAAGGTGGTCGAACATTCGGCCGCCAACCTGGTGACCTATGACGCACGCAAGGGCGGCCCGGGATGGATCAAACCATGCCCGATTCCGCGTTTGGAAGAGCTGTTCGAAAAATGCGACTTCGAGCATTGGCAACTGGAAGTCAAAAGTGCTTCGCGAACCCGCGCAGCAACCACCGTGCTGGCCATTCGAGAGATGGCTCAGCGCTTCGGGCTGCTGGACAAAGTCACCATCACGTCGAGCTCAAGGGAAGTACTGAAAGCTGCACTGGATCTGACACCGGATGTGTCACGCGGACTGGTAGCCGAATACGCCTGGCTCGACCCACTGAAGGTCGCGCAGAGCTATGGCTGTGAGATTCTGGCGTTGAACTGGACGCTGTGCACGCCCGAGCGCCTGCAGAAAGCCCAGCGCCAGGGTCTGCATGTGTCGGTGTGGACAGTCAACGAACCCGCGCTGATGCGCAGGCTCGCCGACTTCGGCGTAGATAGCCTGATTACAGACTTTCCCGGTTTGGCCAGCGCCACTCTCGAGAATTGCTGAAATCGGTCTCCCCGGCCGGCTCAGGCCACCGGCCGGAGCCGCTTAAAAAAGCCGGTTGAGGCCGTCGTAAGCAGCGACCCGATAGGCTTCGGCCATGGTCGGGTAGTTGAACGTGGTGTTGACGAAGTACTTGAGGCTGTTGGCCTCACCCTTCTGGTTCATGATCGCCTGACCGATGTGGACGATCTCGGAAGCTTGATAGCCGAAGCAGTGCACCCCGAGGATCTCCAGGGTTTCGCGGTGGAAGAGGATCTTGAGCATGCCCTGGGGCTCACCGGCGATCTGCGCGCGCGCCATGCTCTTGAAGAACGCCTTGCCCACTTCGTAAGGCACTTTGGCCTGGGTCAACTCTTGCTCGTTCTTGCCGATCGAGCTGATCTCCGGAATGGTGTAGATACCGGTCGGCACATCGTTGACGAAGCGCCAGCTGCCGTTATCGACAATGCTGCCGGCTGCCGAACGCCCCTGGTCATGGGCGGCACTGGCCAGGCTCGGCCAGCCGATCACGTCGCCAGCACCGTAGATGTTCGCCACACAGGTGCGATAGGTCTGGTCCACTTCGATCTGGCCACGGCTGTTGACCTTGATCCCGATATTTTCCAGGCCCAGCTGATCGGTGTTGCCAGTGCGACCGTTGCACCAGAGCAAGGCGTCGGCCTTGATCTTCTTGCCGGATTTGAGGTGCAGGATCACGCCGTTGTCCACGCCTTCGACCCGATCGTAATCTTCGTTGTGGCGCACAGTGATGTTGTTGTTGCTGAAGTGGTAACTCAGCGCCTGGGAAATCTCGGAATCCAGGAAACTGAGCAGCTGCTCGCGGTTATCCACCAGCTCTACCAGCACACCCAGGCCACTGAAGATCGAGGCGTATTCGCAACCAATTACCCCGGCGCCGTAAACGATAAGTTTGCGCGGCGTGTGACCCAGGCTCAGGATGGTGTCGCTATCGTAGATACGCGGGTGGTGGAAATCGATGTCGGCCGGACGATACGGGCGCGAGCCGGTGGCAATGATGATCTGCTTGGCCACCAGTTTTTCGACCACGCCGTTGGCGCACACCACTTCGACCGTCTGCTCGTCGGCGAAGCTGCCTGTGCCGAAGAACAGGTCAACCCGATTGCGCGCGTAATAGCCGGTGCGCGAAGCAACCTGCTTGGAGATGACCTTTTCCGCACTCTTGAGTACGTCAGGGAAAGAGAACCAACGCGGCTCACCAATGGCCCGGAACATCGGGTTGGTGTTGAACTGCATGATCTGCCGTACCGAGTGACGCAAAGCCTTGGACGGGATGGTCCCCAGGTGGGTGCAGTTGCCGCCGACCTGGCGACGACTATCGACCATCGCCACCTTGCGCCCTGCTTTGGCGGCGTTCATTGCCGCACCTTCTCCAGCAGGGCCGGAACCCAGCACCACCACGTCGTAGTTGTAGACAGCCATGCGTACTCCTCAGAACAGGCCGAGACACCACTCTGGCGTCTCCGGCTAAATCATGCCGCGGCCGGCGGCATGAAGGAACAATTTGGGTCGGTTACGAATCCGGACACAGTCTATAGAAGCGTCAACGCCGCGCACATTAACCCTTGGTCGCGTCGTAGGCTACTTTTGCCTGCACTAAATCGCTATCGCGAATCACGGACACCACCGCCATTACTCGGTTTTACCGGCAACCAGACGATCAAAAGCCTGACTGGTACGCGTGACAAAACCTGTATCGGTACGAATCACAAAAAATGCACCGATATCATTTTTTTCTGCGTATTCCCAACCTCGTTGCGGGCCAAGAATCAGCAGCAGTGTCGATAAGCCATCGGCCATCAACGTCGAAGGATGAATCACCGTCACTGACGCCAGAGCGTGATCGATCGGTGCGCCGGTACGGGCGTCGAAGGTGTGGGAATAACGCCGCCCATCCTGCTCGAAGTAATTACGATAGTCGCCAGAGGTGGAAACACCGTAACCATCCACCGCGATCACTCGCTCAGCCACTTGTTGATCGTCCCGAGGCTCTTCCAGAGCAATCCGCCAGGGCGAGCCGTCGAGCTTTTTACCGACAGCCTTGAGTTCGCCTGTGGCTTCAGCCAGGTAGCTGTCGATGCCCATGGCTGTCAGCTTCGCGGCGATCCGGTCCACGGTATAACCGGCGGCAATGCTGTTGAAGTCGACCTCGACCGGCGCATCCTTGCACAGCTGATCCCCCTCGATTCGCAAATGAGCATGGCCTACCCGCTGCCGGACCCGAGCCAGCGCTTCGGTACTTGGGACTTTCTCCTCGCGGGCTTGCGGACCAAAGCCCCACAGGTTCATCAGCGGCTCCACCGTCAGATCATACGAACCATCGCTTGTAACCGACAGCTGCTCGCCGACACGCACCAACTGCAGGATCGAGGACGGCATTCGCTGACAACTGTTCGCCGGCAAATCGTTGAAGCGCTCGATGTCCGAGTCGCCGCGGTAGGTCGACATCTGCTGATCGACCTCGGCCAGGATCCTCTCGACCTGCGGCTGGACCTCGGCTGGCCCGGGGACGCCCTTGTGGCGCACATATTTGATTGAATAGGTACTGCCCATGGTCGGACCGCCGAAACTTTCCAGCGAGTCGCCATTGCCACAGCCCGACAACGTGCCGAGTACCACAAAAAGACTGACGACCTGCATTCGGCTCTTGCGCAACAAACCTGCACCTCCCGAGAATCGACTCTCCCTGCAAATACACACCTCTCAGGGCTGGGCATTATGCGACAGATACCCACCTGCGCCAGACCATGCTTAGGCTAAACCCGTTTTAATCAACTCATTTAAGTGGCTTTATCGTTTAAGCAGCAAGCTAACTATTTGTTGCCTCCCTCCATGGATACACATATTGTTACAAACTGCTCGATGGGACGGCGAATGCCCGACTTCGGCAAAAGGAAGCGTCAAGACCAGGGATTCCAAATAAGACAGCCAAAAGTGAGCACCTTCAAATGTCCTCGAATACGGGCAAAGGCAAAGCGATTTTTCGCGTTGTCAGCGGCAACTTTCTCGAGATGTTCGACTTCATGGTCTACGGCTTTTACGCCACGGCCATCGCTAAAACCTTCTTCCCTGCCGATAGCGCTTTTGCTTCATTGATGCTGTCGCTGGCCACCTTCGGGGCCGGCTTCCTGATGCGCCCACTGGGTGCAATTTTCCTCGGTGCCTACATCGACCGCCATGGCCGCCGCAAAGGTTTGATCATCACCCTCGCACTGATGGCCGCGGGCACCGTGCTGATTGCCTGTGTGCCGGGTTACGCCACACTGGGCGTCGCCGCGCCACTGATCGTGTTGTTCGGTCGACTGCTGCAAGGCTTCTCGGCCGGCGTGGAACTGGGCGGCGTGTCGGTGTATCTGGCAGAAATCGCCACTGTGGGCCGCAAAGGCTTTTTCGTCAGCTGGCAATCCGCGAGCCAACAAGCCGCGGTGGTCTTCGCCGGTCTGCTCGGCGTGGGCCTGAACCACTGGCTGAGCCCGGATCAAATGGGCGATTGGGGCTGGCGCGTGCCGTTCCTGATCGGCTGCATGATCGTGCCGGTCATCTTCGTGATTCGTCGTTCGCTGGAAGAAACTCCGGAGTTCCAGGCACGCCAACATCGCCCGACCCTAAAGGACATTGTTCGCTCGATCAGTCAGAACTTTGGACTGGTGCTAGGTGGCATGGCGCTGGTAGTGATGACCACTGTGTCGTTCTATCTGATTACCGCCTACACCCCGACCTTCGGCAAAGCCGAGCTGAACCTGTCGGACCTGGACGCGCTGCTGGTCACGGTCTGTATCGGTCTATCGAACTTCTTCTGGCTACCAGTCATGGGGGCGCTTTCCGACAAGATCGGCCGCAAACCGCTACTGTTGGCGGCGACCATCCTGGCTCTGCTGACGGCTTATCCGGCGCTGTCCTGGCTGGTGGCCAACCCGAGCTTCAGCCACTTGCTGATCGTCGAGTTGTGGCTGTCATTCCTTTATGGCTCGTATAACGGCGCCATGGTGGTAGCCCTGACCGAAATCATGCCGGTTGAAGTACGGACGACCGGCTTCTCCCTGGCCTACAGCCTGGCGACTGCGACCTTTGGCGGATTCACGCCAGCGGCGTGCACCTACCTGATCCATGTTCTGGGCAACAAAGCGGCACCGGGAATCTGGCTCAGTGGTGCAGCGGTTCTTGGGTTGGTCGCAACGCTGGTGTTGTTCCGTGGCAACAAGCATGCGCTGCGCACCGCGCAAGCGTCTGTAGTCGGCGGCGCCTGACAGATCGATCGCGGGCAAGCCTCGCTCCTGCATGGGTTGCGCAAATCCTGTAGGAGCGAGGCTTGCCCGCGAGACGCCAGATCAGACGATCTCAACCCCAAGCAACCCGCACAAACAAAAACGCCCCGACAAGTCGGGGCGTTTTTGTTTGTGCAATCGCTTAGCGCGGGAACGCTGGCGGGTTTACACCGGCCATGTCTTCCATCACGCGGACTACCTGGCAGCTGTAACCGAATTCGTTGTCGTACCAAACGTACAGAACAACGCGGTTATCGTTGCAAATGGTCGCTTCAGCATCCACCACGCCGGCGTGACGCGAGCCAACGAAGTCGGTGGAAACCACTTCCTGCGAGTTGACGTAGTCGATTTGCTTATGCAGATCGGAGTGCAGCGCCATGTAGCGCAGGTACTCGTTCATCTCTTCGCGGGTGCTGGCTTTCTCAAGGTTGAGGTTGAGAATGGCCATCGACACGTTTGGCGTCGGAACGCGGATCGCGTTACCGGTCAACTTGCCAGCCAGCTCAGGCAGTGCCTTGGCAGCGGCGGTGGCAGCACCGGTCTCGGTGATTACCATGTTCAACGCGGCGCTACGACCACGGCGATCGCCTTTGTGGAAGTTGTCGATCAGGTTCTGGTCGTTGGTGTACGAGTGAACTGTTTCAACGTGACCGTTGACGATGCCGAACTTGTCGTTGACGGCCTTGAGCACCGGCACAATGGCGTTGGTGGTGCAGGAAGCGGCGGAAACGATCTTGTCGTCAGCAGTGATTTCGGCATGGTTGATACCGTGCACGATGTTCTTCAGCTTGCCTTTGCCTGGCGCGGTCAGAACAACGCGGTCGATACCCGGGCAGGACAGGTGCTGACCCAGACCCTCGGCGTCACGCCATACGCCGGTGTTGTCCACCAGCAGTGCGTTGTTGATGCCGTACTGAGTGTAATCCACTTCAGTAGGGTTCTTCGCGTAGATCACCTGGATCAGGTTGCCGTTGGCGGTGATGGTGTTGTTGGCTTCATCAATAGTGATGGTGCCATCGAACGGACCATGAACCGAGTCACGACGCAGCAGGCTGGCACGCTTGACCAGATCGTTCTCGGCGCCCTTGCGGACAACGATGGCGCGCAGACGCAGGCCGTCGCCACCACCGGTTTTTTCGATCAGGATGCGCGCCAGCAGACGGCCGATACGACCGAAGCCGTACAGTACAACGTCAGTGCCTTTACGCCCGGAACCATTTTGCTTGCCAACCACATCGGCCAATTCGTCACGGACGAACTGCTCGGCAGTACGGCCATTGCCTTCGGTCTTGAACTTGACGGCCAGCTTGCCCAGGTCTACCGAAGCGGCGCCGAGCTTGAGCTCGCTCATCGCTTTGAGCAGCGGGAAAGTTTCGTGGACGGACAATTCGCTGTCGTCGGACTGGCGATGGCGAGCAAAGCGGTGAGCTTTGAGAATCGCGATGACTGAACGATTGATCAGGCTGCGGCCATAGATCGAACTCACCACGTTGTTATTGCGGTAAAGCTGACCGATAAGCGGAATCATCGCCTCAGCGAGCGCTTCACGATCGATCCATTCACCAAGACACTGGTCGGGCTTCTGAGTCACGGGAACCTTCCACATGTAGGGGCAGAAAAAAGGGGCTACATTATGCCGCCGACTCACCGCCGGATCAATGCGCGCCTGTCGCGACGTGGTTTTCGCCCTTCGTTTGGCAGTCTGCAACTGACAGCTGGCACCTTCGCCCGCTACAATTGTCGACTTTGTCGCAACGCTTGGAGCTGAACCTTCCGTGCCCGTTCTGCGTCTACCGCTACTCCCTGCCGCCGCAGGTAAACAGCACTGGGGCAACCTGCCCGGTGCGGCCCTGAGCCTGGCTATTGCCGAGGCTGCCAGCGCTGCCAAGCGCTTCACCCTGTTACTGACCGCCGACAGCCAAAGTGCCGAACGGCTGGAACAGGAGCTGAGTTTCTTCGCGCCTGATTTGCCGGTCCTGCATTTCCCGGACTGGGAAACCCTGCCATACGACCTGTTTTCGCCGCATCAGGACATCATTTCCCAGCGCATCGCCAGCCTGTATCGGTTGCCGGAGCTCAGTCATGGCGTTTTGGTAGTGCCGATCACTACGGCCCTACATCGCCTGGCGCCGACCAAATTCCTGCTCGGCAGCAGCCTGGTACTGGATATCGGCCAGAAGCTCGATGTCGAGCAGATGCGTACACGACTGGAAGCCAGTGGCTACCGCTGCGTCGATACCGTGTACGAGCACGGCGAGTTCGCGGTCCGCGGAGCACTGATCGACTTGTTCCCGATGGGCAGCAAACTGCCCTACCGCATCGACTTGTTCGATGACGAAATCGAGACCCTGCGCACCTTTGACCCGGAAAACCAGCGTTCCATCGACAAGGTCGAATCAGTGCGGCTGCTGCCGGCGCGGGAGTTTCCGCTGCAAAAGGATGCGGTCACGCGCTTCAAGGCGCGCTTCCGGGAGCGTTTCGATGTCGACTTCCGTCGCTGCCCGATCTTTCAGGACCTGAGTAGCGGCATTACTCCGGCCGGTATCGAGTACTACCTGCCGCTGTTCTTCGACGAAACCTCGACCCTGTTCGACTATTTGCCCCAGGACACCCAGGTGTTTTCCCTGCCGGGCATCGAACAGGCCGCCGAGAATTTCTGGAACGATGTGCGCAACCGCTACGAAGAGCGTCGCGTCGATCCGTCGCGCCCATTGCTGCCACCGGCCGAGCTGTTCCTGCCGGTGGAAGACTGCTTTGCGCGCCTGAAAAACTGGCCGCGCGTCGTCGCCAGCCAGCAGGACATAGAAACCGGAGTCGGCCGCGAACGCTTCCCGACCCAGCCATTGCCCAATCTTGCTATCGAAGCCAAGGCCAATCAGCCATTGGCAGCGCTGGCCGGCTTCCTTGATGAGTTTCCCGGCCGCGTGCTGTTTACCGCCGAATCCGCCGGTCGCCGCGAAGTGTTGCTGGAGCTGCTTGAACGGCTGAAGCTGCGCCCGAAAACCGTCGACAACTGGCCGGACTTTGTCGCCAGTAAACATCGCTTGGCAATCACTATCGCACCGTTGGACGAAGGCTTGGTGCTGGATGATCCTTCACTGGCGCTGATTGCCGAAAGCCCGCTGTTCGGTCAGCGCGTGATGCAGCGTCGCCGCCGGGAAAAGCGCGCCGACGGCAACAACGACGCGGTCATCAAAAACCTCACCGAGCTGCGTGACGGTGCGCCGGTCGTGCATATCGATCACGGCGTCGGCCGCTACCTGGGCCTTGCGACGCTGGAAATCGATAATCAGGTCGCCGAATTCCTGACCCTCGCCTACGCCGAAGGTGCCAAGCTCTACGTGCCGGTAGCCAACCTGCATTTGATCGCCCGCTACACCGGCAGCGACGATGCCCTGGCCCCGTTGCACCGCTTGGGCTCGGAAACCTGGCAGAAAGCCAAACGCAAAGCCGCCGAGCAAGTCCGCGACGTGGCTGCCGAACTGCTCGACATCTATGCCCGTCGCGCGGCGCGCGAGGGTTACGCCTTCGCTGACCCGAAAGCCGATTACGTCACCTTCAGTGCCGGTTTCCCGTTCGAAGAAACCCTGGACCAGCAAACCACCATCGACGCGGTGCGCGCCGATATGCTCGCCCCCAAACCCATGGATCGCCTGGTCTGCGGCGACGTGGGCTTCGGCAAGACTGAAGTGGCGATGCGCGCGGCATTCATCGCCGTGCACGGCGGTCGTCAGGTAGCGATCCTGGTGCCGACCACCCTGCTCGCCCAGCAGCACTACAACAGCTTCCGCGACCGCTTCGCCGACTGGCCGGTGAGCGTGGAAGTGATGAGCCGGTTCAAGTCGACCAAGGAAGTGAACGCCGCGGTCGCCGACCTCGCCGAAGGCAAGATCGACATCGTCATCGGCACGCACAAGCTGCTGCAAGACGACGTGAAGATCAAAAACCTCGGGCTGGTGATCATCGACGAAGAGCACCGTTTTGGTGTCCGTCAGAAGGAACAGCTCAAGGCCCTGCGCAGTGAGGTCGACATCCTGACCCTGACCGCCACGCCGATTCCGCGAACGCTGAACATGGCCGTGTCGGGCATGCGCGATCTGTCGATCATCGCCACCCCGCCGGCCCGTCGCCTGTCGGTACGTACCTTCGTCATGGAGCAGAACAAGAGCACAGTCAAGGAAGCCCTGCTCCGCGAGCTGCTGCGTGGCGGCCAGGTCTATTACCTGCACAACGACGTGAAGACTATCGAGAAATGCGCCGCCGACCTCGCCGAGCTGGTGCCGGAGGCACGGATCGGCATCGGCCACGGGCAGATGCGTGAACGCGAACTCGAACAAGTGATGAGCGACTTCTATCACAAGCGCTTCAACGTCCTGATCGCCTCGACCATCATCGAGACCGGTATCGACGTGCCAAGCGCCAACACCATCATCATCGAGCGCGCCGACAAATTCGGTCTGGCTCAATTGCATCAGCTGCGCGGCCGGGTCGGTCGCAGTCACCACCAGGCCTACGCCTACTTGCTGACACCACCACGCCAGCAAATCACTCCGGACGCGGAAAAGCGCCTGGAAGCTATCGCCAACACCCAGGATCTCGGCGCAGGCTTCGTGCTTGCCACCAATGACCTGGAAATTCGCGGTGCCGGCGAATTGCTCGGCGACGGTCAGAGCGGCCAGATTCAAGCGGTCGGCTTTACGCTGTATATGGAAATGCTCGAGCGTGCGGTCAAAGCCATTCGCAAGGGTGAACAGCCAAACCTCGATCAGCCGCTAGGCGGCGGCCCGGAAATCAACCTGCGCTTGCCTGCGTTGATTCCCGAAGACTATCTGCCCGACGTCCACGCGCGGCTGATTCTCTACAAGCGCATCGCCTCAGCCACCGACGAAGAAGGCCTGAAAGATCTGCAAGTGGAAATGATCGACCGCTTCGGCCTGCTCCCGGAGCCGACCAAGAATCTGGTGCGCCTGACCCTGCTCAAACTGCAGGCCGAACAGCTCGGCATCAAAAAGGTCGACGGCGGCCCGCAAGGCGGTCGTATCGAGTTCGCGGCGCAAACTCCGGTCGACCCACTGGTGCTGATCAAGCTGATCCAGGGCCAACCCAACCGCTACAAATTCGAAGGCGCCACGCTGTTCAAATTCATGGTGCCGATGGAAACTGCGCAAGAGCGTTTCAATACATTGGAGGCGCTGTTCGAGCGCCTCATTCCGAAAACTGCTTGAAGGACGCCGAATGCGCCTGTTTCGCTCACTGACCTTGCTTCTGGCACTGGTCGCACCCATGGCGTTTGCCGACAACCTGTATCTGGTTGAAATGATCCTGATCCGCCAGAACGCAGTGCCGGCGATCGCCAGCCGAGCCGCACCGGAAGACTGGGCAGCTGGCGCCCAGCGCATCGCACCGCAAGACGAACGCTCGCCAAGTCTCAACAGCGAAGCCTCCAAGCTCGCGGCGAACAGCGATTACACGGTGCTGCTGCATAAAACCTGGCAACAAAAACTGGACGATGAGCCAAGCAAAATCGCGGTCAGCGCTGGCAAGGAGCAATACGGCCAATTCCCGATCGAGGGCACGCTTAACCTGAAACTGGGACGTTTCACCGACGTCGACGCGGAGTTCTGGATCAATCAGATCAACAGCAACGGCCTGGTGACCTCCAGCGAACAACTGAAGCAGAACAGCCACACCAAAAATGGCCAACTCAACTTTCTCGACAACGGGCATCTGGGCCTGCTGATCAAGATCACTTCGCTTTCGGCGCCGGCCAAGCCACCAATCCCTCTTGAAATTCCGGACTGACTGAAGTCCCTATGTCCCCGACCCTGACCAAACCTCTGGCACCTTCCTGGGTCAGTCGATTCAAAGAACAAAGCCTGGAGCGTGGACGCCGCTACGCCCTGGAAAAGCGCGCCAGAATCATCCAGGCCGGCGACAGTACGATCACCGCCAGCTGCGAAGGCTCAGGTGGCAACGTTTACCGTCAGACCATTCGCTTGCGCGAGTCAGCCAAAGGCACCTTGCTGATGGTCGATGCCACCTGCACCTGCCCGGTCCGCAGCAACTGCAAGCACTGCGCGGCGGTGTTGCTGCAAGTGCAGGAAACCCTCGCTTACCCGGCCGCCGCACAAGATGCCGAACTGCTGGAAAAGCTTCAGGCTGTTCTGGAAAACCGTAGCCCGGCCGCCTTGCCACAACTGTTAGTGGATAACGTGCAACCGGTTCCGCGTCTGTGGCTTGCGAGCATTGAGTTCAGCGCCTTCGAGCCGCGCAACGGCAAAATGCAGCGCTACATCCAGCATCGCGCCGCCCTCTCTTTCAACTATCTGGATGAATACGTCAGTGGCCAGAAGAATGCTGACATCCTGATTCGCCAGGAGCAGCAAACACTGCGGATCAAACGCCATCCCGAAGTCGAAAACGCCTATCGCGAACAGCTTCGAATCCTGGGTTTCAAGATCGCTACCCGACAAAGCAAGGCACTCCCGGAAAGCGCCGGCGAACTGTTTGAGATGGTCAACGACAGCGCCTGGCTGACCCTCACCCTCAATGAGCTGCCAAAGCTGCGCAGCCAAGGCTGGGAGCTGCAGATCGATGAGGACTTCGGCTTTGATCTGACGGCCGTCGATGACTGGTATGCCACAGTTGAAGAAGCACCTGAGCGGGACTGGTTCGACCTTGAGCTGGGAATTATCGTCAATGGCGAGCGGCTGAGCCTGCTGCCAATCCTGCTCAATCTGATGCGCTCGCACACCGAATTGCTCAACCCGGAACGGCTTGCCAAACGTCGCGACGACGAGCTGATTCTGGTGAACATCCCCAACCGCCCCAACTCCGAGCACGGCCCATTACAGGTGGCCCTGCCGTTCGGCCGTTTGAAGCCGGTGCTGGCGACCCTTGGCGAGTTTTATCTGCAAGAGCCCGGCACAACCACCCTGCGCTTGAGCAGCGCCGATGCAACGCGCCTGAACCCACTGGAGGAATTGCCGCTGCTCTGGGAAGGTGGCGACCACATCCGCACCTTCGCCCAGCGTCTGCGGGACATCAAAGACTACACAACGACCGCACCCGACGGACTGAACGCCACACTACGGCATTATCAGCTGGAAGGTTTGAGCTGGATGCAGTCGCTGCGGCAACTGGAAGTCGGCGGGATCCTCGCGGACGACATGGGGCTGGGCAAGACCCTGCAAACCCTGGCCCATGTGCTGAGCGAGAAGAACGCGGGACGCCTGGACCGGCCATGCATGGTGGTGATGCCCACCAGCCTGATCCCCAACTGGCTTGATGAGGCGGCGCACTTCACCCCGCAACTCAAAATTCTGGCGCTGTACGGTGCCGGGCGCAAAAAGCACTTCGACGAGTTGACGGATTACGACCTGATCCTGACCACTTATGCGCTGCTGCCCAAGGATGTCGAGCGTCTCGCCGCCCTGCCGCTGCATGTTCTGATCCTTGATGAAGCACAATACATCAAGAACCCCAACAGCAAGGCTGCCCATGCCGCGCGCGAGCTCAATGCCCGGCAACGCCTGTGCTTGAGCGGTACGCCACTGGAAAATCATTTAGGCGAACTGTGGTCGCTGTTTCACTTCCTGTTGCCCGGTTGGCTCGGTGACGTGAAGACCTTCAATCGCGATTACCGCGTGCCGATCGAAAAGCGCGCCAGTGAAGTACGGCTGCAGCATCTCAATGGCCGGATCAAACCCTTTCTGTTGCGCCGGACCAAAGAACAGGTCGCCACCGAACTGCCGCCGAAAACCGAGATCATCCACTGGGTCGAGCTCAACGAAGCGCAGCGTGACGTCTATGAAACCATGCGCCTGGCCATGGATAAAAAAGTCCGCGACGAGATCACCCGCAAAGGCGTTGCCCGCAGCCAGATCATCATCCTCGAGGCGCTGCTCAAACTGCGTCAGGTCTGCTGTGATTTGCGACTGGTCAATGAGGCCCCACCAGCGCGCGGCAGCTCGTCCGGCAAACTCGACAGCTTGATGGAAATGCTCGAGGAGCTTTTCGAAGAGGGTCGACGCATTCTACTGTTTTCGCAATTCACCTCGATGCTGTCCCTGATCGAAGAGGAACTGAAACGCCGCGGCGTCGCCTATGCACTGTTGACCGGACAAACCCGGGATCGACGCACGCCGGTGAAGGCATTTCAGAGTGGCAAGCTGCAAATCTTCCTGATCAGCCTGAAGGCCGGTGGTGTGGGCTTGAACCTGACCGAGGCCGACACCGTCATCCACTACGATCCGTGGTGGAACCCGGCCACCGAAAACCAGGCCACCGACCGCGCCTATCGCATCGGTCAGGAGAAGCCGGTATTCGTCTACAAGATGATTGCTCGCGGAACCGTCGAAGAGAAGATTCAGCATCTACAAAAGGAAAAATCCGACCTGGCGGCGGGAGTGCTGGATGGACGCAAGACCGGGGACTGGAAATTGCAGAGCGAGGATATTGAAGCGTTGTTTGCGCCGCTGCCGCATAAGTCAAAAGGATAGCGGCGCCGGTTATACCGCCATCCTGTAGGAGCACGGCTTGCCGGCGATGGCGTCCTTGAGATCGTCATCGTCGGAACGCGGCCCGGAGCAAGCTCTGCTCCTACAACTCAGCCCGCCAACACCCGCGCCAGGGTCGATTTAACCTTACCCATACCGTCCTGCAACGCTTGCTCGATCTCGGCCATGGTGATCACCGCGGTGGACTTGCCCGCCGCCGGGTTCACCACCAATGCCAGGCAGGCATAAGCCAGATCCAGCTCACGAGCCAGTGCAGCTTCCGGCATGCCGGTCATGCCAACGATATCGCAACCATCACGCTCCAGTCGGGCGATCTCGGCTACGGTTTCCAGACGCGGCCCCTGGGTGCAGGCATACACGCCATGACTGCTGTAGGCACAACCCTCAGCCGCCAGCGCGGCGATCAGCTTCTCTCGCAGTGGTTCGCTGTAGGGATAGCTGAAGTCGATGTGAGTAACCTGCTCAAGATCATCGGCAAAGTAGGTGTGTTCACGACCGCTGGTGTAATCAATGAGCTGGTGGGGGACACAAAAATGCCCTGTGCCCATTGCCGCATGAATTCCGCCCACTGCGTTGACCGCCAGAATCGCCTCGGCACCCGCCTGTTTCAAGGCCCAGATATTGGCCCGGTAATTCACCTGATGCGGTGGAAAACGGTGAGGATGGCCGTGACGCGCCAGAAACAGCACTTCACGCCCGGCGTATTCGCCAAACTGGATGTCCGCCGAAGGCGTCCCGTACGGCGTATCCAGCGGCAACGATTGGCGAATGCTCAAGCCTTCAAGCTGAGTGAGACCAGTGCCACCAATAATCGCGTAAACCGTCATTGCAAAAATCCTTAATCAATCAGTTGGGCATCTTTGAGCGCGCCAAGGGCCGCCAGCCAGCGCGGATCCTGGCGGTATTCGCTAGTCGCGAACGCTTTGCCGCGCATTCGCGCGATACGCGCAGACGGCGTGACCTTCAATCGCTGGGCGGCGCTCAAGGCCAGCTCGGCAGCCGCACGATCGTTACACACCAGCCCCATATCGCAACCGGCCGACAGCGCCGCCTCGATTCGACTCGCTGCATCGCCAACTACGTGAGCACCGGCCATGGACAGGTCATCGCTGAAGATGACGCCATCAAATTGCAATTCACCGCGCAGGATGTCCTGCAACCAACGGCGAGAGAAACCAGCAGGTTGAGAATCGACTTGAGGGTAGATAACGTGGGCCGGCATCACCGCCGCCAACTGTTTGCTCAAACGGGCAAACGGCACCAGGTCATTGGCGCGAATGTCTTCCAGGCTGCGCTCGTCGGTCGGTATGGCCACATGGGAGTCAGCCTCCGCCCAGCCGTGACCGGGAAAGTGCTTGCCGGTGGCAGCCATACCGGCGCTGTTCATTCCGCGAATAAAAGCTCCCGCCAGTAAAGCCGCGCGCTCTGGATCCCCTTCAAATGAACGACTGCCCACGACAGCGCTGCGCTGATAGTCCAGGTCCAGTACCGGGGCGAAACTCAAGTCGAGGCCGACCGCCAGCACTTCAGTCGCCATGATCCAGCCACACTGCTCGGCCAGATACTCGGCATTGGGGTTATCGGCAATCGCCCGCATCGCCGGCAAACGCACAAAGCCCTGGCGTAGACGTTGTACCCGACCGCCTTCCTGGTCTACCGCCAACAGCAGGTCCGCACGCACGGCGCGGATCGATGCACTCAGCTCACGCACCTGGCGCGGATGCTCGATATTGCGCGCAAAAATGATCAAGCCACCCACTTCGGGTTGGCGCAACAATTGGCGATCTTCAGCCGTCAGCCAGGTACCGGCGACGTCCACCATCAAGGAGCCTTGCAGGCCAGATGTCATAGAAATTCCTTAATAACGGGATGCGCGCACGGCACATCAACGATGAGCCCGGCCCGATGCAGACGCACGACCGGATCGCCACAGGCAAAGCCCGGCAACAGAGGGCCGGCGCAGAGGATATGGAGCGGATCTAAAACTGGAGTCGGCATGGGCGGCTAGCTTAGCGGATGTAAGCAGTCGCGCCCACCCGTGTGCGGCTAAACCTTGGCGACCGCTGGGGTCGATTTACTGCGCGGTCTTAGCTGTGCGGTGGCCATGCCATCATCGGTGACGCCGGTTTCAGCGCGCATACCGGCCGCCAGAAACGGCACCATCAAACGCATTACCTGCTCAATCGAGGTATTGACCCCAAAATCGGTCTCGGCAATTGCCCGCAGGGCCTTGATACCCGACATGCTGAACGCCGCTGCACCCAGCATGAAATGCACGCGCCAGAACAGTTCGATAGGTGGAATACGCGGCGCGGCCTCGTTGACCAGCATCATGTAGCGGCGGAACACCTTGCCGTACATGTCTTCCAGATAGCGACGCAAGTGCCCCTGGCTCTGACTGAAAGCCAGCCCCAGCAAACGCATGAAAATAGAGAGGTCGTTGCCACTGCGTGGCTGAACCACCAGAGCTTGCTCGACGAGGATTTCCAGCAGTTCTTCCAGGCTCGGCTTGTTGTCCGGCTTGGCCTGACGCCGCTCGAGCTCGCGATCGAGACTGACGCAGAAGGGACCGAGGAAACGCGAAAAAACCGCCTGAATCAGCGCTTTTTTTGAACCGAAATGATAGTTCACCGCCGCCAGGTTAACCCCGGCCTTGCTGGTGATCAGCCGTAATGAGGTTTCGGCAAACCCTTTTTCCGCGAACAACTGCTCGGCAGCATCGAGAATACGTTCAACGGTTTCGGACTGGGCCATGGCTACTCCGCCTGACAAACACTTGTTTGAAACATACGTTTCAGACTTTACCTTGTCAAGCCTGCCTGTCCGTTTTCCGGCCGGTCAGTCACCTATTAAATCACACAAGTCTGACTGTGTAGTCAGTCCTGTAACTCATGGCACGATCAGCTGCAATTCGACCGCCCGGCGGACTGGATAAAAAGGAGGATTGCCAAGAACGATCCACTGTATATAATCCCAGTCACTGTATAAAAAGACAGAGCGATCGAAATGCTAAAACTGACGCCACGCCAAGCTGAGATTCTGGCTTTTATCAAACGCTGCCTCGAAGACAACGGCTACCCGCCGACTCGCGCGGAAATCGCTCAGGAGCTGGGTTTCAAGTCACCCAACGCCGCTGAAGAACACCTCAAGGCACTGGCCCGCAAGGGTGCAATCGAGATGACGCCAGGCGCTTCCCGCGGAATTCGCATCCCAGGCTTCGAAGCCAAGGCAGGCGATGACTCTACCCTGCCGATCATCGGCCGGGTTGCCGCCGGCGCACCGATTCTCGCACAGCAGCACATCGAAGAATCCTGCAACATCAACCCTGCCTTCTTCCATCCTCGCGCCGACTACCTGCTACGCGTACACGGCATGAGCATGAAAGACGTCGGCATTTTCGACGGTGATCTGCTCGCTGTACATACCACTCGCGAAGCTCGCAATGGCCAGATCGTGGTTGCCCGGATCGGCGATGAAGTCACCGTGAAACGCTTCAAGCGTGAAGGCAGCAAAGTCTGGCTGATTGCCGAAAACCCCGAGTTCGCCCCTATCGAAGTGAACCTGAAAGATCAGGACCTGGTGATCGAAGGCTTGAGTGTCGGCGTCATTCGCCGCTAAAGGAGGCTTTATGCAGTTCCCACACACACCACAGCAAGCACAACTGTCACTGTTCGAGGCGTTTATGGCGCAGCCACTCGCCCCGATCCTCAAAGACGTGGTCGAGTCGCCCTGGAGCGCCGGGCCCGAAGCTTTCAGTGAACTGTCGTTACGCGGTGCAGCCGGGAACTGCCTGAACCTGCTGGCCCCTATTCTCAGAGAGTTGAGCCAGGACCAGGACGCTCGCTGGCTGACACTGATTGCCCCGCCATCGAGCCTGACCCAGGCCTGGCTACGGGACGCAGGATTGAACCGCGAGCGGATTTTGCTGCTGCAACCACGAGGCACACAAAGCGCTCAGCAACTGACTTGCGAGGCGTTGCGCCTGGGCCGCAGCCACACTGTTGTCAGCTGGCTCAACCCACTGGCGCCCAGCGCACGGCAACAGCTGATCAGCGCTGCCCGCACAGGGGACGCGCAAAGCCTGAATATTCGTCTGGGTTGATCAACAGGACTGTAACGAAACTTGAATACCATAGGGCTTCTCAAGAATAGAGAAGCCGATTTGAAGCAACGAATTGCACCAAAAAAACCGACAAACGGACTCAGTGAAGAATCCGTGGCCCGTCTTCTCTCTCAAATTCGCCTTCAACCAGACGTCCAGCCATCTGCACACCAACGCTCAACATGGCCTTGGCCACTTCAACGTGCTGACCTTGCAGAAACGCTTTGGCATCTTCGGAAAAATTCAAAGTAACCAGAGAACCCTCGTCCTCAGCCCTGCGCAGCTCGATACGGCCGTCAGGCAACTCAACAATTTCTAGAAAGGACGTTGGCATAAAGGTCTGTTCTCCACGAAAGGCCGGCATTGTAGCAGCTGGCGAAGCCTGCGTCCTTGTAGCAGCTGGCGAAGCCTGCGTTCGGCTGCGAAGCAGTCGTAAATCCTGCCTCCACGGTTTGTCTGGAATACCGCAGAGTCTGATTT